>NZ_OZ007017.1:1590936-1909124 GCF_963931465.1 Erysipelatoclostridium sp. An173 | reverse complement strand
ATTTATATAGATTTGGTTTTAAAGGTTTTTCCAAGGAAAAAAAACGATCAAAAATATCCCAAAATTGGCGTGATAATTATGCGTATTGTTATATAGATGTTGATAAACAGCAATATAACTTAATTAAACAAGAAATATATTTGATTTTAGAAAATGAAAGAGATTATAGATATTCAATTATTGAATTTATTGGGGCGTTTTTAAAAATACCGATTAGAATTAATAATCATTATTTTTGTTCTTATTTTGTTGCAGATGTTTTAAAAAATGCTGGTTATTCATTACAAAAAAAATCAAATTTATATTTGCCAGATACTTTAGCTAAAGAGTTACAAGGTAATCAGTTTGTAGAATATACTGTGTAGATTTTTAATATTTTTTAAATAATTCTTTTAAAATAAACAAATATTTTATTTAAAGAGGAGGTAATTAAATGATAATAAGAGTGGTTATTGTAGTAATTGTAACAATAGCGTTAATTGGTACTGGTTTGTTGGTTAGAAAAAAAGTTTAAAGATGGAGGAGCAAAGATGATTAAAAAAGTTGTAGCCATAGCAGCTGTAGTAGTAAGTGTTGCTGGAGCGGGTTTATTTATTAAATATAAAAATAAATATTAATGATGAATAATAAGGGATACTATGCATTAGTTTCTCTTTTATTTTATCTTTTGTAAAACTACACATTTATATAAATTCGTTGTAAAATAAGTATATATAACAAAGGAGGATGCGTTATGAATAATTTTAGTGAAGATTTAAGAAAGTTATTATTAGTAGGAATTGGTGCAGTTGCCATAACTGCTGAAAAGTCTAAAGAAGTTGTTGAAGATTTAGTTAAAAAAGGTGAATTAACGGTTGAACAAGGAAAAGTTTTAAATGAAGAACTTAAACATAATGTTGCTGAAAAACTTAGACAACCTGTAAGTGTAGAAACAGTTGAACAAGATTTACAAAAGATGGACGTAGATGACTTAGAAAAATTAAAACAAAAAATAGAAGAATTACAAAAATCAAAGAATGAATCAAAATAATAGTTTGAGTACGAAACGGCGTCTAGCACAGATTCTGGCAATACTGAGAAAACATCATATAACAAAAGGAATTGATCCGGTAAAGTTTAGAATGATTTTAGAGGATCTGGGACCAACATTTGTTAAGATTGGTCAAATAATGGCTTCTCGACAAGATATGTTTTCTCAGCGTTATTGTCGAGAATTGGTGAAATTAAGAGATAATGTTGCTCCAATGAGTTTAGATGTAGTAAAGAGGGTCATTGAAAATGAATATCAAGAAGATCTAAAACAGGTTTTTATTGATTTTGATGTTAATCCTTTAGGAAGTGCTTCGATTGCTCAGGTTCATAAAGCAACATTAAAAGACGGACGTCAGATTGTAGTAAAAGTTCAACGTCCTGGTATTTATGAGATGATGGAAAGAGATATTTCTTTGATCCGTCGTGCAGTAAAGATTTTAAAGTTAAATGATGTTTTAGGTAGTGTTGTTGATTTAAATATCGTTTTAGATGAATTTTGGCATACTGCCAAAGAAGAAATGGATTTTTTAAATGAAGCCAGTTTTGCTAAAAGATTTGCACATTTTCATCAAGATATTAATTACATAGCAGCTCCAGAAATTATTGATGAGTATAGTACTAGTAAAGTACTTGTGATGGAATATATTGAAGGTTATGAAATTGATGATCGAATCGCATTAAAAGATGCTGGTTATGATTTAAAAGAAATTGCCGCAAAATTAGCAGAAAATTATATTAAACAAATTGTAGATGATGGTTTTTTTCATGCTGATCCTCATCCTGGTAATTTAAGAATCCGTGATGGAAAAATCGTTTGGATCGACTTTGGGATGATGGGTATTTTAAATCGCTGTGATAAAGATTTGTTGAAAGACGCAGTTTTAGCTATTGGACAAAATGATACGCAAAAACTTGTTGATGTAATTTTGACATTAGGCCAACATGATAATCGTATTGATTATGCTTTATTTTATGATAATATTGAAACATTTATGAAGCACTATGTAACAATGGACTTAACAGATATTAACCTAGGAGATGTAGTCCAGGAAATTTTTATGATTGCTCATAAACACCGCATTTCAATGCCAAAAGGTGTTAGCATGTTAGCACGAGGGTTAGTAACTATCGAAAGTACAGTAATGTTAGTAGATCCTCATATTAGCATTATTGAAATTGCTGCTAATCATGTTGCTAGTCATATGTCAAAAGAGTTTGATGCTAAAAAAGAATTAACAAACTCAGCTAAAAAGGTATATGATGCTAGTCAAAATATATTAAATCTTCCCGTTCAGCTTTCAGAAGTTATTCGAATGATAATGAAAGGAAGATTAAAGGTTAATTTAGATATTATGGAATCAAGCGTTCCTATGAAAGCGATAAATCATATGGTCAATAAATTAATTGTAGGAATTATCAGTGCTGGATTATTGATGGCAAGCAGTTTGCTTTGTACAACCCAAATGACTCCTAAAGTTTTTGGAATACCAGCTTTAGGTTTTATTGGCTTTATGACAGCGGTAGGATTAGGAATATGGCTATTATTTACTGTTTTAAAAGAAAGAAGAAAAAATAAATAATATTTGATTGCTATAAATTCTAACTAGAGTTTATAGCATTATTTATATGAATAATATGCGTGATTTTTGTATTTTATGCAGATTCTATTCAATATATATCTCTTTTCATTTATAATATAAGTAACAAAGATAATATTGATCCAATAAGATACATAATAATTTTGATTTCTATATGAGGGGAAAATCTTATAAAATCATTATCAATATGTATTAAATATTTCTAGTTTGTTTACTAAAATAAAAACAATAAATTGTGGATGTTATTTTAAAGGTACATTAAGGGATATAATAGCTGTATCATTTATAGCATTTTAAATTAAATAAAATTAATCAAAACGTTGGACTGTAACAAAATATAATAATCAGGATATTATTAAAACATTTTATAGGTACAATAATAAAATAATTTTATAGCTAAAAGGAAATTTGTTGGATCAAACCTCAAATTTCCTTTTGCTTTTTATAGGGAGGGAGAAGAATGCGATTAGATAATATCAACAAAACATATCATAATAAATTAAATGACGTTCATGTTTTA
The DNA here is from genome assembly GCF_963931465.1 of Erysipelatoclostridium sp. An173. Lineage (GTDB taxonomy): Bacteria > Bacillota_I > Bacilli_A > Erysipelotrichales > Coprobacillaceae > Thomasclavelia > Thomasclavelia merdavium. The sequence continues at coordinate 1,905,974 of NZ_OZ007017.1, read as the reverse complement.
AAAGATTTAAATTTTACTTTAAATACTGTTGGTTTGACATTTATTATCGGTAAAAGCGGCAGTGGTAAAACAACATTATTAAATATTTTAGCTGGACGTGATCATGATTATACCGGTACTATGATATTAGATGGAAATGTTGAGTATGTTGAACAGGAATATAATCTAATGGAGAGTCTAAGTGTTTTTGATAATCTGTTTATGCTGTGCAAAGATAAAAAAATGATAGACTTGAAATTAAAACAGTTTGGCTTGTTTGAACATAAGGATAAAAAAGTAAAAAAATTATCAACCGGTCAAAAGAAAAGAGTTCAGGTGTTAAAGTGTCTATTAAGTCAGCCGGATTTACTGATCTGTGATGAACCGACAGCCGCATTAGATGCAGCCAATAGTAAACTGGTCATGGAAGCATTAAAAGAAGCAGGAAAAAATATTCCAGTGTTAATAGTAAGCCATGACAAAGCTTTATGTAATCAGTATGCCAGTCGAATCTGTAAACTGGAAAACGGATATATAAGTGAAGATAAGATTATCAGTGAACAAAAAGAATATCATTTAAAACAGTCTAGAAAAATTAATCGACCAGTAAAAGAATATCTGTATCTGATTAAAAAGATGATAATCTCAAGACCGGGAGACAGTCTGATAAAAGCAGTGATAATGAGTCTGTTGATATTTTCTTTATATGCCGGGATCAATTTTTTCAGTTCAGTATCAGGAAAGAGTGATGCCAAATATAAATGGATAACAGGAGAAAATCTGTTAATAACAATCGGTAATGAAGAAAACAAAAGCGATGAAAATAAAACAACTGCGTCTTACCAGGTCGTTGAACCAATATATTCCACATATGATTTTTATACCAAGCAGGATGTTCAAAATGTATTGAATGAAGTAGATGAGGTAATAGGATATCGAGCAGGATGGGATACAGATATTTATGATTGGTCAAATTATGAGCTTGAATTAACATATGATGAAGCTAAGAAAGTATTAGAAACAGCAGATCCGAAACGACCAAGCACTCAAAAACTAGCAGCTAGTATAGAATTCTTTGAAAGTGAAGGGGGACCTGAACATGAAATCCGTAATGAAAAAATATTTTTCTATTATTATGGTTATGATGGTTTTAAAGATTGCACAGATTACTTTCCAGATGATTCGATAAGTAATTCAATTTATTTTGATTATATATATTATAGAGATATAGTAGTTTATCAGATGAAAAATGATTATCAGTTTTCATTATTATATGGCAATCAGATGAAAAGAGATGATGAAATAATCATATCATTAACAGTAGCTGATGAGCTATTGGAAAATGAATCAGTATCCAGTTATGAGGATTTGATAGGCAAAGAGATAAATCTGGTCAATGGTTCATATACTCCTTATGAATATTTTAAAACTCACGATCCATTAAAAAAAGGAAATAATGAAGAAAGTTATTTTTCTTGCAAGATTGTCGGGATAACAGATTATAAAAATAATTATGAAAACCAGGTGTATCTAAGATATGGTGTTTATGATAAATGGATCGAGGAAAATTATCAAATGAATCTGGAATACTTAGAATATCAGTATGCTTATTATTTAATCGATCCAGAAAGTGACAGTGATGAAATAAGCAGTAAAATTGATGAAATATCAGCTAGTACAGACAGTCATTATGTAAGTTATGCAAGTAATGATAAAAGCAGTCAGGAATATAATAATCCCCTACTATACTGGGGAATCAGTATGATAATGATCATATTAGTAATAATGGTAATGATTGGTTATGAGATATTAAGTAATCGAAGATTGAAAAAAGAAGGACAGATAATCAAGGAAGCTGGATATAAAGCAAAGCGAATAACATTTATGATAGAAGGGATAAGTATAATAACAGGAGTAATAGTCTGGCTAATATTATTACAGCCACTGATTGAAAAAATCAATGAAATAGCATTTAGATATGAATATAGTGAAATACTGACATTTAATTTAAGTGACTTTGGAATCAGTATAATATTGGCGATTATTATAATGTTATTGATAAAGGGAATAAGCTATGAAATACGGATTAGAAGGAATTAAAAAGAGTTTTGGCAGACAAACAGTATTCGATGGACTTGATTTTGATTTTTCTAAGTGTGGATTGTATCTGATTAAAGGTGAAAGTGGCAGTGGTAAAACAACATTATTGAATATTATTGCTGGATATGAAGATTTTGACGGTGGTAAAAGAGTAATAGTGAAAGGAACTAAGATTGCTTATATTTTTCAAACTTATGAGCTGATTAATAATTTGACGGTAGCTGAAAATATTGATCTGTTTGAAAATCTTTATCATATAACTTTTGATAAAAAACAGGACATTATCGAGATTTTAGGTTTACAAGATATTATGGATCATTATCCTGATGAATGTTCTGGTGGTCAAAAACAACGTATTGGAATTGCTCGAGCCTTAATGATGGATCCAGAAATCATCATTTGTGATGAACCGACTGAATCTTTAGATATGGAAAATAAACAAAATGTAATGGAACTTTTAACGACGCTTGCAAAAGAAAAGATAGTTTTGTTAGCAAGTCATGAAACAGAACTGATTGAAAAATATCAACCGGTTGTTTATGAAATAATTGATAAAAAACTCCAAAGCAATGATGAAATAGACAATGAAGTAGTAGAAGCTAAAGATGTTTTGTTGCCTAAACCAGATCAAAAATATTTAAAAAAGATAATCAGAAAAGTTCTACATCACAGTTCGATAGTTCAGCTATTGATTATTCTAGTAATTGCTTTAACAGCATTAGTTTCATTGCAAACCTATTTTACAATTTTTAAACCGATAGAATCATTAAAAATTTTAAACAGTTATGAAATATATATTGAAGTAAATAATGATGATGAAGAAAATCCGGTCAGGGTTCCTGGTGAAAGAATCGTTAAGTTTGATAATATTATTCTTGATGGACGTAAATATCGGATAAATGTAGTACCTATAGTTACTAACAATGAAGAATTAGAATTTTGTGGTCAAAAGGAAATAAAGGGTAATGAGATTATAATCAATCAAAATGTTGCTAAAATCTTAATGGATAGCCAGGGTGTATCAAAAGAAAAACTGATTGGACAGGAAATGAATTTAAGTTATAAAATTGATTTCTTTAGTAATGAAGATACTTTTGAGATTGCAGGAATTGTCTATGAAGATGATGTTCAAAATGTATTACAGGTATATTATTCAAATGATTATTTCAAACAGACTCGTAGTATTAGTGAAGATATGGATTATTATGTTTATCATAGTGATTCTAAAAACATCGAAAATGATTATTACCGGTTTTCAAAAAATACACAGTTAGAAACTACGAATTTATTTGTTGAAAATATGGAAAGAATTAATAATGAGATGGGAATTTTTGAATTAGTATTTAAAGCTGTAGTAATTGTAATTTTTACAACCTTGCTTATTTATACGATTTATTCTTTGAAAAAACAATGGCGACAAGTATCAGGAAATTTAGCGATTATAGCTAGTTGTTTAGTATTACTGTCAAAGATTAAAAGCAGTTATATAAAAGAAAAGTTCAAAGAGTTAATTATTATTGATATTGTTTTAATGGGTGAAAGTTTACTTTATTTATTGTTGATAGGAAATCGAGGAATTGAAATTAATGCTGGTGTTATTATAGTATTGAATATTATTTATCTGGTAATGCTTTTAATAAATATAAGAAGTATTAAAGATTATGAAATTGCTACAATCTTAAAAGATGATAAAGATAATTAAAAAAGAAATATAGTTTTTGATAAAGGGGATTTTTAGAAACATAGGTATCAACTTGAAATACCTATGTTTTTATTTTAAATAATAATTTATATTACTAAACATGTGATAAACTATAAGTTGAGTAAACTCAACTATCAGTCGGTGGAGTATAGAAAAGAGATTATGCTATCATAAAAGTTGTCAAAGGAGTGAATAGATAATGAAAAAACAAACTTTTGGAAATATAATTGTTTCATTGCGTAAAGAAAAGGGAATGACACAGCTTGAGTTAGCTGAAAAAATGGGGGTTACTGATAAAGCGGTATCAAAATGGGAGCGGGATTTATCTTTTCCAGATGTTAGCTCAATTCCTAAACTTGCAGAAATATTTGAAGTTTCCGTTGATGATTTAATGCAAGTAAAAACCAAAACGAAAGAAACTCCACCAGATAACAAAATAAATGAAATTATTCCACTTGCATTAAATGGAGTAGCTTTAGCAATGGGAATTGCAGTAGTTGTTCTTTTGTTTTTAAATGAAATTGAAATAAACTTAGCTATTAGGATGTTAGCAATTGGACTTGTATGTTTAGCTATTATGCAACTTATCAAAAAAGAATAAATTTTATTTAATTTATAATGGATATAATTTCTACCAGTCAATAATAAAATGACTGGTTTTTTAATTGTTAAATTTTAGAGGATTTGATATGCAATTTTATAAATAATGTAATTTAGTATATTTTAAATACTGTTATTTAAACGAATTAATTGCTTCTTAGTCAACTTATATTGGATTATTGTAAATAATATAATAAAATAAGAATATGATAATTTATTATTTGTTAATAAAAATACTTGGATTTTTGGTTGATTTCATGAAGTTAATTAGGAATATTAAATTATTATAGAACATTTTTTATAGTTAGGTGCTTTATATATTAAGTTTACTAACTTAATTAATAGTAAGGGGTAGTAATATGATTATTTCAATGACAAGAAAGTTAATTCTAAGATCACCATTAAAAAGTATCTTAACAATAATATTTTCAATATCAATTATTATTTTTATTGGACTATATATAAATAATATAAAGACATTAGAAACATCACTGAAAAAATTAAGTCAAACAATACCAGTAACAGGAGAAATATGCGACATAAGCGGTAGCAAAACCACTGGTTTAGAAATTGATGAAAGAAAGGGAAACCAGATTATTTCTTCTCAATATGTCGTGCAAGCTAAATACACTATTCAAGTAGTAGCCAGTAATATCAATAATCAAAATGATATCAGTACAACATTGATGGGATGTAATTCAATTGATGCTTTACCGTTATTATATGATGATAATATTGATTTTATGTCAGGAAATGACAGTTCTTTTTTAACAGATGATAAAAATAATTGTATTGTTGAAGCTGAATTTGCTAAACAAAATAATATTGTTTTAGGACAGGAAATAACATTTTCATTATCTATTTATAAATATGATTCAGGCGTTTATTTAACAGATAATATTGATAATATAAAAATGAATGTTATTGGCATATATGATTATAATTCGGCTACTAATACATCGATTATTGTTCCGGTAAAAAGTTTAGCAAGACTAGTAAAAGAAAGTGGTAATGAAGTTTTTTATGATTCATTAAAATTTGAATTAAAGGATCCTGGTAAATTAAATGAATTTAAACAAGATGTAAAAAACATAGGTTTTTCTAATATTAATAGTCAGTCAGTTCAAAGTGTAGCTGGTAATAGCTTAATTGTTTATGACAATATATACATTGAAAATGCATCAAATATACTAGATGCACTTCAAATGTATAGATTATTTGAAATACCATTTATTATTTTAATGTTTGTATTATATGTTTTGGTTATTTTTCTATTGATAAAAAATAAGCAGTTAGAGATGGCAATATCACTATCATTGGGACAAAGTAAAAAAGCAGTAAATTTCAATTTGTTTTTAGAAATAGAAATATTAAGTATTTTAGGATGTCTATTGGGTGTATTAGCGTTGGCTTTGATAACAGATATTGAAATATTTAGTTTATTGATGATATTTTTTGGTTTTCTTATCTTATCTATTTTAGGAATTATGTTTGTAATTAAATTATTAATGAATTTTGATATTATGCAATTACTTAGTAAAACAGATTAGGAGGAAAATGATGGAATTATTAGAAACAAAAAATGTTAGTTATACATATCAAGGGAAATATCAAAAAGTAGAAGCTCTTAAAAACATTAATTGCCATTTTGAAAAAGGAAAATTATATGCAATTATTGGACAATCAGGAAGTGGGAAAACAACATTATTATCAATTTTAGCTGGATTTTGTAAACCTACTAGTGGTGAAGTATATGTTGATGGTAAACTTCTAGAAAAAAAGGATTTAGAATCTCATCGTCGTGATAATATTTCAATGATATTTCAATCTTTTCATCTTTTTCCGCTTTTGACAGTACTCGAAAATGTAATGTATCCAATGCAGATTATTAAAGAACCAAAAGATATTATTGAAAATAAGGCAAAAGAATTATTAGAAAAGGTTGGGATCCCAGCAACATATTATAAAAAATTACCAGCTATGTTAAGCGGTGGCGAACAACAAAGAGTAGCTATTGCTAGAGCGTTAGCATCAAAAGCAAATTTTATTCTTGGAGATGAACCAACAGGAAATTTAGATAGTATAAATGGAACCAAAATTATCGAATTGTTTGAAAAGTTAGTAAATCAAGATTATTGCGTTATTATTGTTACTCATGATTTAAGTATTGCCGCTAAAGCTGATGTTGTTTATCAGATGAAGGATGGTAATATTGAATTGAAAAAATGATTAATTTATTGTTATGGGGAGAAAAACAATGATAAATAGTATAAAACAAATGAGTAGAGCACCATTAAAATTAATAGCACTATTTTTTATGATTATTATTAGTGCCGTATTATTAGTAGTGGGAAGTACGATGTTGATTAATTCAAACAAGCAGTTAAATGACATAGAAAAATCATGTATAACTCTAGCGACAGTTCAACAAAATGAAGATGCTATTGAAGTCAGTTCTACTTTTGATGGGGCTAGCAAAACTTATCGCAATTATAAATATCCAATATATGATTCAATCATTCCAACTGATATTTTAAAATTTGATAGTGCTAATTATTTATTGGAACCTGAAAAAAGACCTTTCTATGGTGCATATATGGAGGAATATAATACTTCTAGAAATTCAACATTTTCAGATGATTATACTGTTATTGAATTTACACCAGTAACTAATTGTGTCCCAGATCATCCTGTCGATGTTGAAGTTACAAACGTATTAAGTGGTGAATTGGAAGTTGGCTCTATAATATCATTTTGCGATCATTATAATGATAATCCACAACCCTTACAAGTCCAAAAAACTTATATAGCAACTGTTTTAATGAAAGATAATAATCACGATAATAGTGGTGGGATTGAATGGGCTGCATATGATTTTGCACCATTTACTACTCAACATGATAAAAATGGTAATTTGGTAGCTAGTGATATTAGTACTGTTACTGCTTCAATTGAAGAAGTAAATGAGACTTTTATAAATTCAAATAGAAAAGAAAAATGGCAAAATATGTGTACTAGTTTTAAAATGCTTGATAAAACAATTCCTGTTTTGCCAACTAATAATTTAGATCTGTTACCAACTTTTCATTTAAAACAATCTAGTATTGTTGATGGAAGAAAAATATCTAAAAAAGAGTTTGATAATGGAGAAAAAGTATGTATTGTTTCTAAAGATTTTGCAACAGCAAATAACTTGAAAATTGGTGATGAAATAGAAATGCCTTTATATTTTGCTAATTATAATGAATCACCAGGTATTTTGTTTGGACATGATTCTAGATTGAATTTTTCTTTGTTAAATGCTAATGGTGATATATATCCCGTTTTTTCTAACCATAAATATAAAATTGTTGGAATATATTACACTACAAAAGTGACTTCAATAAATGATACTACCGAAATGGGATATGACCAGATTATTATTCCTAGTAAATCAGTAAAAGAATCTGATGAAAATAATATTGCTGATTATGGTGTAATGTCTAATGAGACGACATCATTTATAATACCAAATGGAACTATTGAAGAATATCAGAATAATTTTTCTAAATTAGACAAAAGTAGTCTATTAAAAATTACATTTGATGATATGGGTTATACTCAAATGAAACATAATCTTGAAAATGCTAAAGAAAGTGCTTATATATTGTGTGCTGCCGGTATTATAGTAACAATGATAATTATTTTAATGGTATTATATTTTTATGTAATTAAACAAAAAAGGCAGATAGCAATTTTAAGGGCTTTAGGTACTAGTAAACGACAATGTTATCTTTTTATACTAAGTGGATTAGTTTTATGGGTTATAATGGGTTCTATTATTGGTAGTGCTATTGGATTTGGCCTAGCGACAACTAATGATTCTTATCAAAACAATAGTTATTTTAGCTATGAATATAGTTTGCTAAATTACGATGAAAATAACGAAAATGAAATAATAAAACCAGGGAATGATTTACAGCCTTCTCTTGTCAAAATATCAATTTTAACACCTGTTATTCTTACTGGTTCTATTTTATTTGTTTGCTTAATTGCAACAAATAAATATCTAAAAGAAGATGTCATGCAATTGTTATTAGAAAATGAAGTGAAATGATAAATCTAAAAATTATGTGTCACAAATTTTAATACTTTAAACAATTAGATGCTATAATAAAGATTATTTTAAAATATTTGTCACTTTATTTTGCAGGATATTTTGGGATTGTCTATATATTTAATTTTATCTTTTTATCTGTTTACGTATGATTGTTTTTCGAGTATGATTTAATTGATCATTTATTAAGCGAATTACATGGAAATGATCAATCAGCAAGGTCGAGTTAGGAAAATATGTTTTTAGCAATGGTTTGAATACAAAGCTTATAACAGTACATATATACTCGACCTTTTTCTTTTCTCTAAACTTATTTAAAAATTTGAAATAATATCAACTATTAAATTGTTTTTAAACTTTATAATAATTGAGAAATATTTAGTACTTCTAGAAAAATAGAACACTAAATCAGTGAAACCTTCAATATCATCATCCTCAATATCAAATAATTGTAATAATTCTTTGCTTATTATATTTTAATCAGATTAAAACTAGACTATGAAATTCTATCAAAAAAGGGTGATTATACACCCATAGGATATTTTAGAGCAATTCTATATGTTTTGAATATTTTCAAATATATTTTTTATTTAGGATATTAGTCTATAAAATTAATCAAAATTTTTAGTTTTGAATGTTTAGATGGAGATATATTAATGATGCATTTATAGTCTTTTAATATAGTATCAAGTTGTTTCCTTAACATATCAGTATCTATGTTTTTGTTTGGAATTATACATTGAATTACTAAGTTGTTTATCAGTGTTTTTGATTTAAAAATTATAATTCTTTGATCTGTTTCAAAATATATAGCCTGATTTTCTGCTATATTTAATATATATGCAAATAGATTATATTGAACATCAATATCTAATTGATTAATTTTTTCATCTTCTATTATAGTCGTACAATGTATATGATTATTTTTATGATATTGTAATCTTTCATTAATTAAGTAATTTAACACTATTGAATTTGAATATATTGAATTGAATTCTTTGTACGTATCATCCATTAATGTGTTTACTTTTTCTTTGACTTTATTATATTCGTGATTATCAATTAAATTATTAATATCAGTGTAACAGTGAAGCAACTCATGTAAGAAATTAAAGTTATATAAATAATGTTGGCTTACTAGCTGGTATTTTAATTCAAGCGTTTTTGCTTTATGTTCTTGTAATTTTAAATCTGCTTTTATATTTGTTGAGCGGACTATTAAAAATAGAATAAAGGCATTTAAAATATTTGATAGTATGAATAATATTAGAACCATGCCATATTGAGGAAAATCTTTAAGAGTTTTAAAATAGTCATTTTCGCTTACTAACAGCAATATTGTAATCAAAGGTGCGATAAATATTATCCAGGTATATTTGGGTATATCATTGTTTTTGATGTATTTACTTAGTTTTATGTAACATAAATTAAAAATTACTAATAAGATATATGATAAACATAATCCTAATAAATATGAAAATGAAAATATTTGTTTAGGTACAGTTAGAGATAGTACGTTAATTAAGATATGACCAACGAATATCTCTGAAAATATTTGGAATGCAAAAAAGGGAATTATAGTAAAACACTTTTCAAAGAATGATCCTTTAAATTGAATTATGGTATAAATTATATCTATAAAAAATAAAATAATTGCCTTTGATGAGTTAATGCCATTGAAATTTGTTAAGCATATAAAAAAATATGCAATAATAAAAATAAAAAATGTAAATTTACGATTATATTTAAATGCTAAAAAAGAATATGCTAGATAATTAAAAGCCAAAAACGTCAATAAATCAAATAAAAGTATTAGCAACATGGTTATAGTATCTCCTGTATGAATTTAGTATACTCAATTTCAAAAGAATTTTTGTAATTTCTAGATAATGGTATTATGTCATCAGTAGTTAGTGTGATTTCATTTTTATTGATTGCACTGATATGTTCTAAATTTACTATAAATGCACGATGGGTATATACAAAACCATAATCATGAGTTAGTTCATACCAATATTTTAATGCATTATTAGTGAATATTTTTGTTTTATCTATCATATGAATAATCGTTTTTCTATTTAAACGTTCAATGTATAGGATATTATGAAAATAAATCTTTTTAGGTGAAATTGTTTCATCAATAATACCAAGAGATTTTTTTAAATAATTATTTATAATATTTTCCATTTCAATATTAAAAAGTTCTTGTTGAATAGGTTTTAAAAAATATCTATCGGCATGAATTTTATATCCTTCAATAGCATATTTAGCATAATTAGAAGTTATAATAATTCGACATTCATGATATATCTGTTGTAATTTTAAACCTATATCTATCCCATTATCATCTTTTAGTTGAATATCTAAAAATAGAATATCATATTCTTTAATGTTGTCATAAACTTCTTTTGTATTAAGACATACTTTAACATTATATTTAATAGCTTTTGTTTTGAAGTAGGAATCAATACAATTGATTAAGTTTTTACAATCCTCCTTGTTATCATCATAAATAAGTATATTCATAAATATCCCCTCCCTATATATTTATATTAAACAATAATTGAATCACGTACAATCATTTTTGTTTGAACTGAAAAATAAAAAAGCAAAAAATCAATTTCTTTGCTTTAATAAAAATGGCGCCCCCGATAGGAGTCGAACCTACGCAAAACATGCCTTAGGAGGGCACTGCTCTATCCACTGAGCTACGGGGGCATATTTAATTTTTAAATGTCGATTATTACTATCTAAAATCGAGTATAGTTAATATGTCCCTATGATTTTAACATTACTTGTTTCAAAAAGCAAATTATTATAATTGTTATTAAAAAAGTGCTATAATAATAACAAGTTAGGAGTTGATACGATGAGTAATATCTTAGAGGTATGTTGTGGTAGTTATTATGATGCTCTTCAAGCTCAAAAAGGTGGAGCAAGAAGAATTGAACTAAATAGTGCTTTACATTTGGGTGGTTTAACTCCATCGCTGGCAACTTTATTAAAAGTTAAAGAAGATACTGATTTAGAAGTTATTTGCATGGTAAGACCACGAGGAGCAGGTTTTTGTTACAATGATGAAGATTTTGAAATTATGAAACTTGATGCTGAGATTTTATTAGATAACGGGGCTGATGGTATTGCTTTTGGTTGTTTGACTAATGAAGGTGAAGTTAATATTAGACAAACAAGAGAAATGGTAGATATTATTAAGTCATATCATAAAACTGCAGTTTTTCATCGAGCTATTGATTGTGTTGTAGATATAGATGAGGCTATTAATATCTTAATAACTGTTGGTATTGATCGTATTTTAACTAGTGGTTTACAAAATCAGGCTTATCAAGGTAGACGAATGATAAAATATCTTCATGATGCTTATGGTAATAGCATTGAAATATTAGCTGGTAGTGGTATTAATGAAAAGAATGTTAAAGAATTGATTGAATTTACAGGTATTAATCAAGTTCATAGTTCATGTAAAGATTGGATCAATGATCCAACTACACATATCAATAATGCTGATTTTGGTTATCATGATGGTGACTATGATGTCGTGGATTTTAAAAAAGTAAAGACATTGGCAGATATAGTTGATTTAATTGAATAATAGTTTGTAAGACCTCACTGCTTAAAGGCAATGGGGTTTTAATTTTAATTTGATGTGGTATAATAGAAAAAAAGGGAGTTGATTGGATTGAAAATCTTCAATATAGATGAAGAATTGAAGCAAAAAGTTAAGCCGGGAATAATTATTTCAGGATTCACGGTTTTTTTAATATATATTTTATTTAATATTGGTAATATTTTTCAGATGATTAGCCAGTTTGTTGGCTTGTTTGAATATTTACTATTTGGTATTGTAATAGCTTATGTTTTAAATCAGCCAATGAAAATAATTGAAGAACGCATTGTTAAAAAGTTTCAGCCTGAAAGTTTTATTTATCGTAAAAAACGAGGATTATCAATCTTTATAACTTTGATCTTGTTTGTTTGTTTAATGATTACGCTAGCGAGCATAATTATTCCTAATATTATTGAAAGTTTAATAACTTTGATTAGTAATATATCAAATATAATAAGTTCTATTTTTAATAACATTGATAAGATTTTCATGTATTTTAATATTGATTTTAGAACTAATGATATTACTAGTATAAATGAGTTAATAAATATGCCTTGGCAAAATATAGTAAAAGGATTATTAGACTTTTTAACTAAAAATGCCGATGGCATAATGGCAAATGCAACCAATTTTTTATCTACTTTTGGTGTAGTTTTTACAAGTTTTATTTTCTCTTTATATTTACTTGGTAATAAAGAAAAATTTTTACGACAATTCCGTAAACTAATCGCTGCTATATTTGGATATAAAATAACACGAGTAATTTTTCACTACGCTCATAAAACAAATATCGTTTTTTCTAGTTTTATTACTGGTCAATTAGTTGAAGCGGCAATTTTATGGATATTATACTACAGTACAATGTTGCTATTTGGATTTCCATATCCAGAACTTATTGCTACAGTAATTTCGATATTTTCATTTGTTCCATTTTTTGGTCCGATTGCGGCTATGTTTGTAGGAGCATTCTTGATTTTATCTGAAAATGTTTTTCAAGCTTTTTGGTTTATGGTTTATTTCCAAATATTATCACAAATCGAAGATAACTTTATTTATCCTCGGGTTGTTGGTGGAACTGTTGGTTTACCAGGAATTTGGGTTCTTCTTTCAATCTTTATTTTTGGTGATTTATTTGGAATATTTGGAACAATTATTGCTGTTCCATCAGCAGCGTGTATCTATTCTTTAATTAGCGAACTGGTTAATTTAGTTTTAAGAAAGAGAAAACTTAAGATTACTGAAACGACAATTAAACAGCTTTCAAAATAACCTGTTTTAAACAGGTTTTTATTTAAATTTAAGGGGGATACAATGGAAAGTTTTACAATAAATTCAAAAACTGATCAGTTACCACTTTCAGTAATTGTATCATGTAGTAAACAACCCAAAGCAATTGTTCAAATAGTTCATGGTATGTGTGAGCATAAAGAACGTTATTTAGATTTTATTAAATATTTAAATGAAAATGGTTTTGGAGTTATTATTCATGATCAGCGTGGTCATGGTGCTAGTATTTTAAATAAAGATGATTTAGGTTATTTTTATCAAAAGAATAGTCAGGTATTAATAGACGATGCTTATCAGTTAACATGTTATATCAAAAACAGATATCCAGATTTACCAATATTTTTATTTGGTCATTCAATGGGATCTTTAGTAGTGAGAAATTATCTGCGATTTTATAGTCAGGCTATTGATGGACTAATTGTTTGTGGTAGTCCTAGTAAAAATAAATTAGCGATATTTGGTAAGATGATTTGTAGTATTATCGCTAAATTTAAAGGAGACCATTATCGTAGTAAATTAATGCATTATATGTCACTTGGAATGTTTAATCATAGTTTTGACAAACCTAACGAATGGATATGTAGTGATAGTAATGTAGTTGATCAATATAATAGCAATCCGTTGTGTAATTTTAATTTTACAGTAAATGGTTATTATAATTTATTAGACTTAATGATTAATACATATAAAAATTTTGATTATCATATTAAAGCTGATTTACCAATTTTATTTATCTCAGGAAATGAAGATCCATGTTTAGTCAATCAAAAATCTTTTTATCAGGCAGTTAATCATTTAAAAAATCAGGGTTATTATAATGTTGAAGCTAAATTGTATGAAAAGATGCGTCATGAAATCTTAAATGAGAAAAATAAAAAACTGGTATATCATGATATTGTAACTTATTTAAATCAACAATTAGAAAAACGGGGGAAATTATAATGGATGAAATTACATATCAATTAAACCATGGCAAAGTTAATTTTGATGATTCAAAAATGATTCGACAAGCAGTTTTTGTAGAAGAACAAGGTTTTGAAAATGAATTTGATGATATTGATAATAGTGCTTATCATTTAGTGTTATATTTAGATAGTCATCCTGTGGCAACAGCTAGAATGTATCAAAAAGATGAAGAAACAATGATTTTAGGGCGTATTGCAGTATTAAAACAATATCGAAAACATGGTTTAGGAGCAAAAGCTGTTCAAAGATTAGAAAAAGAGGCTCAAAAATTAGGGTTTAAAAAAATAGAACTATCAGCTCAACAGCAAGCAATGAATTTTTATCAAAAACTAGGATATGAAAGTTTTGGTGATATTTATTATGATGAGTGGTGCCCTCATATTACAATGGTAAAAAAGATATAAAAGTTGGCAATTATTGACATATTTAGTAAGAATACTATAATTAATTAAAAGAGGAACTAATATGGAAAAAATGAAAGATAAAACAAATTTTTTTAATATACCAAACTGTTTGTGCTATTTTAGAATTTTATTAATACCTGTATTTTTACTTGTCTATTTTTATGCCAAGTGGGAGTATCACTATGTTGCGGCAGCTTTTATTTTAGTTTTATCAGGTTTGAGTGATTTTTTAGATGGATTTATTGCTCGTAAGTTTAATATGATTACTGATTTTGGGAAATTAATAGATCCTATTGCTGATAAAATAACCCAATTTACGATTGCAATTACTCTTTTATTTACCTATCCATTAGCTTGGATTTTATTAGTGATAATTGTTTTAAAGGATGGAATGTTAGGTATTGTTGGTTTATACTTATATGATTATGGTGTTAAAGTTAAGGGTGCTTCATGGTGGGGCAAAATTGCAACAGCCTATTTTTATGTAGTAGTAATATTATTGATTGGTTTGCATATCCCAAATACTGTACCAAGTCAAATAATGATTTTTACTAGTAGTGCGTTGATGTTTTTGTCATTTATATTATACGCAAAAGAATTAAGACAGATGATAAAAGATAAGGATAAGTTAAAAGATGAACAAAAGATTGATTAAAGAAGAATGCTATTTAGATATGCTTGAAGATGAAATAAATAGTGTTGATGCGGTATTGAATTATATTGATAAACTAAAAGAAAAAAAAGGTGTTTTTGATGATGAAGTTATTCAAAAAGATCTCATTCATTCCTATTTTGATTTAGAATTGGCATTGGCAAGTTTATGTATTTTGCTTAGAAAAATGTCAGAGAATATGTTTATTCATATTGATGAAGAAATTCGTCGTGATATTAATAGTATTATTCATTCAAATAAATTTGAATATCATGATCATGAAAAAATCTATGTTTATTCAAAAAAAGGAAAGGAACCAATTGAATTAAGCAGATTAATGCAGTTTGCTCGTTCGATTCTTTAATCGACAAATTCATTTGATTGCTCTTGATATGATATAAAGGGTGATCAAAATGGATTTTAGGAAAAATGCGGGAATTGTTTTAATAATTTTAGGGATAATTTTGACAATGGACCGAACTCAGGATTTTCAAGGAATAGTAGCAACAATTGCATATTATGTTAAGGGTTATTGGCCATTAATACTTTGTTTTTTTGGAATGTACATTTTAAGTTCCCCTAAAAAGAAAAAGTAAGTAGCAACTATTGATTTTAACTATCAATAGTTGTTTTAATTTATTGATTATTATAAGTAAACAAGTTATAATTGTCATGAAAACGGAGGAATTATAAATGAAAAAAAGACCTATTGTATTATGTATCATGGATGGATACGGAATAAGTGAACGAATTGATGGGAATGCAGTTAAACTTGCAAATACCCCTAATCTAGATGATCTAATGGCTATTTATCCAACAACTACAATTAAGGCTTCAGGAATGCCAGTAGGATTACCTGATGGACAAATGGGTAATAGTGAAGTTGGTCATTTAAATATTGGTGCTGGTAGAACTGTTTATCAATCATTAACTTTAATCAATAAAGCAGTGGCTGATGGAAGTTTCTATCAAAATGAAGAATTTTTAAAAGCAATTAAAAATGCAAAAGATAATAATACAAAATTACATATTTGGGGATTATTATCTAATGGTGGGGTTCATTCTTCTAATGAACATATTTATGCTTTATTAAAACTAGCTAAACAAGAAGGTTTAGAAAAAGTATATGTACATGCTTTCTTAGATGGACGTGACGTTGCTCCTGATAGTGGTGTAGATTTCGTTCAAGAATTAGTTGATAAAATTGAAGAAATCGGTGTTGGTGAAATTGCTACTATTTCTGGAAGATATTATGCAATGGACCGTGATAAGAGATTTGATCGCGTTGAATTAGCATTCAATGCAATTGTTAATCATGAAGGGGAAGTATTTGAATCTCCAGTTCAATATGTTAAAGATTCATATGAAAAAGAAGTATATGATGAATTTGTTGTACCAGGTTATAACAAAAATGTTGATGGACAAGTTCAAGATGGTGATTCAATTATTTTTGCTAACTTTAGACCAGATAGAGCTATTCAATTGTCAACTGTAATTACAAATGATGGTTTCTATGATTATGAATTTAAAAACGTTCCAAAAAATATTACATTTGTTTGTATGATGAAATATGCAGATAGTGTAAATGGTGGAATTGCTTTTGCTTTAGCTAAATTAACTAACACTTTAGGAGATTATTTATCAGCTAAAGGATTAAAACAATTACGTATTGCAGAAACTGAAAAATATGCTCATGTTACTTTCTTCTTTGACGGTGGTTTAGACAAAGAAATCGAAGGAGCTACAAGAGTTTTAGTAAATTCTCCAAAAGTTGCTACTTATGATTTACAACCAGAAATGTCTGCTTATGAAGTAAAAGATAAATTAATCGCTGAATTAGATAAAGATATCTATGATGTTGTTATTGTAAACTTTGCAAACTGCGATATGGTTGGACATACTGGAGTTATTCCTGCAGCAATCAAAGCAGTAAGTGTTGTTGATGAATGTGTTGGTGCTGTTTATGACAAAGTATTCGAATTAGGTGGAACTATGTTAATCACAGCTGACCATGGTAACAGTGAAATGTTATTAGATGAAGAAGGTAATCCATTTACAGCACATACAACAAATGAAGTACCTTTAATTGTAACTAATTCTCATTTAGAATTAAAAGAAGGTGGAAAATTAGGTGATTTAGCACCAACTATCTTACAATTATTAGGATTAGAAATTCCTGAAGAAATGGATGGACAATCTTTACTTAAATAATGAAAAAGTTAATTACTTTAATTATTTTAATTTTAACTATTAGTGGATGCCAAAAAGCATCCACTATGCATATTCAAAAAGATACCAGTTTATCAGGAATTCATGAGATTGATTATCAAAGCTTGCAGGAAAAACTAAATAGCAATGAACTATTTGTATTATATATTGGCCGTCCTGATTGCAAGGATTGTCAGGAATTCTACCCGATATTGACTTCCTATATAGAAGAAAATGAAGGGACATATCTTTATTATTTAAATATTCAGGCTTTTCGTGATGCGGCTTCTAAAGAAGGTGCTAGCAAGGAAGAAATTGATTTTTATGATAATATCAGGGAAGAACTTGATTTTGATTGGACACCTACGCTAAAATTAGTTAATAAAGGTGAAACAATTGATGAGTATACTTATTTAAGTCAAGAATACTATGAGATAAAAGACGAAGATAAACAAGCTCAAGAAAAGCAAAAATATATTGAAGAATTTAAGTCTTGGATGACAAATATTTATGAGTAGGTGATTGAATGAAAAAATGTCCATATTGTAAAAAGAATATTCCTGATAGCGCTAAAGTATGCCCCTATTGTGGTAATCGATTAGAAAAAGGCTATCAGCCAATGAAAAGAACTAATTCTTTTCCTAACTATATTTATACAATTTTAGCTTTAATTTTAATTTTCTCACCAGTTTTAACAACTTTTATGTTTGGTAGTCTATTAGGTGAAGATATGGCAACTGCAAGTGGTAATGGTACGACACCAGAAAGTGCGATAACTGTTGGTCCATTAGGAGAAGTAGATGCTAGTAGTGAAATAATTGAATACTATTTTGGATCATTAAAAGATTTTAGTGATTTAGTTAAAAATAGTGATCCATATGTAGAGAAAATTGAAAATATAGAGGCTGATTTAAAAACAATTGCTAGTAAATATGGTGATGTAGATTTTGATAAAGATTATAATTTTTATGTAACTGATCAAAATAATATTTATAGTGACATTAATTATGATTTATCGATTAATGAAAATGAAAGTATTAAGATAGCTTTATCTTATGATTTATCTGGTGAAACTAATAGTATTAATGTAGAATATAATGCTAGTGGATTTGAAAATTTCGAAGCAATGAAGATAAATGATCAAAGTTGTCAGTTTGCTAAAGAAATAGTAACTTTGTTCAATGGTGAACAGGAATTTAAGTGCTATAATCAAACTGCTGAAAAATTCAATGCGCTAGAAACAGATTTCAATAACCAAACTCTAACTCTAGGTAATTATGGTCTTGGTGTTAATGATAATCAGGATGAAACTGAAGTTGCTATGAGAATATTAGGGGCTGAAAAAGATTATCGATTTAGATTAACATATCAAACAGAAATAGATTTAGAAAAATTGGTATAGAACTGGAGTACTGCTCCAGTTTTTTTGTTATAGATAAAAAACTGCATAAAATAACTTATAATGCAGTGTGTAACTTAATCTTCTTTTTTATTAGCAATAAATTCAACAAAATCTTTAACGATATTATATTTATATGCAGAAACTTGAATTGTAATTGGTAAATCAATATAGGTATTTTCTTGATCACGTATTTCATCTAAATTAATTGGTTTATTAGTATAACCAAGAATATAATCTGATGTAACATTGAAGTACTCGACCATAGCTCTTAATACTTTAGTACTAGGATCGCGTGTTCCTTGCTCATAAGCAGCTAAAGTGCGGGGTTTAACGCCGATGATCTTAGCAAGTTCTTTACGTTCTAGATTATGTTCATCACGTAAATATGCAATTCTTTCTCCAGTTAATCTAGTCATCTTTTACACCTCATACTGTATTATAGGTTAAGATTTGGCGAAAAATAAAAATTTACACAAAATGGACAATAATTTTAGTAAATGCACACTATATGTGTTATTACTGTGATATCTAGAAAAAATTTGACATAATATTTAAATATAAATCACATGAGATTTATTATCGGATAGAAACATGTTATAATCATTATCATAAATCAAAACGGTTTTGTAAAAATAACAATATAGGGGCAATATATTTTTATAAAAATAGGAGGGGTGTAATATGGAGAAAATTGCAATATTAACTTCTGGTGGTGATGCCCCAGGGATGAATGGAGCAATTAGAGCACTTGTTAGAGTGGGAATCCAGCATGGTTTTGAAATGTATGGTGTTTATGAAGGTTATTGTGGTTTAGTAGCTGGAAAAATAAAGAAATTGGGGTATAGTGACGTTTCAGAAATATTAGCACGAGGCGGAACTATTTTAGAATCTTCAAGGTTGCCAGAGTTTAAAGAAGAAAATGTTCAAGATCAGGCTGTTAAAAACTTGAAAAATTTAAAAATTAATAATTTAGTAGTCATTGGAGGAGATGGTAGTTATCGTGGTGCTTTAGCTTTGTCAAAAAAAGGCATAAATTGTATTGCTATTCCTGGAACTATTGACAATGATATTAATGGTACTGATGAAACGATTGGTTTTCATACTGCTTTATATAATATAATTGATGCAGTAAATAAATTGCGGGATACTTCTAGCTCTCATCATCGTTGTTTTGTTGTTGAAGTTATGGGTAATAATGCTGATAGTTTGGCTTTATATTCAGCGATAGCTTGTGGTAGTGAATTAGTTATTACAAATAAAACTGGCTATGATGAACAGCATATTATTGATGAATTAATAAAAAATGAAACTATCTATAATAAACGACATGCGATTGTCATTGCTAGTGAAAAAATATTTGATGTTGAAAAGTTAGCTAAGCGAATTAGCGATGAAACTGGTTTTTCAGGGCGTTCGATAGTTTTAGGACACATTCAACGTGGGGGCTCACCAGTGCCCGAAGATCGAATTTTAGCTTCAAGAATGGCTAATAAAGCAATTGAATTGATTGAACATGGTGAAAATGGTAAATGTGTCTGTTTAGTTGATAGTCAAATA
The DNA here is from genome assembly GCF_963931465.1 of Erysipelatoclostridium sp. An173. Taxonomy (GTDB): domain Bacteria; phylum Bacillota_I; class Bacilli_A; order Erysipelotrichales; family Coprobacillaceae; genus Thomasclavelia; species Thomasclavelia merdavium. The sequence continues at coordinate 1,885,396 of NZ_OZ007017.1, read as the reverse complement.
GTTGCTAAAAAAATTGATGAAGCATTAACAGAAGTAAATAAAAATAATCAAATGTTATATCAGCTTTTTGAAGATCTGGTATAGCCTGGAGGTAATAATGAAAAAGATTTTATTTAGTGATATGGATGGAACAATTATGAATCAAGATGGCTTGCTTTATGATAAGGATAAAGAAATGATTGAAAAATTAAGAGCAAGTGGTCATTTGTTTGCTTTTAATACGGGGCGTAATTATGAAGAAGCAATCAAGGCAATTAGACAATTAGATTTAAAATATGATTATTTAGTTTTAAATAATGGAGCACAGATTATTGATGATCAAGGACAAGAATTGTTTAAAAAAGTGATTTCTAATCAAATTGGTTCTAAGATTATTGAACATTGCTTAAATTATCCTGATTTATGGTTGTATTTCTATGATGGGCAAAAAACCTTGGCGTATTTTCAAGGCGTTACTTATGAATATGATCATAATGGTAAGATTATTGAAAGTAATGATTATAATTTTTTAAAAGAATATCCATTGGTAAAAGAATTTGATATCATTGCTTTACATCAGGATGATCAAAATATTGATAACTTATTGAAAATTCAAAATTATATTAAAGAAAATTACGACTTTGAAGCCCATGGTACATTAAATACTATTTATTTAGATATTACACCTAGTAATTGTACTAAAGGAACAGGGATTGAAACATTAGTCAACTTACTTGATAACAAATTAATCAGTTATGCAATAGGGGATTCATATAATGATATTAGTATGTTTGAAAGTGCAACTTGGGGTTATACTTTTAACCATGTTGAAGATGATATTTGTAAACATGCTGATAAACAAGTAGAACATGTAGCTGATTTAATTGCAGAAATGATAAATATTTAAGGGGGAATAAAAATGAGCTGGCAAGATAAACTACGATGCGTTGAACCATATGTTGCAGGGGAACAACCAAAAATTGTTGATATGATAAAATTGAATACTAACGAAAATCCATATGGCCCAAGTGATAAAGTAAAGGAAGTTTTAGCTAATATTGATATTGAAAAACTAAGACTATATCCAAGCAGTGACGCTAATACGCTGCGGAAGGCTTTAGCTGATTATTATAATTTAGATGAAAAACAGGTTTTTTTAGGAAATGGATCTGATGAAGTTTTAGCATTAACATTTTTAACTTTTTTTAATGGGGAAGATCCGGTTTTATTTCCAGATATAACTTATTCTTTTTATCCGGTATACTGTAATTTGTATCAGATTAATTATCAATTAGTAAGATTAAATGATGATTTTAGTATCAACGTTACTGATTTTAATCAGCCTAACAGCGGTATCATTTTTCCTAATCCTAATGCACCAACTGGTTTGTTAGTTGATTTGGATTTTATTGAAACCGTGCTAAAAAATAATCCTGATAGTATCGTAGTTATTGATGAAGCTTACATAGATTTTGGTGGCAAAAGTTGTGTACCGTTAATTAATAAGTATGATAATTTAGTAGTAATTCAAACTTATTCAAAATCACGTTCATTAGCTGGAATTCGTCTAGGAGTAGCTTTAGGAAGTGAAGAGGCAATTAGTCATCTATATGATGTTAAAAACTCTTTTAACTCTTATCCAATTGACTATATAGCTCAACAAGTATGTTTAGCTAGCATTCTAGATGATCAAGATACTAAAAATAAATGTCAAAAAATAATTAATACTAGAGAAAAAGTAAAAAAAGAACTTAAAGATTTAGGTTTTATAGTTCCAGACAGTTATGCTAACTTTGTTTTTGTTAGACACCCTGATGTTGATGGTGAAGAGTTATTTTTAGCGTTACGAAAAGCGAGAATTATTGTTCGCCATTGGAATCAAGAACGAATTGATCAGTATTTACGGATCAGTATTGGCAGTGATGAACAAATGGAGCGCTTAATAGCCTTTTTAAAAGAATACTTAAACAAATAACCAGATTAGTTAATCTGGTTATAATTTTTTATATGTTTTTTTACCATTACGAAGATAGACAAAATTATTTTCAGTTGATAAAGACGGCTGATAAACATAATCATCAAAAGTTACTTCTTGGATAGCTTTTAAAGACGTGATTTTATTTTTAACCATTATCTCTAACATTTTCCCTCTAGCTTGTTTAACGTACATTGAATTACGAGTTAATTTACCACCTCGATCTTCAACAAAATCTAGATTAATGATATTAGGATGATTGACCATTTTCACAAATTCGTTAGATGCTAAAGAAATAAGATAATCTTCATTTTTAAAATAATCATCAACTTCTTGTTGCCAATATTGATAAAGATCGATATTTAATTTCATCGTCATATCTAAGCGATAAGGAGTAATACCAGTATTGTATTTTAAAATACCGTAATATGCTGATAAAATAGTTAAATATTTATCTAAATAGTTAAAATCGGATTCATCATAAGTTTGTAAATTAAGCTGTTTTAACACTGTTCCTTGATAACAAAAAAGGGCAGGTGTAGTTTTAATATCATCATTATGATAATAATCATAGACTGTTTGAGCCATCTTAAAAGAAATCTTCATCGTATCATGAAGATTTTCAACACTAAAATTTTGTAAGTATTGATGAAGATAAGCAGTTTTATTAGGGAATAATAAATCAGTCTGTTTAATATTTAATTGTTTGTTTTTCATTATTTTAGCTGGAGCTATAATTATTTTCATTTTTATCACCGAGTTTATTATATCGTATTTTTCTTAAATATGGTATACTTGTCATGGTGATGAAAAGATGAATAATACAATTATAATTGATAAAATATTGATTCATATGTTAGATTTAGAACATAGTAAAGTAATTTATTCGGATACTTTTATCAATTTAGTAGAAGGAACAACTGAATATTATGATAAAAAAATTGAAAAATGTTTAGAAAATACTGGTATTAAAGAATTAGTAGTTGGTAGTCAGCATCATTTACTACAAGCAGCTAGAAATATGTTAGAAAGTGATGAAACATTCAAAGAAGAATCTATTAAGATTACTCAAGATCTTTTTAATCTTTGTACTAAGATTGAAGAAATGCCTAATGCTAATTTAATGTTTGTTGAATTGAAAGTTGATGGTAAAAAATATATTTTAATAATTAAATTAAACTATAAAACAATGCCAATGAGTTTAATTGAAGAAGTTGATGGAAAACAAAGTATACGCTTTGTTAATCAGCAGATTTTACCAAATAAAACTACAGCAGTTGAAGAAGCAATTATTATCAATGTTGAAGATAGTATTTTATCAATCATTGAAAAAAGATTTATGATAGATGGTAAACCGGGATATTATTTAAATGAACAGTATATTAAAGGTGAACCAAAGCTTACTGATAAACAAAAAATGAGCATTGTTAATAAGGTAGTTAAAAAAGTAGATAGTCAATATAATGTAATCGATGGAGATCCATTACCAGTTGTAAAAAAAGAATTAGTGGATTTAGTCATGGAACATCGACCAGTAAAACCATTAGAATTAGCTAAAAAAGTAATGGGTGATGATTATAATGCTAGTGAAGAAGTAGAAACAATCATGAAAGATTTAGGAATAGAAGAAGATGATGAAATTGTTAATGTTCCAATTTCTTTAGATCGAATGTCACGTTGTAAGCTGGTTTTAGATGATGATCGAATTATTGAATTAAATGTTGAAGATTATTTAGATGGTATTGATATTGAAAAAGAAATTGATGAAAATGGTAAAACAAAAATCATTTTAAAAAATATTCAAGATATTGTAGTTAAGTAAAAAATAAGGAATAGCGTTTGCTATTCCTTGATTCTTTTAAAATGATACATAACGGTCAATATGTAAATAATAGACGATGGCTTTGATCTTAGCAGACTTAAAAATACGGGCTAAGATTTTTTTGTAATACTCTAATTGAGGCTGATGTAAAGCAATTAATGTTTTATCATCAGTATTTTTATTTAAATTATCGGTTTTATAATCAATTACAGTTATTTCATCATCATTGATACATACAACGTCAAAAATACCATGGATTATTTGTCCGTTTTCAAGCATTGAAAATTCTTTTTCCTGATATAAATGCTGACTATTTGCCATTAAACTAAAGACATCGCTAGCAACGAATTCTTGTAAATGAGGTAAATATCGCTCGATAACGGACCATTCATCATCATTAAATAGATTAGATTCTTTTAAACGAATAACTTCTTGTTTAAAATCTAGCTCAGGTATTATTTTTAAATGCTCTAAGAAACTATGAATAATTGTTCCTCGCGTACTAGCATCGACATTAATATCATTACTCTCATAACTAATATCACTGAAACTACGGTCACCATCTTCGATTTTTCTAGTTACAGCAATAGCTTTATCAAGGTTGGTTGGATATGGATAGACAAAGTTGTTATAGTGTTGATAATTTTTTAAATCTAATTTTGATTCTTGTGAGTTATTGATAATAATCTGTTGTTCAATATCATCATGACTAAAAATCTTAATTGAAAATTTACTATGTTTAGTATTATCTTGAATCAGATTTTTATTTTGATGAATAATAATAGTTTGGAAATTATGTTTAATTTGTTCGATTAATTCATCTTCATGATTAGAGTCTAATAAATTTTTATTGATTCCCTGTTCAATGATATTATCATGACTCATTAATGAAACCATTAGCCAATCCATATAACTATTTTGCATTCTAGCGTTATGATACAAAATAACTTTATCCTGACACCGTGGATTTTTAATAAAATCTGTTCCATTAGTTATTACGTATTCTTGATATTTAATGATATCTTGAGGTTCTTTAATTAATCCAGTTAAAATTAATTTTTGAGAAGCCCTTGTTAAAGCAACATAAAAAATACGCATTTCTTCATTGATAGCTTCATTGGTCTGGTAGCTGGCAATGACTTTACGATATTTATTTTCATATTCAACAACAACATCACGATATGGTGGTAAATCAACTTTAACCCGGGGCTTGATTGCAATTCCTAGTCGTTTATCACTGATGATCTGCTCTCTTGCATCTTGTAAATTAAATTTATTTTGTAAATTGGAAACAAAAACAATTGGGAATTCTAAACCTTTTGATTTATGAATTGTCATAAAAGAAACAACGTTATCATCATTACTAGAAACGGTTGCTGGAGAAACACCAATGCCATTTTCCAACATGTTTGTAAATTTAGTGGTAATACTATTTAAAGAATCATCATTCATTTCTCCTAGTTTTTCAATAAATAGTTCAATATTAGCTACTCTTTGACTACCGTTTATTAATGAGGCTAAAAATGTTAAATATTCACTATCATCAATAAATTTTTCGATTCCTTCTTTAACACTATGATAAATAAAATAATCACGCATTTGATGATAATAATTAATAAATTTTTCCAATATTTCATAATTATCTTTTTGCTCATTAATATAATTGATTAAATTATCATACATACTAAGTGATTCATCAGTTTTAATTTTCGCAATTAAATTTTCATCAAAATTACTAATTAAATAATTACCAGTTAATAAACTTGTAAAAGCAATATCATCAAGATGATTATTAAAAGCTTTTAAAACATGAATCATACTAATTATCTCAGGTTCTTGTAAAAAGCCTTGTGATAAAACAATATGACTAGGAATATGATAACGATTGAAAATCTTTTTAAAAGCAATAAAACTACGAGTATTACGCATTAATACAACGATATCGCGATAATTAGCAGGTCGTGTTGTTTTATCAAAATTATCAAGTTGTAAATTTCCAATCATATCCTGGATTTTTTTAGCTACTATTTTAGCTTCTAATTCAGCATCATTATTAGTAGTTCCGGTTTGATAAGATAGTAAAACTTCACTTGTAAAGCGAGTTTCATTATCATAACGCTTTGATGCCTTGGCAGTAACTTCTTCACGTTCATCGACTTCTTTAGCACCTTCTTTTCTTAAGAAATCATAGTTAAGTTTAGCACTATCGTCTAAATAATAATCCAATCCACCAATATCCTGATCCATTATTTGATTAAAAATATAGTTTACACTATCAAGAACAATTTTATTTGAACGATAATTATATCTTAAATCAATTCTTTTGGTATTTGGTATTTGATTAAAAGTTAAATATTTTTGATTAAAGATTTCAGGGTCGGCTTCTCTAAAACGATAAATAGATTGTTTCATATCCCCAACCATAAAGCGATTGATCTTTGGTTCTTTATAATCAGCAATTTTATCAATTAATGTTTCCTGGATTTGATTGGTATCTTGATATTCATCAATCATAATTTCTTTTAATTGATGATAAAGTAAATCAACAATACCATATTGTGGCTCCAGTATTTTTAAAGCGTTAGCTTCTAAGTCGTTAAAATCTAGTAAATTATTAGTTTGTTTATATTCTTGATAAGCTTTTTTAAATTCTTTTTGATAAAAAACAAGCTGTTCTAATGGTTTTATAGAAGTAGTTAAAACTTTTTTAAATTCTTCAAAATCATCATAAACTAAATCATTAAATTTATCACGATAGAACTTAATAACATTTGTTTTTAAACTATTATACTTAGCTTTATATTCTTCGTTATCTTCATTAAATAAACCACGACTATCATAGCTTTTAATTAGTTTTGCATTGCTTGCTCTAATTATTTCAGTAAGATTATTACTTTCAATTGCTTTAATAACATCATAATAGTATTTTAAGTGAGCATCAAATGGTGTAGGCATACTTCCTTTTTTTGAATTACTATCAAAAGGGTTTTGGCAGTAAAAACCTAAATTATGACTATCAGCAAAATTTGCGAGTTCATAGACTTTATTTATTCCCATTATTGCCTGTTTTTTTAATAATGAAATGATTGGTCTAGTAATTGGCCAAGTATTAATTGAATCTTCATTGTTATTAATTATATGATCATATATATTAGTTTTAATATCATCAATATATTGATCAAAATTGTAGATTGTATTGCTTAAATTTTCAAATTTAAAAATAGCGTTTTTAAATTTACCAAAATAATAATCAGGGAAATAAGTGTTTACAAAATCAATAAACTGGTCGTCATTAACCCATTTAGCGATACACTGATCTAGAATCTGGTGTTTGATTAATGTTGGATCACTAGTAATGTCAAAATTACTATTTAAGTCAATTAGATAACCATATTGTTTTAATAAAGTACTACAAAAACCATGGAAATTAGTTATATATGCTTTTGGTAATAACTGTTTTTGTTTTAATAAATGTTGTTTTAAAGAATCACTGATATTTTCTTGAAGACGCTGATCTAGGGAAACTTGTAAACGCTGTTTCATCTCTAATGCAGCAGCATTAGTAAAAGTAAGAACTAAAAGCTGATCAACATTATAGCCATCTTCTTCGATTAATGCCATGATTCGATTAACTAAAATTTTTGTTTTACCAGAACCAGCTGGAGCAGAAACAAGAATTGAACAGCCCCGACTAGTTACGGCTTCTTCTTGACCGCTGTTTAATGGGTTAATTGGCATTATCTTCACCTTCCTTTATTAAATATTCTAAATTTTCATTATTAACAAGAGTGTATTCGTTATAGAAAACATCGAAATTACAGATAGCACGATAATTACAGTAAGTACATGGATTAACTTTAGTGAAAATAGCTGGATCATCGCTGCCTTTAGGAGCAATTTGAATATTACCATGACTTAAACTATCATATAGTTTTTCAATATGACCAGTTACATAATCAATTAATCGTTTTAAAGCAAAACTGCTTAAAATATTCCCTTTATAACAATCATCTTTTTTTACATAGCGTGCTTTAATAATATTGGAATTACGCTCAAATTCATTATCGACTCTTGTAACCACTTCTTCATTTACATAACCATTCATACGATATTGCTTAAAGAAATTTTCGCTTGATTCTTCTTCAGTTATTTTTAAACTGCTGGCTAGAATTCTTTTTTTAGTATTGAAATACAATAATCCTCCTAAATCTAATTGCTGTTTAGAAGCTAAAGTATCAAGATATAGCAGCATTTGAATATTAAAGCCTTGGATTGCCAGTGAAATATCTAAATCTTTATTACTTGATTTATAATCGATAATTTTTAAATAATTATCACTTTGATCAACGCGATCAACAATACCAGTAAAGTTGAAATCTGGATATTTTCTTTTGATTTCAATTTCACTGCCAACAATTTCAAAATCAGAAGCTTGCAACTGCTGATTTAATACAATAATAGTATTTAATAAATCCTGTTTAACAGTTTTAATAATATAAATATTATTGTAATCATTCAAACGATCATTTAGTTCATTATTATCGATATATTCATTTACATATTTTTCAATTATATTTGGTAATGTGTCAACATCAATGACCGGCTGACTAAATAACTCTTTAGTTTTTTCTAGTACATAATGGACAATTGAACCAATTTCATTTGTTTGAAAAGATGGCTTTTTAAAAGGATATAATTTTAAGCCATATTGATTGTAATATTTATAAGGACAGCCATTATAAGTTTCTAATTTACTAGCAGAAAGGTAATTAGAAAATAGTGGTGTTGTTAGGCTACCAGGCTGATTACGACTTTGAATATATTTATCAATCATTGTATTTAAAGCTGTTTGCTTTGAATCTTGCTGACCTTTTAGATAAAGATTTTTCTTTAAGCTTTGATGTAAATAATCTTTACTAATATCAATATTTTTAATATCAAACATATTATTTAACTGATTATATAATGATGATTTTAATAAAGGCTGGCCATCTATTGAAGCATTAGCAAAACTGATAACTAAATAGTTATTATTGCTGTTTAATGCTTTTAAAATATTATTTTGATTAGAACCGATTTGATAACTTAAATCTGGTAATTTTAAGCTTTTTAGATCCTGGTCTAATAAAATACCGGTATCTTTAAATTGAAGTGGAACAACTGTTTCATTAACTCCAGTTAAATAGACCTTTTTACAATCAAGAATACCACTATAACATTGATCATAATTTAATAAATAAAGATGATCGTTACATGGCTTTTTATCTTCTTTTAATTCGGGCTTAGTTTTTTTAATCAGAATATAAAAATCAGATAGAGTAAATTCTTGAGTACTTTGAAATTCCTTAAAATAATTGATTAGTGTAATGACATTTTCATTAGTAATCATTTCTTGATCAATAAATTCAAGCATTATTTTGACATAATCATTTAAAGTAACACATTGATTAAAATCATAATTTGAAAATGGATCATCTAAGACATTATTTTCTAAATAATTCTTTTTAATACGATCAAGATAATTTAAATCATTGAATTTCTTTAACATCCTGCTATCAAGAAGATCTAATAAATCATCTTTTTGCTTATTTATTTTATATTTAAGAAATGAAAGACAAGCATTCATTTCTTTAAAAATTAGACTTTTACTAAGATTATGGGGAATATTAAATTGTTCTAAAATGTTGATTAGTAACGTTTTATATTCATGATTAGGATAATAAATAGCATAATCATGATAGTAAGTCTGGTTATCAACAATATCTTGATAGATGTTTAAAATGACACTTTCAATTTCGGCTTTGGGTGTTGTTTGAGCTATTTTATATAATGGACTTTGATCATTAAATTTTGGTGCCTGCAATGAAAATGTATAAGTATTTAAATGATTTAAATAAAGATCATCATCTTTGATAATATCGTTATCTTTATCATAATAATTTATAAATGGTTTATTTAAATCACGATTATCATCACTGTTGTTCATTAAAATAGTTACGTCACTAATACTAGCAAGCTGATTAATTAATTTATAACGATGTTTGGTAAAGATTTTTTCAGTTATAAAACAATAATGATTATTTTTAAGTGAATCATTAAAGTGATTAAATAAAAGATCTTCATATTGAAAACATTTATCTTTAGGCGTTGCAAGTTTAAATTGTTTATAAATATCAATAATTGTTGTAATTTTTTGTTTAGATAAATCTGGTAGAGTTTCAATATCAGGATTGTCTAATTCTTCTAAATAAAAAAGCTCTAAGATATTGATGATTTCTGGGATTAATTCCATTTTGTTATTAGTGTTAAAAATATAGTTGTTTGTTTCGATTATTTGTTTGATCATTAAGATAGTTTCTAATTTAGATAGTTTTTGTTGGTTATATATTTGATAATGGTTTAATAAATTATTGATTAAAGTATTATATGTTATGATTCTGATATTAAAAAGAGTGTCAGTATATTTGAAAAATGCTTCTTCAAAGAAAAGAGGATCATCAACGATGAAATAATAATTTTCAAAAATGTTTTTTTGAGCTTCGTTGATAGTGTTTTTTATTAATTCTTTAATTTTTAGAGTATAATTTAAACCACTTATTGTTTTCATAAAAGTACCTCCGATATAGCTTTTATTTTATCATAGATTATTTCAAAATAATAAAAGTGAAATTATTAATTTCACTTTAAACTGTTTTCTTGAAAAATCATTTCTGCTTTTTGATAGCTGGCATAAAATGCCTGATGATTATCAAAAGTAGGAGCTTGATTTAATACACCGGTTATTTCATGATTGATTAACTTAATACATAATTGATACATATCTTTCATTAAATCAAAATCCAGACGATTAAATGAGCTTACTTTTGACATTGATTCTTGCTGGTTATGACCACCCCAGAATTTCCATGTTTGATCGACACCAGTTTTTTCTAAGTAATCAATAGCTTGTTTTAGATTTTTTTGGTACATCTTTAAATTTAAACTATGAAATAATTGCATCCAGACACCACAGCCAGAACCAATGGCATCACCAGTATAGACAGCGTGATTTTTAGTATCTAAAAAAATCATTGATCCAGGAGTATGACCAGCTAATGGGATTGCTTCGATTGTTATTTGGCCTAAGTCAAATTTTTGATATGGTTTTAAATCTTTGATGTTATTAAAATCAATCAATGGAAAATCTGGCTGTAATTTTTGATTATCAAAGTAAACGTCTTTATCTAAATGTGATAAGTAGACATTATCAAATTCATTGATTGTGCCAATATGGTCGACATGGCCGTGGCTACAAACAACAATAAGATCTTTATTTGTTAAAGCTTTGATAGTAGGTAATAAAGGCTTTTTAAATAAGCCTAAATCAATTAATAAAGCCTTATTTTCTCCGATAATTAAATAACAAGAATTCTGGTCTTCATCATTTATATAATAACTTTGTTCATTTATTTTGATTGCGTCATAAGTTTCCATAATAACCTCATATAAATAATATTAGTATTTATAAAAAAGTATATCGTAATCATCAAAAAAAGCAAGAATATCCTTTATTACAATAAACTATTATACAAATAATTTAATTATTTGTATAATTAAATGAGGAGGAAAATAATAATGAATAAAAAAATTTTTTTCTTTGATATTGACGGAACTCTTGCTGATAAAAATATTATCCCTGCTGATACAATTACGGCTTTAAATAAGCTGAAACAATTAGGTCATTATATTTTTATTTGTTCAGGACGACCTTATATTTATGCTAAAGAGCATTATCAAAAATATGTAGATGGTTTTATTTGTGGTAATGGAAGATATATCGTATATAAAGATCAAATCATTTTAGATGAACCATTAACTTTACAGGAAGTGAAATATTTTGTGGATGGCTTTATGAAATTAAAATGCGGTTATAATTTTAATGGCAGTTATAATGGTTATGCTTTTAATATTGAAGCTAATAAATTATTGGATATGCAAAATGATTTTAAACATCCTTATTATATTGAAGATTTTAAATTATCTGATATTAATGCACATATGTTTGATGTACATTTTAAAGATGAAAAACATTTTAACCAAATAGCAAAATATTTTGATGATCGTATAATATTAAATGTTCATAGCGGACATAATTCAGCTGATGCCACAGTCATTGGTTATGATAAAGGGGTGGGGATAACAAAATTATTGAAAATATTAAATATTTCAGTAGAAGATAGTTATGCCTTTGGTGATGGCCTTAATGATATACCAATGTTTAAAGCGGTGGGGCATTCAATAGCTATGTTAAATGGTGTTGATGAAGCTAAAAAAGCTTGTGAATATATCACTGGTGATATTAATGATGGCGGCATTTATAAAGCATTGGCACATTATAAAATAATTGACTAAAAAATAAAAACCCAGTTATGGGTTTTTATAATGCTATTTAACTGTTACGTTTTGAGCTTGAGGACCACGATCAGATTGATTAATAGTAAATTCAACGATTTGTCCTTCTTCTAATGTTCTAAATCCTTCAGCATTAATTGCTGTGTAATGAACAAAAACGTCTTTTCCGTCTTCGTCATCAGTAATGAATCCATAACCTTTTTCTTGGTTAAACCATTTAACTTTTCCTGTACTCATTGTTGGTACCTCCTTGAAATATGTGCAAAAAGGAAATACTCTATGTAACTCGCGTAATCACAAATATCGGATTGTGGGTGGTACATAAAGGTAATACAATCTTCTAATACTTGTGATACTATGAAAATTATATTGCTACTTTTGCACTTTTATTGTACCATAATCAAATAAATAAAGCAATAGAGTGCTTTTTTGCTAGTTCGACAATATTGTTAATTTAAAATACACATTAATACTGTAGTATAAAATAATAACTTCAACCATTATCTTATTAACATTAGAATAAAACAATGGTAGAATAATATAGTATAAGACAAAGGAGGTTTTTATTATGCCATTTATTTCATTTACAACTAATCATAAATTGACACTTCGTCAAGAAAATGAAATCGCTAAAAGAACTGGGGAATTGATTAGTATTTTGCCAGGTAAAAAAGAAGAAAATTTAATGTTACATCTAGAAGATAATCAAATCATGTATTTCCGTGGCGAAGATATTCCATGTATGATGATTGCTGTTAAATTATATAATAAAGTTGATTTAAATGCTAAAAAAGAATTTACTGAAAAGTTAGTTGTGATGATCAAAGAAACGACAAATATTGATGTTGATGATATTTATGTATCTTTTGATGAATATCCAAACTGGGGTAAACAAGGTACATTGATTTAGAATGGTAAAATCCCGCTTATTTAGTGGGATTTTATTAAATATTTGGTTTTTATAATAGTATTAGAGAAAAACTTTTATAATTTTTTATTTTTCTCTTTACTTTTTGTAAAATATTATATATAATCTTTCTTGCGTTAAGCGAAAAATCTATTTTAATGTGGCGGACGTGGTGAAGTGGTTAACACACCAGATTGTGGCTCTGGCATGCGTGGGTTCGATCCCCATCGTCCGCCCCAGTTTTTATTACTTTTATTTTAATATGGCGGACGTGGTGAAGTGGTTAACACACCAGATTGTGGCTCTGGCATGCGTGGGTTCGATCCCCATCGTCCGCCCCATTTATATAGGGCATATATGATTTTATAATAGAAGTAAGATTAACACACTATATAAAATTTAATACTCGCTTAAAATTAAATGTTATAGATAAAGTTTATTATTTATAATTTAAAGGCGAAATAAAAACTAGAAATTACTATGGTTTCTAGTTTTATTATTTTATAAACCAATATTTTATAAAATATACTATTGTAAGAAAATAACATAATTAAACCATATGTAAAAAGGGTAATTATGTTTTTTATACGGTAAAGTTATTGATAAATAAAAAATGGCTCTATAATTTAAACGAAGATTTATAAATACTCTGTTTAAATTACAGGACCAAAAATCATCGATTATTCAACGATGATTTTATATTCGATAAATCGTATACATTCTTTGAATTTCATCTTTCAATTTATCTCTAAGTTCAATTGGTTTTAAAACCTCAACATGACTAGCTATTTGTAATAGATTTGTAAGTAGATCATTATCATTATTAACGTCATTAATTGAAACTTCAATAAATTGATGAAATTGTTCAATCTGGCTAATATTATTTTTAAAATATAGTGCTAATTTTTCAAAAATATCAGTATTACCTAAATATACACGTAATTTTAGGTTGATTTTGTTTTTAGTATCAAGTTTTAATGGATCGCTTTTTTGCCATGTATTTGTTTTAAAAGCTTCCATTTTATTTTGAATATTTTTTGGACAGTAACAAATTTTTAAATCAGTAATTCTATCTAAACAATAATATTTTAATTCAAAATCGGCATCCTTTGTATATTGATAGCCAGAAACATAAACTAAATCATTTTTTAGTTCAATATTTGTCGGATATAACAATATTGATTGGGAATTAACAGTATCAGTTAGTTTATTGTTAATGATATTATACTCTAAGCATTTAAAATCTAGACATGAATGACTATTAATGGCATTGATTATTAATTCTAGATTACTGTAAATTGAATTATCATTAGTACTATTTATGTTATCTAATAGATGATAATGATTAATACGGTATATCGAACTATCAGATAAAACTTTTTCAATTAGTTTAGGTTCTTCTTGATTTTCTAAATATGATATTTTATTTAATAGGTTGGCTAATAAAATAAGTTGCGCATCACTATAAAATGGCTTTTCTACGTAAGAACCTTTTTTTTGTTTCGTTACATAGTTTATCTTACCACCACTATTACTTTCAAAAGGTTGAATTAGTATATCATTGTAAACATTAATTAGATTATCAAATGTTTTAATTGATTCAATATCTGATTTAATTGTATTTCCTGAAACAGAAGCACTAATAGAACTGATTCTTGAAATCAACTCATCTCGTGATAGGGCATGATTTTGATCGGTTAATCTTTTTAATAGGTATTGAATTAATAAAATTCTAGTTCCGTTGCTAATTTCTCCCATTTTCTTCCCTCCTTGATTTATTTTACTTTATCTTGCAAAATATGTAAAATCGCAAACTTAAAATAAGATTAATTATTTGTTATTAAAAATATATTATTTAAATAAATTTGTAATTTTTTGAAAACAAATGTAAAAAAATGTATTTTATGTGTGATTTTATAGGAAGAAGAACATATTTTAGGAGTTTAATCATAAATAAAAAGTATAAAGAAAACAATCTTTATACTTTTAGCTAAGTAATTCAGAAACCTCAGTTTCAAAATTACTAGAATTATAAGTACTGTAATATGTCGTATAGATTTCCTGACAATCATCATTATCAATGATTGTCATAACGAATTCATACTCATAACATAATTCCATAATATTTTGCATGCCTTGAAATGTGATATCGTAATGTTGATAGTTGTCATTTTCAATATTGATTTCTAACTTAGCACGATCTGGATAAATATCCCAATCAATTAAAGAACCATCGACGTTCCAGTCAATCAAAATAAAAGAAAGAGGGTCAATAATGGCATCATCTAATTGATCTTTTGCCCTAATGGTAATATATAATTTACTAAACATAGATTTTCCTCCGTAAAAATATTATATCAAAGTAAATTTTATATAAATATGGGAACATTTTGGAAATTTAAGATAAAAGAATATCTTTTAAACAGCCGAAAAACTCTCTTAAATAATAGTGTGGTGCAGTATCATCTCTTTCTTTAGCAGCATATGTATGGGCTGTTAAATTATGTTTATTTGCAAGCAGTTTACTTCGAAAACAGTGGAAACCATTAGTAATAATTACAACATCATAATCTTTACTTGTTTTTTCTTCAATAATTTTTTTACTATAAATAATATTTTCATTTGTATTAGTACTTTTATCTTCGGTAATAATAAGTGATTCATCAATACCTTTTTCTACTAAATAATCTTTCATTGCTTTGGCTTCGCTTATATTTTCGCCATCGCCTTGACCGCCACTAACAATAATTTTAGTGTTAGGAAATTTTTGATGATATTGTAAAGCTGCTTCTAATCGATAGCGAAGTAATGGTGAAGGCGATGAACCATTTAATCTAGCTCCTAGAACAATTACATAATCACATTCATGATTATATTTATTGTTAGATTCATAAATAATTAAGCTTTCAATTACTACAAATATTGAAATTCCTAAAATTAAAATAGCTTTGATACTGTAATTTATCCCTTTGGGTAAATTAGATAAAATACTAACTTTATTTTTTAGTTCATAAAAACTATAAAAACCAGTAATTATTGAAAAAATAGGGTAAATAAAATAAGCAGTTATAAATCTAGAATTAATTACTAAGATTATAAAATAAATGATTGAAATTATACTCAAAGTAATTAATAAATAATCAAATATTCGACAATTCTTTATCATATTGTTTAAAAAACTCCTTTTTATCATTCTATCATAAATATTTAAAGAAATTTCTTAAAAATATTTAAAATTGCACTAATTTATTACTTAGTAGTATAATAAAAGTATGTTGTAGGAGGAAATAATAGTGAAAGTTAAAAGATTTGAAAAATTAGGAATTGAACCATCATTATTAGGATTTGGATGTATGCGTTTTCCATTAACTGAAGATGGTAAGATTAATGAAACAGAAGCCGAAAAAATGATTGATAAAGCAATCGCTTCAGGGGTAACATATATTGATACTGCTTATCCATATCATAATGGCGATAGTGAACCTTTTGTTGGTAAAGTATTAAAAAAATATCGTCGTGATAGTTTCTTTTTGGCAACAAAATTACCGGTATGGAAGGTTAATAGTCAAGAAGAGGCTTTAAAGATTTTTGAAGATCAGTTAAAAAGATTAGATGTTGAATATGTTGATTTCTATTTATTACATGCTTTAGATAGTGAAAAATGGCAAAAAGTAATCGAATATGATTTGATTGGGATGTGTGAAAAATTAAGAGAAGCTGGAAAAATTCGTTATTTAGGATTTAGTTTTCATGATGAATATCCTGTATTTAAAGAAATTTTGGAATATCATAATTGGGATTTTTGTCAGTTACAATTAAATTATATGGATATGGATATTCAAGCTGGTATGAAAGGGTATCAGTTAGCTGAAAAAATGCAAGTACCAATTGTAGTTATGGAACCGATTAAAGGTGGTTCTTTGGCTAACTTACCAAAAGATATTGCTCAAAAATTCTTAGATTATAATCCTGATGCTAGTATTTCATCATGGGCATTACGTTATGTAGCTAGTTTATCAAATGTTAAAGTAGTTTTAAGTGGAATGTCAACTTACGATCAAGTACTTGATAATTTGAAGACATTTGAAAATTTTGAATATTTAAATCAAGATGAATTAATGTTGATCCAAGAAGTTCGCGATACTTTAAAAGCTCGTATGAAAAACGGATGTACTGGATGTAGTTACTGTATGCCATGTCCTTTTGGTGTCGATATTCCTAGCAATTTTAAATACTGGAATAATGCATTTGTTTATGATAGCCATGAACAATTCAAGGATAAACTAGCAAGCATGAAACCAGAAGCTAAAGCTGAAAACTGTCGTAAGTGTGGTAAGTGTGAAAAACTATGTCCACAACAACTTTCAATTCGTGATGATTTACAAAAAGTTTCTGAATATTTAAATTCTGATAATTAAAAATAATATAAAAGGAGTTTATTATGGAATATTATCAATTACCAAAAACAGATTTAAAGGTCTCAAAGATTGCTTTAGGATGTATGCGAATTGCTGATAAAAGCGTTGAAGAAGTTGAAGAGCTAATTGCTACAGCTTTAGATTTAGGCATTAATTTCTTTGATCATGCTGATATTTATGGTGGGGGAAAATCTGAAGAATTATTTGGAGCAGTTTTAAAAAAACATCCTGAATATCGTGAAAAGATGATTATTCAAACTAAATGTGCCATTGTTCCAGGTAAACGTTATGATTTTTCTAAAGAACATATCATTAATAGTGTTAATGAATCTTTAAAAAGATTGAATTGCGATTATGTTGATATTTTATTATTGCATCGACCTGATGCATTATGTGATCCTCAAGAAGTGGCTGAAGCTTTTGATGAATTGTATGAAAGTAAAAAAGTAAGATATTTTGGTGTTTCTAATCATACGCCATATCAAATCAAATTATTACAAAAGTATTCAAAATATCCAATCATCATTAATCAATTACAACTTTCAATTGTTCATTCTGTTATGATTGATTCAGGATTAAATATGAATATGAAAGAAGATTGGGCTCAAGATAAAGATGGTGGCGTTTTAGATTTTTGTCGTTTAAATGATATCACTATTCAACCATGGAGTGTTATTCAGGCTTCTTGGGCTGAAGGAACATTTATTGATAATCCTGATTACGCTAAATTAAATCAGGAGTTAGAAAAATTAGCTAATGAATACCATGTTAGTAAAACGGCTATTGCTATTGCCTGGATATTACGTCATCCAGCTAATATGCAGCCTATTGTTGGAACAACTTCACCGGTTCATTTAAAAGAAAGTGTAGAGGCTATAAATGTTAAACTAACTAGACAACAATGGTATGATTTATATTTAGCTAGTGATAAACCATTACCATAGATTTTGGTTTTATGCTTTAACACACTAAATAAAAAAGAAGCGATGCTTCTTTTTTATTTAGTAATTATCGAGGCTTTCGCCATTACTTTGAATAACGTTTTTATACCAATTAAACGATTTTTTCTTTATTCTAGAAAAATCGCCACTTCCATCATCGTGTTTATTTACATAAACAAGACCATATCTTTTTTTCATTTCTCCAGTTCCTGCTGAAACAATATCGATACATCCCCACACTGTATATCCGATTAAATCAACACCATCTAATTCAACAGCATCTTTCATTGCTTTGATATGATTCTTTAAATATTCAATACGATAATCATCATTGATAGTTCCATCTTTTTCAATAACATCTTTGGCACCTAAACCATTTTCAACGATAAACATTGGTTTATGATAACGGTCATAAATTTGATTTAAAGCAATTCTTAGTCCAAGGGGATCGACAGTCCAACCCCAATTTGATGTTTTTAAATAAGGGTTTTTATATGCTATAAATTGATTTCCTTCAGTTTTTTTAGCATTTGGATCAGTTGAAGAAACAGTTGACATATAGTAGCTAAAACCAATATAGTCTACAGTTCCATTTTCAATAATCTTCAAATCATCTTTTTCCATTTTGATATGAATATTTTCTCTTTCAAATTTCTTTAATTGATATTCAGGATAATACCCTCTTACTTGAACATCCATATAAAATTCTTTTTGACGATTAAATTTAATTGCTTCCATAACATCTTCTGGTTTACATGTCATTGGGTAACTAGGTGTATAAGATACCATCATTCCAATTTTAAAATTGGGGTTAATTTGATGACCTAATTTAACAGCTTTCGCGCTAGCAACAAAGATATGATGATGAGCTTGATATAAATTTTGAGGATTATTATTATGAACGCCGATTTGACACCATCCAGATAAGACATTGATTTCATTAAATGTCATCCAGTATTTTACTTTATTTTTATAACGTTCAAAAATAGTTTTAGTATAAAAAAGGAAAAAATCAATGACTTCGCGACTTAGCCAGCCATCATAATGGTCAGCTAAATACATAGGCATTTCAAAATGGTTAATTGTCACCACCGGTTCAATACCAAATTTTAATAACTCATCAAAGATAAGATCATAGAACTTAAGTCCTTCTTCATTGATTTCATACATACCATTAGGACAGATTCTAGACCAGCTAATTGACATTCGAAAACATTTAAATCCCATCTTGGCCATTAAAGCGATATCTTCTTTCCAATGATGATAAAAATCAGTCGCCTCATGACTAGGGTAATAAGTATTTTCTTTAATATAGCCTGTACTATTTTCTGGTACTGGTCCTGTCATAGTGCTATCAACAGGAACTGCACCTATTTTCCCGTTAGCGGTTTTAAAAGTAACTTTTCTAGGAACCTTATATCCACCACCAGTAACA
The DNA here is from genome assembly GCF_963931465.1 of Erysipelatoclostridium sp. An173. GTDB lineage: Bacteria > Bacillota_I > Bacilli_A > Erysipelotrichales > Coprobacillaceae > Thomasclavelia > Thomasclavelia merdavium. Next base: position 1,865,528 of record NZ_OZ007017.1, on the reverse strand, counting down.
ACATCAAATGTACTTAGGCCACGTCCTCCTTTGTTATAGCCTCCTTCATGTTGATTAGCTGCTGTAGCGCCACCCCATAAAAAATCTTCTTTAAAACTCATTATTATCCATCCTTTCAATAAAATTTTGATGATTTTATTGTATAAAGATGATAAAGAAATATCCAATATTTATATTTTATATCTAATTATTCTATTTATCTATCATTGAAGTGTTGTTGCATCTTTGATAATAGCTTTTCAGCAATAGGTGTAAATACTTGATATTTTTTCCAGATAATATACATATTAGTTTTTAATTCTGGTTTTAGTACTCGAAAACAAAGCTCACTATTTTCACTAGTATCGACGATTTTATCAAAACTTAATGCGTAGCCAAATCCTTCTTTGACCATGATAGAAGCGTTATAAATAAGGTCAAAAGTTGCTACAATGTGTAGTTGATCTAATTTTTCTTTAAATAACTTTGGATAATCTTCAGTGATTCCTTGTCTTGATACAATTAAAGGCAGATCAATTAAATCTTCGATAGTGATATATTCTTTTTTTGCTAGTGGGCTATCTTTACGCATAATAACTCCCCAAGTATCACTGGTAGGTATTTTAATATAGTTATACTTAGATAAATCTACTTCTTGAACAATTATGGCAAAATCTAATAAACCTCGATCTAGTCTTTCAGCGATAACTTCAGTATTACCACTGTATAAATGAAATTTTACATTTGGGTATTGAAGCTGTAAATCTTTAGCAGCTGTTGCAAAATAGCTAAATGATTCAGATTCAGCAGCACCAATATAGATATCGCCACCAGTAATATCATCTAATGCCTGGAATTCTTCCATCGTTTTATCAACCATGCTTAAAATATCTTCAGCTCTTTTTCTTAAAAGAAGACCTTCGTCAGTTAATTTAATACTATAATTACTGCGGATAAATAACTTTTTACCAATTTCTTCTTCTAATTGCTTTATTTGTTTAGATAAGGTAGGTTGGGTTACATGAAGATATTTTGCAGCTCTAGTCATATTTTCTTCTCTTGCGATTGCTAGAAAATAACGTAAAACTCTTATTTCCATTTTAATCACCTCTATGTTTATTATACAGAAGGCAATTATTCTTAAAAAGAATAACTTGATATAAATTATAAATATTAGACATTTTAATGACTGAAAATTAGAATGTTATTTAATTAATAGGGGGGTGATATTATTGCCAGATTATTATGATCAAAATAGTTGTTTTATAGAAAATTTAGTTGATGCTGGATGTGATCATGAAATGATTGAAAAATGTAAATTATTGAAAAAAGCACAACAAATTGATTCGTTGATTTATGTTTTATCAAAACATCGAAATAAGCTTATAGATAAATTGCATCAATATCATCGTCAAATTGATAGTTTGGATTATTTATTATGTAAATTAAAAAAAGATATTGAATAAAATAACTGTTCTATATCAATTAAATATAGTATTAATGAAAATAAATTGAGGAGAAAAGATGAAGGTAATAGGAATAAACGGTAGTTCTAGAAAAGATAGTAATACTACACTACTTATTAAATATATTTTTAAAGAGTTAAATAAGGAAGGAATAGAAACAGAATTAGTAACTCTCTATGACAAAAAAATCAATCCTTGTCGTGCCTGCTTTGCTTGTAATAGTAGAAAAAATTGTGTTTATAAAGACGATTTTAATGATGTTTTTAACAAAATGATGACTGCTGATGGAATCATATTAGGCTCACCAGTATATATGGCTAATATATCTTCATCTATGCAGGCTTTATTAGAAAGAGCTGCAGTTGTATTGGATATGAATAAAGAAACCCTTTCAATTAAATATAAAGCAGGAGCATCCATCGTATCACTTCGACGTGGTGGTGGTTTAAATGCAGTGGATGCAATGAATCATTTTTTCTTGAATCAGCAAATGATTATTGTTGGTTCAACATATTGGAATATGGTTTATGGTCAATTACCAGGTGATGTTGAAACTGATTTAGAAGGAATCGAAAACATGAAAAATATTGGTCAGAATATGGCATATGTTTTAAAAAGATTACAAAAAAGTGATGGAAATGATTCAAGAAGAATTTAAAGGCTTAAAATTTTTTTGCTATAGATAAAAACTATAGTAAACCGATAAATTTTTATATTTTTCAAATAGTAATTAGCTTGTTAAAATATCCGGTAGATATTATAGGAGGATGAATTAATGAGTAACTTACAAATACCTTTTAAATATGATTTTGTCGGTAGTTTTTTACGACCAGAGAAATTAAAAAACGCTCGAAAAGAATTTGAGGCTGGTTCAATATCTTACGGTGAATTAAAAAATGTCGAAGATGAATGTATTATTGATTTGGTAACTAAAATAAAAAAACTAGGATATCATGTTATTACTGATGGTGAATTTAGACGTGCTACTTGGCATTTAGATTTTATGTGGAATTTTGAAGGAGTAGGGCACTCTAAGACAAATACTGGTTTACCATTTCATGATGAGGCAGCAATGATAGATGATACTTATTTAACTGGTAAAGTTAAATTAACACATGAACATTCATTTGTTGATCATTTTAGATTTATTAAAGCATTAGAAGATGAAAATACAGTAGCTAAGCAAACAATTCCTGCACCAGCTCAATTTTTAGCACAATTTATAATGCCTTTTAATAGAGAAAATACTGAAAAGTATTATTCAAGTGATGAAGAATTAATTAATGATATTGTTGCTGGTTATAAAAAGGTAATTGATGATTTGTATAATGCAGGATGTCGAAATTTACAATTTGATGATTGTACTTGGGGAATGATGGCTGATAAAACTGGTCATCTTGCATATGGAACTACTCCAGAAGGACTAAAAGAAATCCAAAAGATTCATAAAGATATTAATAATAAGGTTATTGCTAATGCGCCAAAAGATATGGTCATTAGTATGCATGTTTGTAGAGGAAATTTCCATTCTACATATGCCAATAGTGGTGCCTATGATCCAGTAGCCGATGTTTTATTTGGCAATCAAAATGTTGATGCATTTTATTTAGAATTTGATGATGAAAGATCTGGTGGATTTGCACCACTTGCAAAAGTATCTGGAGATAAAAAAGTTGTTTTAGGTTTAATTACAACAAAATCACCAGTTTTAGAAAATAAGGAAGAGATTATCGCTAGAATCAATGAGGCTAAAAAATATATTCCATTAGATAGACTATGCTTAAGTCCCCAATGTGGCTTTGCTTCTTGTGAAATTGGAAATAAACTAACTGAAAAACAGCAATGGGCAAAATTAGAGTTAGTTAAAGAAATAGCAGATGAAATTTGGAAATAATCTTAAAATAGGCAAAAGAAGGTCAAAGAGATCTTCTTTTTTGTTTATTAAAATTATACTAAAAGTAATTGAAGAGATTTAAAATAATATTATTGTTTGATAAAATAATTACATTAAAATATTACTATTATAAGGAAGATAAAATGGAATTAAAATTTATTACATCAAATGACAAAGAATGGCAAAAAGCAATAGAATATATCCAAAATTGTCCGTGGAAAGCTGGAAAATCATTAGCTAGTAAAATGATTAATAACTATTTTAATGATTGGCAGCGTGTTTTGATTGTTTTAAAAGATAATAATATTATTGCTTTTTGTACATTTACTAAAGAAGATTGCATTAAAGATGTAAATTATAGACCATTTATTGGCTATATTTATGTTGATGAAAAATATCGAGGTTACCGATTAAGTAAAAAAATGATAGATAAGGCTATTAATTATGCAAGCAGTTTAGGATTTACAGCAGTATATATAGTATCAGATCATGTAAATTTATATGAAAAATATGGCTTTAAAATATGTGATTATAAAGAAAATCGGCATGGAAAGATTGAAAAAATATATCAGAAAAAAATATAGGAAGTTATTAATAAATGAATTAAAATAAATGATTTTTTAAAGAATATATTATCGTTTAAAGAGAAAAGTATGGATTTTAAAATTGTTGAAAAAGAAGCATTTAATTTTGTTGGAGTTAGTAAACGCGTAGCCTTGCAATTTGAAGGTGTAAATAACGAAATAGTAAAATTGACACAAGGAATAACAGAAAATCAATGGAAGGAGTTACGTGAATTACAAAATATTGAACCATTTGAAGTAGTAAATGTATCTTATGATTCTGATAGCGATTTTCTTGAAGAAAAAGGCCATTTAACACATTTAGTTGGGGTTTTAACTACACGAGAGGATTTTAGTAATCAATTTGATAAGTGTTCAATGCCAGCTTGTACATGGGCAGTTTTTCCAAATAAAGGGCCATTCCCTTTTACACTACAAAATACGATGGCCAAAATATATTCAAAATGGCTACCTGCTTCTAATTATGAATTAGCATTTTCTTTTTCCTTTTCTTTTACTAAAATGAATGAATATAAAGAAGATTATGCATATAGTGAGATCTGGATTCCTGTTAAGCTAAAAAAATAATTTATTGATATAGAATGATGTATACTTTTGATATGGGTATAAATAATTTGGATTAAAATAATAAAAGATATTAATAGAAATTTCAGTTGACAGTGACGTTACGTTCCAAATTATAATCTAATCAAGAGGTGAAGGTAATGGAAAAATATAGTTATAGAGAATTTGCAAATATTACTCATACAACACTTAGAACTTTAAGATATTATGAAAGCATAAATTTGATTATACCAGTTATTGAAAATGGTAGAAAATATATTGAAGAAGATTATTTTATACAATTACAGACAATACAGCTTTTAAAGAAAGCAGGCTATACTCTAGAAGAAATCAAATACATTATTAAGGATAAAAACATTGAAGAACAAATAGTCATGCAAAAAGATTTATTAAATATACAGTTAACTAATACTAAAATAATGTTATCTCTTATTGATGAAATACAAAATGAAAATAACATGAATATTTCAAAAATATATGCAAAATTTTTACAAATTCAAAATAGACAAAATTTACAACTTCAATTTGAAACACCAGATGGATTAAAAACAAGGGTTTTATTTCATCATAGACATACCCATTTTGATCAAAACTTTCATGAATGGATGTTTGATCATTATCAATTTAACGATAGTGACAAGATTTTAGAAATAGGTTGTGGAGATGGTACATTATGGCAATGTAATAAAGATAGGATTCCTAAAAATATTGAAATAATTTTAAGTGATATTTCTCAAAAGATGATAGATGAAAGTTATTTGAAACTTTATGACATCTCACAAATAAAATCTTTTGATTTGGCTGATTGTTTTCATTTGCCATATGATGATGAAAGTTTTGAAATTATAATCATTAATCATGTTTTAATGTATTTTGAAAATTTAGATCAAGCTTTAAAAGAAATATATAGGGTACTAAAAAAAGGAGGTACTATATATTGTTCGACAATAGCTAAGGATATGATGGTAGAAAGAGATGAGATGTTAAAAAAATTTGATTCTAAAATATCATTTGATCAAGAGATATTATATAACCGATTTGGATATGAAAATGGTAAAGAAAAATTAATCAAATATTTTTGCAATGTTGAATCATTTGATCGTAAAGAAACTTATGAAATTACAGATATGGATTTATTTTATCAATTTATATTAAGCGGGAAAGGACTGAGTCCTAATTTAGAACCGTTATATAGAAAAAAAGTGCAATTTTACCAATATTTAAAAAATTATTTTGACAAAAATAAGATTTTTTATTTAACAACACATGCGGGAATGTTTAAAGCAAGAAAAGATTGATAAAACGAAAAATATTTATTATAAGTAATAAGTTGTAATTTTTATAAAAAACGACAAATTTAAAATTATTAATCTAAATAAATTTGCTTCATCTTTACCTAAATATGACCCAATTAAAAATATTTGATAATATATTATTGTTCAATTAATAAAAAGAATATGGAGAAAAAGATATTAGTAACAGGTGGTACGGTTTTTTTAAGTAGATATATCGCTGAGTATTATGTTTCTAAAGGAGATAATGTCTATGTATTAAACAGAAATACAAGATTGCAATCTCGAGGAGTTAAACTAATTGAAGCCAATAGGCATCACCTGCAAGAAAAGTTAAAGAATATGAGTTTTGATGCAGTTATCGATGTTGTTGCATATAATGAAAATGATATTAATGATTTATTAGATGGTTTAGGTAATTTTAAACAATATATCATGATAAGTTCTAGTGCGGTTTATCCTGAATATGGCAGTCAGCCTTTTAAAGAAAATAGTGTTTTAGCAAAAAATAAGTTTTGGGGAAAATATGGGACTGATAAAATTGCTGCTGAAAAAACACTTATGCAAAGAGTGAGTGATGCTTATATTCTTAGACCACCATATTTATATGGACCGATGAATAATGTATATCGAGAAGCTTTTGTTTTTGATTGTGCAATTGATGATAGACCATTTTATTTGCCTAAAGATGGTTCAATGAAATTACAATTTTTCCATGTTAAAGACTTATGTCGGGTTATAGATTTTCTTATAGAAAATAAACCGGTACAACACATTTTTAATGTAGGAAATAAAGAAGCAATTACTATCAAAGAATGGGTAGAAGCTTGTTATGGTGTGTTGAATAAAAAGCCTAAGTTTATAAATGTTTATGATAATATAAATCAAAGAAAATATTTTAGTTTTTATGATTACGAATATTATTTGGATGTTACAAATCAGGATACTTTAATATCATCAACACTATCATTAGAAGATGGTTTAAAAGAGTCATATGAGTGGTATATAAAAAACATGGATGAGGTAAATAAAAAGCCATTCATTGAATTTATTGATAATAATATGTTTAATAAAACAAACGAATTATAAGATGTTGTTTTAGCATTATTATAAGATACTTGAGAGTTTAATTACTATTCTATTGAGTATCTTTTATTTTATTTTATACTATAAATCAAGTATAATTATGATAAATAAGTTTTATTGCAAATAAAAATAACTGTAATTTAAAATTAAATGTTTAATATAAAATAAAGGAGATGGTTTTAATGAAAATTTTAGCTTTTACAGGTGCGGGAATATCAAAGCAATCTAATATTCCTACTTTTATGGAACAGCCTGAAGTTAGAGAAAAGTTGTTTAGAGATTATGCTAATACTCATCATGAAGAATATAACGAAGTTATTAGACAATTAAAAGCTAATATGAATGGGGCAAAACCAAATGATGCCCACATTGCTTTAGCTGAATATAAAATTCCAGTTATTACAATGAATATTGACGGATTACATAAGTTGGCTGGAAGTGATGCATTAGAAATGCATGGTGGTTTACCTGAAGATGATGAAATGGATCAAGCCTGGTCATTATATAATAAGCCGGTTTTATATGGTGACCCTGCGCCAAATTATCAAAAAGCATATGAAATGGTTTATGGTCTAGGACCTGGTGATGTATTTTTAGTAATTGGATGTTCTTATCATACCGCAATAGCTGTTGATTTAAGAGAGGTTGCTAAGTCAAGGGGAGCAAGAATTATTGAAATTCAAGATGATGCTGCTCATAATGTTAGGAAAGTATTGGATAAATTGATTAAGTAAATATGATTTTAAAAAAAGGAGTATCAGTATAAAACTTTTGGATCAGTACAGTAAGAAAATAGGATGCTTTTAATATATTATTATATGTTTTATACAAATTTTATTTATGGAGGTAACTGAATTTGGATAATAAAAAATATGTTGGAAGGATTCTTGAGGTTAAAATAGACAGAGAATTTGGAAGTAAACATCCTGACTATGGTTTTATTTATCCAATTAATTATGGGTATGTTCCAAATACCATTAGTGGGGATAGTGAAGAATTAGATTGTTATATATTAGGAGTATTTGAACCAATAAAATATTTTACTGGAAAATGTATCGCATTGATTCATAGAATCGATGATAATGATGATAAATTAGTAATAGTTCCAACGAATAAAAACTATAGTAATGAGCAAATTGAAGCTTTAGTAGAATTTCAAGAACGTTTTTTTAAACATATAATTATAAGATGAACCCTAGCATTATAAATGTATGTATATCTATATTTACGAAATAATCAAAAGATGATTAAATGAATAAAGTTTAGTCATTATATAATAAGTTATTTTTGTATGGTAATCCTATTACTAATTAGAATGGCGTTAGAAGAGATAAAAAAAATAAATATTTATTAATTGACAAAAAATTTTTTTACTAGTATTATGTTAATAACATAATAAATTAAATACGAAGAATTGAACTAGTAGGCTAGGCGTTTAGGCAAAGAGAGTATCGGTGTGGTGTGACGATATCCAAACAAATAGTTGAATACATCAAGGAGTAGAATGTTGAAAATAGTAGGCATCTCCGGGAACACCCGTTATCGTGTTAGAGTATGAACCATAATTAATATGGCGTACTTGATGAGGCTGATAGGGTGACCTATTAGTGAATAAAGGTGGTACCACGAAGTTATCTCGTCCTTTGCTAGGACGAGTTTTTTTGTTATATAAGGAGGAAAATCAAATGATTATTGTTTTAAAACCGCATACTAATGATGAAAATATTAAAAAAATTGAAGAAATAATTCGTGATAATGGTGCTGAACCACATGTATCAAAAGGAGAAATTCAAACAATTATTGGAATGGTAGGAGATACTACCAGAATCGATCCTAAAGTAATTGAAGTAGAAGAATGTGTTGAAAAAGTAATGAAGGTTTCTGAACCATATAAATTAGCTAACCGAGCTTTTCATCCTGAAGATACAATTGTCGATGTAGCTGGAGTCAAAGTTGGTGGTGATAATCTGGCCTTGATTGCTGGACCATGTTCTGTTGAAAGTGAAGAACAGGTGATTGAAATAGCTAAATCAATTAAAGCTTCAGGGGCTAATATTTTAAGAGGTGGTGCTTTCAAACCAAGAACTTCACCATATGCATTCCAGGGAATGGGATCATCAGGATTAGATATTTTAGTAGCAGCTAAAAAAGAAACAGGACTGCCAATCTGTTCGGAATTGATGGATGCATCATATTTAGATGAATTCAATGAAAAAGTTGATTTGATCCAGATAGGGGCAAGAAATATGCAAAACTTCGATTTATTGAAAAAAGTCGGAGCTGGGACTAAAAAGCCAATTTTATTAAAAAGAGGCTTGAGTGCAACATTTGAAGAATGGATCATGTCAGCAGAATATATAATGGCAAGTGGAAATCCAAATGTCATCTTATGTGAAAGAGGGATCAGAACATTTGAAAGCTACACAAGAAATACATTGGATTTACAGGCAATCCCAGTAGTAAAGAAATTAACTCATTTACCAATAGTAATCGATCCAAGTCATGCTGGAGGAAAATGGTGGTTAGTAGAACCAATGGCAAAAGCAGCAATAGCAGCGGGAGCTGATGGATTGATGGTAGAAGTGCATAACAATCCAGAAAAAGCATTATGCGATGGACCACAATCATTAAGACCAGAAAAATATGAAAATTTATTAAAACAGATATCACAAATTGCAACTATCGTAGGTAAAAAGATCTAAATAAATAATCAAATAAGGTTATTATTTTAGCAGATTTAGTTACTATTGTCGGTTTTATAAAAAATTATAGATTAAAATGATGATATTTTTCTTGCAATTATTTGAAAATGTATATATAATAGGAACGTAGTTTAGAGTTAAAGGGGGGAATAGTTCGATGGCAAAAACTGTAGTAAGAGAAAATGAATCTTTAGATGATGCTTTACGTCGTTTTAAAAGACAAGTTTCTAGAACAGGAACCCTTGCAGAAGCTCGAAAAAGAGAGTTTTATGTAAAACCAGGTTTAAAAAGAAAATTAAAATCTGAAGCAGCAAGAAAAAACAACAAAAAAGGTAGAAGATAAAAATATCAGGGGCTTATTAAAGCCCTTTTTTTGTTTGCTCTATAAAGATTTTTTTAAACAAATTTGTACTTTAATTTATCTTAAAGACATTTACTACAAAGTTTTTCATATACTTATTATGGTGATTAGATGATTTATCTTGAAAATGACTATCTAAATATCAAATATTATGAAAATATCCTTTATTTACAAAATGATAAAATAGAAATTAAAATGCCTCAAAGCATGGTATCCATCACTGGTAAGAATTTAGAAATTAGATATTATAGCGAACAGGAAATTGTAGTTTGCGGAAAGATCGAATCTGTTAAGTTTATATGAAATTAGGATATGATTTATACGAAGTAGTCAGTGATGATATTATTTCTTTACTTAACTCTTTTAAAAAAGATCATTTAATAGTCTTTCAGTTAACTAAAATCGATGATAATACATATCGATTTTATCTACCCATCTATCAACGCTTTTTAGCTCGAAAATATAATATGCAAATTATTAAAAGTATTGGTATTTTATATTATTTAGTCGTATTGTTTTGTAAAAAAATAAATATTATAGGTGTAATTAGTTTTGCTTTGACATTACTAATTTGTAGTCGTTTTATTTTTAAAGTAGAAATAACCGGGAATAGTCCTAGTAACACTAAGTTAGTTGAAGAAGTTTTAAAAGAAAATAATATTAATGCTGGTGATTTAAAAAAATCATATCAGGAATTAAATGAGATATATGATGATTTAAAAGCTAGTTTTAAAGGAAAAATAGACTATTTGAATATTTATCAAGAAGGCGGAGTGTTATTTGTAAAATATACAAATAGTGTTGGAGCTAAAGAAGTCGAAAATAACTTTCAAAATATTTATGCAAGCAAGGATGGGGTAATTCAAAGTATTGATGTTAGTAGTGGTAATATTGTAGTACAGGTTAATCAGTTTGTTAAAAAAGGCGATCTTTTAGTGTCTAATACGATTACTTCTACAAATGGAGAAAATAAAATCATTGCTACTAAAGGAAAAGTAATGGCATATACGTATGTAACTTATCAAGGGGAAATTGATGCTAAAAAAATGGATGAAGGAGAGGCTTTTAGCTATCTTTTATATACAATTCGTGCTAAACTTGGTTCGATTGATAAAATAGATAGAGAAAAAGTTTTATCTTATGATATAATTGATAACAAAAGAGTGTTAAAAATGCAATATGTTTTAATCGAAGATATTGCTATTAAAGAGGAGAGTTAAATGACTGAACAAATCAAATTAGAAGAATTTAGTATTTCACAGCTTAATAATATAAGCGGTAATCATGATGAAAATCTAAAATTAATAGAAGATACATTTGGTATAAGCATTACTTTACGTGGTGATGAACTTTTATTAACAGGCGATAATGCTACTAATTTTGATAAAGCAAAAAAAGTTATTCAAACATTAATTGAATTGGTAAGTAAAAAAATAACTATCAGTCGTCGTGATGTTGTTTATGCTCTTAAATTAGTAGAGCAGGATAATTTAAAACATATAAATGAATTATATAATATTAGAATAACTAAAACGGCTAGTGGAAAAATGATTTATCCAAAGACGCTTGGTCAAAAAGATTATTATTTTGCTTTAAAAAATAATGATGTGGTCTTTGGAATTGGACCAGCCGGGACTGGTAAAACTTATTTAGCTGTAGTTTTTGCAGTAGATGCATTAAAAAACAATGTTGTTAAAAAGATTGTGTTAACTCGTCCAGCTGTAGAAGCAGGTGAGAATCTTGGTTTTTTACCAGGTGATTTAAAAGAAAAAGTTGATCCATATTTACGACCATTATATGATGCTTTGCATGATATGTTAGGGGTTGAACAAACAGAAAGATTAATTGAAAAAGGGGTAATTGAAATTGCACCATTAGCCTATATGCGTGGAAGAACTTTAGAAGATGCTTATGTTATTTTAGATGAAGCTCAAAATACTACTGATAATCAAATGAAGATGTTTTTAACTCGACTTGGATTTAATTCTAAAATGATTATTACTGGTGATGTTACGCAAATTGATTTACCTAGAGGGGTAGAATCTGGATTAATCAAAGCGTTAAGAATTTTAAAGGGTGTTAAAGGAATATCATTTGTTGAATTAACAGCATTAGATGTAGTTAGACATCCAGTTGTTCAAAGAATTATTGAAAGGTATGAAGGAAAATATGAATAAATTATTAATTATTGAAGATGATATTTCAATTAATAAGATTCTTTGTCATGAATTAAATAATAAAGGATATCAAGTAGATAGTTTATATGATGGTAAAGATGCTTGTGATCAAATATTAAATAATGATTATGATTTGATTTTAGTAGATTGGATGCTGCCTTATAAAGATGGGGTGGAAATAATTAAAGAATGTCGTGATAATGGTTATATTAAACCGATGATCATATTAACAGCACGTAGTGATCAAGATGATATTATCAAAGGATTAGAGTCTGGTGCTGATGATTATTTAATGAAGCCTTTCCAGGCAAATATTTTAATTGCTCGAATTGAAGCTCATTTACGACGCTATCATAAGCATTTTAAAGGTATCATTAAGTATTTAGATATTAAGATGGATTTAGCTAAACATGAAGTTTATGTAGGCGATGATTTAATTAATCTAACTAAAGTTGAATATGATTTATTACAAATGTTTATTGATAATAAAGAAGAAGTATTATCAAGACAAGAATTGTTAATGAAAATATGGAATTTCAATTATGATGGTGATACTAGATTAGTGGATATTCATGTCTTTAAATTAAAGACTAAACTAAAAGAAAGTCAAGCTCGATTCAAATCGGTTCGGGGAGTTGGTTATAAACTGGTGAAAAAAGATGAATAAAAATTATCTGAAATTGTTATTAGGATTTTTAGTAGTTTTAGTTTTAATAGCAGTTGATATTGAACATAGTGTTATTTATTTAATATGTTATACAGTGTTAGTATTAATAATTATTTATAGTATCGACCGGGATTATAAGCGGCAAATTAAATTTTACCGTCGTGAAAAAGAAAATGAAATTCATGAGGTTGAAGGAGAAAAGGATTTTAACTATAAGATTTTAAATTCATTGATCAAAACAATGAACTTGCCGATGATTTTTGTTAATAAGGAAGGTACTATAATTTTTACTAATCAAAGATTTCGTAGTGCTTTTAATATTAAGCATTTACGAGGTAAATATTATAAAGATATTTTTAAAGGACAACTATTAAATGTTGTTGATCAAAGTTATGTTTTTGAAAGAAAATTTACAGCAGCGATTGCTATCGATGATCGTTATTATCACGTTGAAGCGACGCCAATATTTCGAGATGAGGTTGTCTTTGATGGAACGATTATTTTATTTACCGATGTTTCTCAAGTAAAAGAATTAGAAAAAATGCAAAAACAGTTTCTTTCTGATGTTTCTCATGAATTAAAAACACCGATGAGTGCTATTATTGGAAGTGTCGAAATATTACAAAAAGAAGGGATAAAAAATAAGGATACTTTTAATGAGTTTATGGGTATACTATTAAAAGAAAGCTATCGGATGAAAAATATTTTAGATGATATATTAGAATTATCGCGTTTAGAAAGGCTAGAAGCTACTTTGAATCCTTCGATGGTTAATATTGATTATTTAGTTAAAGAAACTGTAGAATTGTTTGAACCGTTAGCTAAAGATAAGCATTTATCATTAGTCTATCAAACCAAAAAAGCAACTAGAGAATTAATGCTCGATTATACAGCAATAAAAACAATTTTAAATAATTTAGTTTCTAACGCTATTAAATATTCAAATTCAGGTGTTATTTCGATTAAATGTACTAATGATGAAAAGAATTTTGTAATTATTGTTCAAGATGAAGGAATTGGAATAGCTAAAGAAAATATTCCTTTTATTTTTGATCGCTTTTATCAAGTAGAACAGTCACGAAATAATAAGTATGGTACAGGATTAGGTTTAAGTATTGTAAAAAAGATGGTTGAATTATGCGAAGGTATGATTGATGTTGACAGCACCCCAGGAATTGGAACTACTTTTACAGTTACTTTGCCAATATTGAAGTAGATGTAAATATTTTACAGATAGTCCAAATTTTCACACAATATAAAAATAATTTGAACAAATTACTTTTATATTATAATTGTGTCGAATGAAGGAGTGGTAAAAATGGAAGAAAATAATCCAATGAATGAATTTGAAGAAACAGCTCAAAATGATGAAAAGAAAAAAGGTAAATTTAGTTTTAGAAGAAACAAAAGTGATAAAGGAAAAAAAGAAAGACCTAATGCAACAGGTTTATTTAGAGCGGTAATTATTGTTTTAGTAACTGCTTCTTTAGGAATGAATATCTTTTTGTTTACAGTAGTGATGGATGATTCTAATGGTAGTGGAGGTTCATCAAATTCCAATACTAAGGTAGAAACAGTAAATTATGATGTTAAAAGTTCCCTAACTGATGTAATCAATAATGTTGCTGACAGTGTTGTAGGAGTAGTTGTCTATTCAAATGGTGCTGCTAGCGGCAGTGGAAGTGGCGTTGTCTATCGTGTAAATGGTAATAGTGCTTATATAATTACTAATGAACACGTTGTTAGTGATGCTAGTGAAGTTCGAGTAGTTTTTGCAAACGGTGAATCAGTTACAGCTAATGTTGTTGGTGGTGATACTTATAGTGATATTGCAGTATTAAAATTAACAGCTGATTTTGAAATGACTGCTATTGATTGTGGTGATTCTAGTAAATTAGAAACTGGCGAAACAGTTTTAGCAATCGGTAGTCCTCTTGGAATTGAATACGCTGGAACAGTAACTCAAGGTATTGTTAGTGGAACTGATCGAACAGTTTCAGTCGATTTAAATGATGATGGTCAAGATGACTGGGATATGAATGTTATTCAAACTGATGCAGCAATCAATCCAGGTAATAGTGGTGGTGCATTAGTTAATGCAGCAGGTGAATTAGTAGGTATTACTTCAATGAAATTAGCAGATACTTCAGTAGAAGGAATGGGATTTGCTTTACCAATTAATGATGTAATTACATCAGTAGAACAAATTATAAGTAACGGAAAAGTAACTCGTCCATTTATTGGAATTTCTGGTTTCTCGTTATCAGATTATTCAAGCTATCAATTACGTTATTATCGTATTGATACTAATTTATCTGATGGTATCTATGTTTCTCAAGTTACTTCAGGTGGACCTGCAAGTAAAGCTGGAGTCCAACAAGGTGATGTCATTGTAAAATTAGATGATGTTGAAATTACAACTTATCGAAGCTTCTTATCAGAATTATATTCTAAGCAGCCAGGAGATACAGTTACATTAGTAATTAATCGTAATGGTGATGAAATGACCGTAAAAGTTACTTTAGCAGAACAATAGTAATGGGCTTTGTGAAAAACAAAGCTCTTTTCTTTTGTTATTTTTTATCATATAATAAGATAAAATTTTATTTGATAAATGGAGGGTTTATTATGTATTGTAAAAACTGTGGGAAAGAAGTAGCAGATGGGACAAAATTTTGTCCAGATTGTGGACAACCAATTGAAAATGGTAATAGTACTGGTCAAGCAATGAATCAGCATTTAGAAAATGCGCAAAACAAATTAGATGATATAGCAGAAAATATGAAGAAAAAAGAAATTGAAGTATCTGGTAAAAAATTCAATATGTTAGAAATTATTACTTTTGGATCAACAATTTTAACAGTAATAGCTTGTTTCTTACCATTTATTTCAATGGGATATTATAGTGTTAGTTTAATGGACGCTGGGAAAGATGCTATTATATTTATTATTTTAGCTGGAGCAACTAGTGTTTTAGCATACGTGGCTCAAGATCTTGCGGCTTTATGTGCGGCAATCGTTACATTAGTATATTTAATTGTTGAATTGTCAGATATAAATAGTGCTTTAAGCGGTATGGCTAATTTAGGTATCGGTGCTTATTTGATGATCGTTGCCGTTGCAGGGTTGATAATTGGAACTTTGCTTGTTTATATTAATAATAAAAAACATAACTAGCATGTCGATGCTAGTTTTTTAGTGCATATTATTTGCATTGGCTTTTAAGTTATGATATAGTCTTTTAGAAAAGAAAGTCTTCAGGGCAGGGTGCAATTCCCGACCGGCGGTAAAGTCCGCGAGCGCAAGCTGAATAGGTGCAATTCCTATACCGACAGTAAAGTCTGGATGAAAGAACGACATTTAATATGCCTTTTTGTCATGGAGATTAGTAATTTCATGATATTTTTTATTTTAAGGAGAAATTACTATGGAAAGAACTAAGACAAGAAAAATTGTATTGGCTGCTGTATTAGCTGCATTGGGAATGATTTTAGGTTTATTAGAGATTCCCTATCCTTTTGCGCCGTGGTTAAATCTTGATTTATCTGAAGTGGTTGTATTAATGGCTATTTCAATGTTAGGGTTTAAAACGGCTTTATTTGTATGTGTGTGTAAATTCTTTATTTCTATTTTGTTTAAAGGTCCTGTTGGACCAATTGCAATAGGTCAAATTACGGCATTAATTGCATCATTGACAATTTGTTGTGTTTATTATTTTTTATCAAAACATATCAAGCTTAAAAATAATTTAACAACATATGTAATTAATATGGTAATAACAATGTTTGCTTTTGCAATGGTGATGTTTATTTTAAATTATCTTTTTGTTACACCGACATATTTAATGCAAAAACCAACCTGGTTTACAGAATTACCATTTGCTGTAGATATCGAAGCCTTTAATCAACAATATGGCACAAGTATTGCTGTTCCTGGAATATTGAATTTCTTATCACCATATGGTCAAGCTATTTTTATCATTTATTTCCCATTTAACTTTATTAAAGGAATTATTTCTGCTATTGTTTATTATATAGTAAGACCGATTGAGGATAAGTTTAAGGAGGCATAAGATGAATATAGCGTTGATTGCTCATGATAAGAAAAAGGAAGAAATGATAGAATTTGTTAAGGATAATGAAGAATTATTTGCTAAACATAATTTATATGGAACTGGTACAACAGGTAAAAAAATAATGGAAAATACTAACTTAACTGTTCACCGGTTTTTATCAGGTCCATATGGAGGAGATCAGCAAATTGGTAGTATGATTGCTACTGGTAAGATGGATATGGTTTTCTTTTTCCGTGATCCACTTACTGCTCAACCTCACGAACCGGATATCAGTGCTTTAATGCGTCTATGTGATGTTCATTATATTCCACTAGCATCTAATAAAGCAACGGCATTGATTTTATTAAAAAGTTTATAAAGTAAGTCACAGCGTTTGCTGTGATTTTTTTAATATGCAAATAACTATGATATAATATATAGATGGATTTTTATTTGAATTGTTGGGGTGAAGGATTATGGGTGATGTTGAAAAAAGGAGATTTAAAAAGTTTTTATATTATATTTTTGTTTTTATTGGTTTTGCAATGGATATGACATTGAAGATAAATTATTCATTTTCAATGTTAAGTATCTTTATAGGACAGATATTGTGTAAAGAAAAATTAGATCAAATTACCAAATTAGATTACTTTTTAGGCTTAGTTGTTTTACCGGTGTTATTAAAATTATTTTTTAACTTATTACATAACTAACAATAAAAAAATCCATAAGCACAACCTATGGATCTTAAAACTAAATTATTCTTCTACAGAAATTGCTTCTACAGGGCAGCATTCTGCAGCTTCTTTAGCGCTATCGATATCTCCTTCACCAACAACATGAGCTAATCCTTCGTCATTGATTTCAAAAATATCAGGTGCGATACCAGTGCAAGCACCACAACCGATGCAAGCATCACTTACTGTAATTTTAGCCATTATAATTCCTCCTTCTTTATCTATTATAACTCAAAATAGTGTAATTTCCAATATTTATAAATAAATTACTAAAAAAGTATGTTATAATGTACGACGAAAGGGTGATTTTAAGTGAATAATTCACGTGTAAATAAATATCGCGAATTAAGAGAAGGAATAAAAGAAGAAGTTGGAATAAACCGCGAAGGTACCGACGATAATGTTAATAATAGTAATTCAGTAGATGAAGATGATGATTTTTTATTATCAGTTAATCGGGCTTTTCGTAGTGAAAGAAAAGAACCTGATATTGAAGATACTTTAACAGAAGCTAAAACTTTTGAACAAATGCAACGAGAAAGTAGTGAAGAAATTGATCGTGCTTTGCGCAGTGCCAAAGTTAGTGTAGGAAAAGCAGCGCATTATAATACCAGAATGGATATTTTAAATAAAATTCGAGAACCAGAAAAACAAGTAGTACGTTTAAATAAATTCGATAATGTTAGTACTTCACAATTTTCAAAGGGATTTTTTGTAAATGGTGATGATGAGGAGCTAATTGATGAAATTAGTGATAAATCAGAAAAGAAGAAGATGACTTTGATGGAACGTTTAGCTAGTATGTCACCAGAAGAAGATGCTAAAAAAGCAAAGTTGATCATGGAAGAAGAAAACGTTTTTGAAGATGAGGAAGAAAACGAAGAACTAGATGAAGTAACAGAACCGGTTTTAGAACAGACTAAATCTTTAGAAGAAATGTTAAAACAAATAAAAGAAAAAGATCAACGTGAAGTGGAAAAAGTTTTAAAACAAAAAGAAATGACAACAAGCCAGCGAATAATTAAAGAGGAAACTGTTGAAGCGGATTTAGATGAAGAAAGCGAAGAAATAGAAGAAAATAATAATGATAAAGGTGATCGAGTAGCGACAATTTTAAACTATATTATTATCTTTTTAGTTATTGTATTTGTTGGTTTATGTGGTATGATAGGGTACCAGATATTCTTTTAAACTAAGGACCACCTTAGTTTTTTTAAAGAAATGGAGGTTTTTATTATATGAAAAAGATTTCAATTGCAATTGATGGACCAAGTGCAGCTGGAAAAAGTACAATTGCGAAAATTGTTGCTAAAAAACTTGATTATGTGTATATTGATACCGGTGCGATGTATCGATGTGTAGGATATTATTGTTTAGAAAATAATGTTGATTTACATGATGAAAATGCTGTGACTCAAGCACTTGATAACATAAAAATAGAAATGAATAGTGCTAATCAGGTTTTTTTAAACCAGGAAGATGTTAGTGCTAAAATTCGCCATGATCGTATCTCAATGGCTGCAAGTGTTGTTTCCACTTATCAGGAAGTTAGAAACTTTTTGGTTTTACAACAAAGACAAATGGCTAGTCAAGGCGGTGTGATTTTAGACGGTCGTGATATTGGGACAGTTGTTTTACCAGATGCACAGTTGAAAATATATCAAGTTGCTAGTAGTAAAACTAGAGCTAAAAGACGTTATTTAGAAAATTTACAACGTGGCTTAGAAGCTGATTTAGATACTATCCAAAAAGAAATTGAACAGCGCGATTATCAAGATATGCATCGTAAAATATCACCATTAAAAAAAGCGGATGATGCAATTGAAATCGATACTTCTGATTTAAGTTTAGAAGAAGTCGTAGATAAAGTGATGGAATTAGTTATTCAAAAACAAAAGGAGGGATAAAATGGCTGGAATTGTTGCTATTGTCGGAAGAGCTAATGTTGGAAAATCAACGATTTTTAATCGAATTGTTGGTGAAAGAATTTCCATAGTTGAAGATGTTGCTGGGGTAACTCGAGATCGTATTTATGCTACGGCATCATGGTTAACTAAAGAATTTCGAGTTATTGATACCGGTGGAATCGAATTAGAAAATGCTTCTTTTACTGCCCAAATTAAAATGCAGGCAGAAATTGCTATTGAAGAAGCTGATTTGATTGTTTTTGTTGTCAATGGTCGTGAAGGTATTACTCGTGAAGATGAATATGTTGCTCGATTATTACAGAAATCAAGAAAGCCAGTTTTATTAGCTGTTAATAAAATAGATGATGAATCTTATAAAGATAATATTTATGAATTTTATAATTTAGGAATTGGTGATCCAATACCAGTTTCTGGAAGCCATGGAATTGGAATCGGTGATTTATTAGACGAAATTATTAAACAGCTGGATTTTACAGAAGATGAATTTGATGATGATGAAATTCGTTTTTCAATTATTGGTCGTCCTAATGTTGGGAAATCTTCACTTACTAATGCTATTTTAGGTGAAGAAAGAGTAATTGTTTCTGATGTTGCTGGAACTACTCGTGATGCAATCGATACGGTTTTTGAAAAAGATGGTCAAAAATATCGAGTTGTCGATACTGCGGGAATGAGAAAAAAAGGAAAAGTTTATGAAAATATTGAAAAATATTCAATTATTAGAGCAATGTCAGCAATTGAAAAAAGTGACGTTATTATTGTAGTTGTTGATGCTGATGTTGGTATCATTGACCAGGATAAACATGTTGCTGGATATGCTCATGAAGCTGGTAAAGGTGTCATCTTGGTTGTTAATAAATGGGATTTAGTTACCAAAGATGATAAAACAATGAATAAGATGGAAAAAGAATTGCGCAGTCAATTTAAATATCTAGATTATGCAAGAATTATTTTTATCTCTGCTAAAACTCATCAGCGTGTAAATCAGTTATTCCCATTAATACAAGAAGCTTATTTAAATTCACATAAACGTGTTCAAACAAGTGTTTTAAACGATGTTTTAGTAGATGCTCAAGCAATTAATCCAACTACTACTTTTAATGGGGGACGTTTAAAAATATTTTATGCTAATCAAGTAAGTATTTGTCCGCCAACATTTGTATTGTTTGTAAATGATCCTCAATATATGCATTTTAGTTATAAACGATATTTAGAAAATCGCTTAAGAGAATCATTTGGTTTTGAAGGAACACCAATACATATTATTTGTCGTAAACGGGATTAAGTAAGGAAGTGAGAAAATGAGTAAAATTGCAGTATTAGGGACAGGTAGCTGGGCAACTGCCTTAAGTAGAGTTTTAGTTGATAATCAAAATGAAATTATGATGTATGGAATCGAACAAAGCCAAATCGATGACATAAATCTTAATCATCAAAATCAAGCGTTTTTTAAAGATGTATATTTAGAAAATGAAATTCAGGCTACAAATAATTTAGAAGAAGCATTAAAGGACATGGATTATTTATTAATAACTATTCCTACTCAATATGTAAAAGAAACATTAGAAAAAGTTAAACCATATATTAAAAAGAAAATAACAGTTATAAATGCTGCTAAGGGGTTTGACTTAGGAACAAATATGCGGATGTCTGATACAATTCGTAGTGTTTTAGATGAAAGCTTAATTAATCCAGTCGTTTCTTTGATTGGGCCTAGCCACGCTGAAGAAGTTGTAATTAGAATGTTAACAACTGTATGTGCTGTTTCGCTAGATGATGAAATGGCCCGTGATGTGCAAATGTTATTCTCTAATGATTATTTTAGAGTTTATCGTTTAAACGATGAAGTAGGAGCTGAATATGGGGTAGCAATAAAAAATGTTATTGCTGTAGCTGCTGGCGTTTTAAGTGGTTTAGGATATGGTGATAATACTAAAGCAGCATTAATTACTCGTGGTTTAGCTGAAATGGTTCGTTATGGAACTAAAAAAGGCGGTCGTTTAGAAACATACATGGGATTAACGGGTGTAGGAGATTTGATCGTCACATGTTCATCAATTCATTCTCGAAATTTTCAAGCTGGTTTGGAAATTGGCAAAAATAATGATGCTCGTTCTTTTATGAAAAATAATAAAAAGACTTGTGAAGGAATTAGAACTTGTCGTGTTATTTATGAAGATGCTAAGAAATATCCTGATATTGAATTACCGATAATTAATGCGATTTATAATGTTTTATACAACAATCATGAACCTAAACGGGAAATACAACAATTAATGCGTCGGGAATTAAAAATCGAAGGGTAACGTTATTTAATTATTTTCATATTATATAGTGGTGATAATATGAAAGATGAAGATATTTTTTTAGATAAAGTAGTAAAAAAGACTAACGTCAATAAAGGGGAAATTTTAAAACTGGCTAATGATTTGCAAACTAAAGATTTAAATAATGAAAATGATATTCGTGAATTTATTTTAAGTGTTGCTAAAGTGACAAATAAGTCGATTAGTCCAAGTAAAGTTGATAAATTAGTATCAATGATCAAGAATAATAAAGTTCCTCGAGATATTGATCGAATGGTTTAGACAATGTATTAAAATAAACGATAAAAACAAATATTTTTTGTGTTGACTTATGGTATTATTTTATATATAATTGTCATTGCGGTTATGGAAAGGTGATTATTTTGAAATACAATTTACAATGGATTGTTAAGCATCACGGAAAATTTGATTTTGAAGAAGGAATTACTTTTCCTTCAGAGGTGTTTGACCAGTATACTCAAATTAATGACTTGAAGGACATTATTGTTTCAGGAACCGGAAATCTTGATTCAAATGATAGACGCCTTTATGTTGATCTTAATATTAAAGGAACGATGATTCTTCCTTGTGCACTTACATTAGAAGATGTTGAGTATCCTTTTGAAATTAATTCAACCGAGGTGTTTGCTTTTGAAAAACCTGATCCCTTAGAGGATGTTCATGAGGTAAAAAAAGATATTGTCGATCTTACACCAGTGGTATTTGAAAACATTATGTTAGAAGTACCAATGCGTGTAGTTAAAGACGACGCTAATATTAAATCTGAAGGAAAAGGTTGGAGAATATTAGATAACAGTGCTAGTGATACCAATGATGAAGATTACATTGATCCTAGGTTAGCTAAGTTGAAAGATTATTTTAAAGATAAATAGGAGGTTATACTGATGGCAGTACCATTTAGAAGAGTTTCAAGTACAAGAAGAAATAAGAGAAGAACTCATGACAAACTTTCAGCACCAGCTGTAGTTGTATGTCCTGAGTGCGGTGAATACAAATTATCACATCGTGTTTGTAAACACTGCGGTACTTATAAAGGTCAAAAAGTTTTATAAAATTTGTTTTTAGCGGACACTATCATTTATTGATAGTGTTTTTTGTTTATAATAGAAATTTATGTGAAAAAAACGGCTATTTTTGATGATTAGCCGTTTTTTTCATTAATAACAAAAATCACAAAAATGCTATACAAAAGATTAAATACAGTATATAATAAGTGGTAAGAAGTGTTAAATCGTGTTAGAGAGTGTTAAGAAGTGGGTGATAAATAATGTTTATGGGGCAATTTAAGCATAACATCGACGCCAAAGGGCGTCTTATTATTCCCTCAAAATTAAGAGAACAATGTGGGGATAGTGTTGTTGTTACCCGTGGACTTGATGGCTGTCTAGCGTTATACACAATTGATGGATGGAATGAATATTATGAAAAACTTCATAAATTGCCCACTACTAAAAGACAAGCTCGTGATTATGTCAGGATTGTAACTTCAATGGCTGACGAACTTGTTTTTGATAAACTTGGTAGAGTTAATATCTCATCATTTTTGCGTAAAGAAGCTAATTTAGAAAAAGAATGTATGATTATCGGAGCTGGTGATCATGTGGAAATCTGGAACAAAGATCGGTGGGATAGTTATTATGATAGTAAAAAAGATAGTTTTGATGATATTTGTGAATCTTTAGATGATTTTGATTTTGATTTATAGGAGAGAAAAATGTTTGATCATGTAACAGTATTATTGAACGAAGCAGTAGAAGGCTTAAATATAAAAGAAGATGGGATTTACGTTGATTGCACTTTAGGTGGAGCCGGACACAGTATGGCAATTTTAAAACAGCTTACTTCGGGACATCTATATTGTTTTGATCAAGATCAAATGGCTATTGATGCAGCTAAATCGCGATTAGAAGCAATTGGTGATAATTTTACGATTTTTTATTCTAATTTTGTGAATTTAAAAGAGATGCTAGCTAGTGAAAATGTCACTAAAGTTGATGGAATAATTTTTGATTTGGGTGTATCATCACCACAATTTGACACTGGAGAACGAGGTTTTAGTTATAATCATGATGCTCGTTTGGATATGCGTATGGATAAATCTAATGATTTAGATGCATATAAAATAGTTAATACGTGGTCCTATGAACAAATAGTAGAAATTTTATACAAATATGCTGATGAAAAGTTTGCTAAACAAATAGCACGTAAGATTGAACAAAAGCGAAAGATTAAACCGATTGAAACAACATTTGAACTTGTTGAGGTTATTAAAGACGCTTTACCAGCTTCAGTGTTACGTAAAAAAGGACATCCAGCTAAAAAAACTTTTCAGGCACTGAGAATTGCAGTAAATGATGAGTTAAATGTATTTGATAAAGCATTAAAAGATGCGTTAGATATCTTAAACGTTAATGGAAGAATTGCAGTAATTACTTTCCATAGTTTAGAAGATAAGATTTGTAAATATACATTTAACGACGTGACTAAATTAAAAGATGTGCCGGCGGGGTTACCGGTAATCCCGGATTATTTACAGCCAAAGTTTAAATTGGTAAATAAAAAACCAATCGTCGCAAGTAAAGCTGAACTGGCTGTTAATCATCGGGCTCATTCAGCGAAACTTAGAATAATTGAAAGGGTGGTCGAAAATGAAGCATAAAAAAAGAAGAACTAAATTTGAAGCTTTTTCACAAAGATTTTTAATAATAACAATGGTTATTTTTGTTTTTGGAATTATTGGTGTTAAATCAATGGAATCAAAATATAATCGTGATATTCAGGTTTTACAAAGTGATATTCAAAAAGCACAAAATGACATTGATAGTTTAGAAATGCAAAAACAAGAGTTAGCATCTTTTTCTAGATTAAATGCAGTTGCTAGCCAAAAAGGGTATACATATAGTAATGATGCTGTAGCCGCCTCTAATGCAGCATCGGTAAATGAATAATGAATCAGTTTAAGAGTGCAAAGATTGCTTATGTTATCTTTGCATTAGTTATTTTTTCTTTAGTCGCTAATATTGTTTATCTAGGATTAACAGGTAAACATTTAATTAGTGATAATGATATTGCCGCTTTTGCACAATCAAGAGGCAAAGCAGAGACGGTAGAATATGCTGATCGTGGTGAAATTTTCACTAGTGATAACGAAATAGTAGCAACTAATGTAAAAAAATATAAATTAATTGCAGTACTTTCAAGCAGTCGAATCAATTTTAGCGATAAAGCAGCTTATGTTGAAGATATTGTAGCTACTGCAAATGCTATTGGTCCTATTATCGGAATGGATCCAACAACAATGGCACAGCAAATGCAAGAAAAGGCAGCCGCTGGAGCATACCAAGTTGAATTTGGAAATTATGGCAATAACTTAAGTGCTAGTGTCAAAAAACAAATTGAAGATACTGGGCTTCCAGGTTTAGAATTTGAAGATAGTAATACTCGTAACTATCCTTATGGTGATTTTTGTAGTTATATTATTGGTTATGCTAAATCATCTGAAAAAGATAGTGTTAAACAATTAGTTGGTGAAATGGGCTTAGAAGCTATTTATGATGATACTTTAGCTGGTGAAAATGGCTATAAAGTTTATCAGATGGATTCTAAAGGATATGTTTTACCAGATGGTATCTTAGAAGAAAAAGATGCTGTTAATGGTCAAGATATTTATTTAACTATTAATAGTTCTTTACAAAGAGAATTAGATTATCAGCTTGCTAACGAAGCAGCGGCAGCTGGTGCCAGCAAGGCTTCATGTACAATTATGGAAGCTAAAACTGGAAAAATTTTAGCTACTTCTACTTATCCATCATTTAATCCTAATGAACGTAATATTAGTGATTATAAAAACTTTTTATTCGATACTGCTTATGAATGTGGATCAGTATTTAAAACATTTGTTTATGCTAGTTCAATAGAAAGTGGTTTGTATAGTGGTGAAGCAACATATGAATCAGGGCAATATGATTATGGGGCAAGTCGACCAATTCGTGACCATAATAATGGTGCCGGTTGGGGAACTATTACTTATAATGAAGGATTTTATCGTTCTAGTAATGTTGCTATTTGTAACTTATTAGAAAGAGGTTATACAAATCGTGAAGATGTCGAACAGGTGTATGAAGATTTAGGATTTTTCCAATCAAGTACAGTTGATGGTTTCGATGCAGCTGCTGGAGTTGCATTATATAAAACTGATAGCAGTCGTGCTGCCTATTTAACTACAGGGTTTGGACAAGGTTCAACAGTTACATCATTACAGCTTTTAAAAGCATATAGTGCTTTTGCAAATGATGGAAAAACAGTTGATCCATATTTAGTAGAAAGAATCGTTGATACAGAAACTAATGAAGTTACATATGCCACAAAAACTAATTATTCAAAACAAATCTTTTCATCACAAACAGTACAGCAAATTAGAGATTTATTAAAAGGGGTAGTTAGTGATGAAACAGGAACTGGTAAAAAATTTGCATTAACAAATGGTGTTCAAATGATTGGTAAAACTGGTACTGGTCAATTAGTAGAAAATGGAGCTTATTCAACTACTAGTTATACAAAATCATTTATGGGAATGGCTCCATATGAAGATCCACAAATTATTGTAAATATTGTTTTCCAAGGGCCTGATAATGATACAACTCAACATCAAGCTAACGTTATACAAAACGTTATGCCAACAGCGTTATCAATTGTATCATCATATAATGCCCCAGAAACTACTAGTAGTAGTGATGGAGATTATAAGTTAGATTCATTTATTAATCAAAGTGCAAGTTTTGTTAAATCTAAATTAGAATCTAAATCAATCAATGTTCAATTGATTGGTAATGGTAGTACAGTTTTAGAACAATATCCTGAAGCTAAAACTAAAGTAACCAAAAATGATCGTGTCTTTTTAAAGACTGAGTCAACGGATATTACATTACCTAATTTTGTTGGCTGGTCACGAAAAGATATTTCCACTTATGCTTCATTATCTGGTTTGAATATTACTATTCAAGGAGATAGTGGCCAGGTGGCTGCTCAAAGTTTACCAGAAGGAACATTGGTTCATGCTGGTGATACAATAACTATTGCTTTACAGTAAGGTCTATGGGCCTTACTTTTTTCATATATTTAACTAGGTGGTTAAATGATTTATGAACTAACAAAAAAGAAAATAAAAATTGTTAAGATCATTACAATAATTATTGTTGTAGCAATTATTATAAAAATTGGTTATATTCAAATTGTTGATCGGGTAAATATCTATAATCGAGCAGTTGATTTGTGGCAAAGAAGTTTTCCTGTTGAGGCTAATAGGGGATTAATATTAGATGGGGATAATAATGTTTTAGCTACTAATTTAACGACAGCTTCATTAGTTGTTGTCCCTAGTCAAATTAAAGATGTCGTGGCAACGGCTAATAAATTAGCAGATATTTTAAATGTTGATGTTAAAGTAATTGAAGAGAAGATAAGTAAAAATGTTTCAATTCAAAGAATCCAGCCTGAAGGACGCCAGCTAGATGATGAAACTGCTGCTAGAATCGATCGTTTAAAATTACCAGGAGTATATTTAATTAAAGATTCTAAACGTTATTATCCAAATGGAAGTTATTTAGCACAAACGCTAGGATTTGTTGGAATTGATAATCAGGGATTGCTTGGTTTGGAGTTGAAATATGATTCTTATTTAGATGGCAGTAATGGAAGTATTGATTATTTCATGGATGCTAAAAGTAATCCGATTTCTTTATATCCTAGTGTTTATAATGCTCCTACTAGCGGTTTTAATATTCAACTTACAATTGATGGCGATATTCAAGATATTGTAGAGCGAGAGTTAGATAACGCTTATGATACTTATAATCCAGATGGTATCTGGGCATTAGCAATGGATCCTAATACTGGTAAAATTTTAGCAATGGCTTGTAAGCCGGATTTTGATCCAAATGATTATCAAAATGCTGATCCTGATGTTTATAATCAAAATATACCAATTTGGAAATCTTATGAACCAGGTTCTACATTTAAGATTATTACATTTTCATCGGCATTAAATGAAAATTTGTTTGATATGGATAAGGATACTTATTATGATCAAGGCTATGAAATAGTAGGTGGAGCTAGAATTAAATCATGGAAAAAAGGTGGACATGGCTTGCAGACTTTTAGAGAAGTGCTTCAAAACTCTTCCAATCCTGGATTTGTTGAAATAGGTAGAAGATTAGGAAAAGATAAATTATATGAATATGTCCAGAAATTTGGTTTGACAGAAAAAACTGGTGTTGATTTGCCAGGAGAATCTAAGGGGATAATGTTTGATTACGAAAATTTTAACGAATTAGAACAAGCTACCGTTGCATTTGGCCAAGGGATTTCAGTAACGCCAATGCAATTAGTTCGAGCGGTTTGTGCATGTGTAAATGGCGGAACTTTGTATCAGCCTTATATTGTAGATAGTGTAATCAATAATTATTCAAATGATATTGTCTATCAGCAACAGCCGCAACCTTTAAGACAGGTCATTAGTGAAGAAACATCAAAAAAAGTATGCGATGCTTTAGAATCAGTAGTTAGTGATGGTGGCGGTAGAAATGCCTATATTGATGGTTATCGTATTGGTGGTAAAACAGGAACTGCTCAAAAAGCAGTTAATGGTAGTTATGTCGATGGAGGATATATTCTTTCTTTTATTGGGATTGCGCCAATCGATGATCCTCAGATTGTTTTATATGTGGCAATGGATAATCCCAAAAACTGTGTTCAATATGGTGGAACGACAGTGGCTCCAATTGCTCGTAAAATGCTAGTGGATATTTTACCAAGTATGGGAATTGAAAAAGTAAGTAAACAAAAAGAAAAAACATATACTTATATGGATGTTGAATCAATCAAGGTAGAAAATTATGTTGGTAAATCTAAAAGTGAAGTCAGCAATCCTAAATTAAAATTTGAATTTATTGGTGAAGGTGATAAAGTAATTGATCAGTTACCACGAGTTGGGGAATCTGTTGAAGCAGGATCAACTATTGTTATTATGTTAGGAAAGTAAAAAAGCAGGAAACTGCTTTTTTGCTTTGTAATTTGGGGACAATTTGACATTTTATAGTGTTTATAATATTATAATATCAATGTTATTTATAAGGAGATATGATTAATTGTGGACCCGAGTCAGATAGTTAATATTGTTGTATTTATTATTTTAATATGTTTATCTAGTTTTTTCTCGTGTACAGAAACAGCGTTTTTATCGGCAAATAAAATCAGGATGCGTAATTTGGCTGAAGAAGGGGATCGTCGAGCTAAAAAAGTAGAAAAACTTTTATCAAATACAGATCGTTTGTATAGTTCGATTTTAGTTGGTAATAACTTAGTTAATATTGGAGCGTCTTCATTGACTACTTCAATTGTTATTTCAATCTTTGGTAACTCAGCTTCATTAGTTGCTGCAGCATCAGGGGTAGTTACTTTGTTGATTTTGGTATTTGGAGAAATAACACCTAAAACATTTGCTACTAAAAATGCTGATCGAATAGCTTTGTTTATGTCGGGATTTGTTTCATTCATTTGTTTTATATTTACACCAGTAGTTTTTTTATTGAATATTATTACTGGATTTATAATTAAACTATTAGGTGGTAATAAGGATAATGGACCGACAATGACTGAAGAAGATCTCAAAACAATTGTAACTGTTGGTCATGAAGAAGGGGTATTGGAAGAAGAAGAAAAAGAGATGATTCATAATGTTTTTGAATTTGGTGAAACCGAAATCAAGGAGATTATGACACCGAGAATCAATGTTGATAGTATTCCTGATGATTGTAGTTATCAAGAATTAATGGAAATATATAAACGTGGACAATTTTCTAGATATCCGGTACATAGTGAAAGCTTTGATGAAATTGTTGGGGTATTAAATGTAAAGGATTTATTATTCTTTAATATTGATCCAGATGAATTTGAAGTTAAAGATTACATGCGTGATACATTTGTTGTTTATGAATTTAATGAAGTTGGCGATGTTTTTGCCGCTATGCGTAAAGAACATGTTTCATTAGCGATTGTTTTAGATGAATATGGAGTTATGAGCGGGATTGTAACTTTTGAAGATATCGTCGAAGAAATTGTTGGTGAAATTGATGATGAATATGATGATGAAGACGACGATATGATAATTAAATTAAGTGAAAATGAATTTTTAATTGATGGTAGCTTGAATTTAAATGAAGTTAATGATAAAGTAGGAACGGATTTTGATTCTGAGGATTTTGAATCGATTGGTGGCTTAGTTCTTGGTGAAGTTTCGGGAGTGCCAGAAATTGATGAAGAAGTCCAAATCGATAATGTCTTATTTAGAATTGTAAAAATGCATAAAAATAGGATTGCTCAATTAAAAGTTACTATTTTAGAAGAAGAGGAAGAAGGAGAGCATCGCTAAGATGGCTTTCCTTTTTTAAAGGAGATGTGTAGGATGAATAAAAATATTGAAATAAAAAAAGTTGGGATCAATGGAGAAGGAATTGGTTATTTAGATCGTAAGATCGTATTTGTACCTGGAGCATTACCAGGAGAAGAAGTTGTTGTAGATATTGTTAAAAGAAATAGAGGATATAGTGAAGGAAAATTAGTGAAAATTTTAAAACCGTCTAAAAACCGAGTTAAACCACAATGTTTTCTATATGATAATTGTCAAGGCTGCAATATGATGCATATGACTTATTTATCACAGTTAAAAGAAAAAAAAGAAGCAGTTCGAGAATCAATTAGAAAATATAGTGAATATGATTTATCAAAAACTGTTTTTAAAGATGTAATCAAAGCTGATAAACAAACTGGTTATATTACTAGTGTTAATTTACCAGTTGTTCGATTTAAAGATAAAATCACATTTGGTATTTATCAACGTGAAAGTAAGTATTTAACAGTTATGAATCGCTGTTTAAAACACCATCCTTTGATTAATCAATGTTTGAATGATTTGGAAACAATTCTTACAAATGAAGATTGTCGAGTTTATAATGATAAATTTAAAACAGGACTTAGATTTTTAAAAGTAAAATTAGTTGAAGATAAAATTCAATTAGTTTTCATTACTGGTCGTGATGGTTTAAGTGATCAAACAGTTAAACAGATCAGTCAATTACCGTATGTTGCTGGAATATTTATGTCAGTAAATACATCTAAGTATCAAGAGTTTGATGAAACTGGTTATTCAAAGTTATATGGGTCATCACGTTTAGAAATGTATCATGATGATAAAAAATATTTAGTAGGTATTAAAACTAAATTACCTGAAAATATTGATATGATGTGGAAAGAAAATCAAATTGTTAAAACAATGGTTAAAGATAGCCAGAAAATAATTTCAATTAATTGTAAAGCAGGATTTTTAGAGTTAAATTTAGACCAGGAAGAAATTATTGCAATTGATGAAAAGAAATATCATATTGAAGATGCTAAATTAAATGCTAAGTATTTAAATCGTGATAATGTTAAATTTATCGCTGGAAAAGTAGATGAAAGAATAGTAACTCACGCTAAAAAGAAAATTTATGATACTTTGATTATTCATGGTGATCGAACAAAAATTAGTGAAAGAATTATTAATACAATTAAAATAGCACGTTTTAATACAGTTATTTATATTAGTCAATCACATTCATCATTAGCTAAAGATATTGCTGAGTTGGATAAAAGTTATGATATTGAACGAATCGCTGGTTTAGATACATCTTGTCATAATACTTATTTGACAACGATTGTAAAATTAGTTCGTAAAGCAAGATAGAAGGAGGAAAAGTAAATGGAAATTAAATATCAGCCACATGGGGTATGTTCAAGACAAATTATTATTGATGTTGAAGATGGCATTGTAAATAGTGTTAAATTTGTAGGGGGATGTTCAGGAAATACTCAAGGTGTAGCAGCATTGGCCAAAGGTATGAAGGTTAATGATGTAATAGATCGTTTAGAAGGGATTCGCTGTAATAGTAAACCAACAAGCTGTCCTGATCAATTAGCTAAAGCTTTAAAAGAAAACGCAAGATAGTGGAAAGCGATTTCCACTTCTTTTCATTTTATCGCTAAATTAACATATAATATCATAGGTGATTATATGTTGATTAAAATAAAAAAATTACAATTAATTTGTGGAATAATCCTATTAATGCAAGTATTATGTCCAATGTGGATTATTCCTTTTCATTTATTAGCAGTAATATTATCAATTGTTATTATTGGCTGGCAAAAGAAATTTTGTGTCTTACAAGTACAATATCATTATTATATTTTAATTCTTTATGCCTATCGAATCTGGTTATTAAATTGTCCGGCTTGGGATATTTTTAATACCTTATATTTATGTTTGTGTCTTTATTTAGCAATAATGATCATATTGTTTTCATTTCGGGCAATTTTGTAATATCTTTTTAAATAGCTTATTTAGTGGTATAATAGAAACAGTATGAAAGGATGTGGAGATGATGCTAGGACATTTACAAGTTTATAGTTCATATAGTTTTCAAAATAGTACTATATTGATCGATGAGTTGGTTAAGAAAGCTAGTGATCTCCATTTTGAGGCACTAGCTTTAACTGATAAAGACAATATGTATGGGGCAATAGAGTTTTTTAAAGCTGCTAAAAAATATGGAATTAAACCAATATTTGGAATTGAAGCTAGTGTTTTAATTGAAAGTGAAGTTTATCCATTGTTGTTATTAGCTAAAAATACTGCTGGATACTTTGATTTGGTAAAAATTACTAGTGAAATTTGTCTAAGTGATAAAAAAGCTATTCCATTATCACACTTAGCGATGCATCAAGAGCATCTTTTTGTTATTTCAGCTTGTAAAGAAGGAATTATTGAACGTCTTGTTTTAAAAGAACTAGATTCTCAAGCCCTCCAATATATAGAGTTATTTAAAAAGTCTTTTAAAAACTTTTTTATCGGGATTCAAAATCATCATTTAGCTTTACAACAAAATCTAAATGAAAAATTAATCGCACTAGCGACAATAGAAAATGTTGAAATATGTGTAACCAATGAAGTACGTTATTTAACACCTGATGAAGCTTATACTTTAGATTTACTACAAGCTTCTTCAAGACAAACAACATTAGAATTAAATCATCAAGTATTAACAGATCAATTATATTTAAAATCTAGTTATGAAATGGATAGTATGTTTGATTTAAAATATATTGAAAATACTAATAGAATTATTAGTTTATGTAATGCAACAATTCCTACTGATTGCATGTATTTGCCTAAATATCCAGTTCCTAATAATGGTAAGGCTAGTGAATATTTAAAACAATTATGCTTTGTAGGTTTAAAAAAACGTTTTAAAGGTAGTGAAGTACCACATAAATATTTTGAACGTTTAAACAAAGAGTTACAGGTAATCAATAAAATGGGATTTGATGATTATTTTTTAATTGTTTTTGATTATGTGCGTTACGCTAAAAAAAATAAAATAATAGTTGGTCCAGGCCGGGGCTCTGCTGCTGGTAGTTTAGTAGCTTATGTTTTAGGTATTACTAATATTGATCCTTTAAAATATGATTTATTATTTGAACGTTTTTTAAATGAAGAAAGAATTAGTATGCCGGATATTGATATTGATTTTCAAGATGATCGTCGTGATAAAGTAGTTGAATATGTAGCTCAAAAATATGGTCATCAACATGTGGCTCAAATTGTTACATTTTCAACCTATGGACCAAAGGTGGCTATTAAAGATCTAGGTAAAGTATTAAAAGTGCCATTGCCACGTTTAGAATTATTGGCTAAAAATATCCCGACTGATTCTAAGAATCGAAAATCGGCAAAAGAAGTTTATGAAACATCTTATAATTTTCAAAATATGGTTAATAAAGATCAGGCCTTATCTAAGATCATGCCGTCAGTTTTTATTGTTGAAAAATTACCACGTAATATTTCGACCCATGCTGCTGGTGTAGTTTTATCAAATGAACCGTTAAATCAGATCGTACCCTTAGTTAAAGGACCAAATGATGGTGTTGTTACTCAGTATTCTAAAGATTATATTGAAGATGCTGGTTTATTGAAAATGGACTTTTTAGGTTTGAAGAATTTAACGATGATTGATCATATAATCAAAGATATTGAAAAGAATTATAATATTAAAATAAATATTAATGAGATTGATTTTAATAATCAAAAAACTTATCAAATGATAAGTCGCGGTGAAACATTTGGGATTTTCCAATTAGAGTCATCAGGAATGAAAAATTTGCTTGTTAAAATGAAATGCGATTGTTTAGATGATATGATTGCTGCAATAGCATTATATCGTCCCGGACCAATGGCTAATATTCCATTATATATTGCTCGTAAAACTGGTAAAGAACCAGTTACTTATCCATTACCTTGTTTAAAACCAATTTTACAATCTACATATGGAATTATGATATACCAGGAACAGATAATGCAAGTTGCCCAAAGAGTTGCTGGGTTTTCGCTTGCTAAAGCAGATATCTTGCGTAAAGCAATGTCGAAAAAAACGGCGAGTTTGATGCATTCAATGCGCAATGAATTTATAGAAGGTGGTTTAGCTAATGGTTTTAGTCAAGATGAGGTTGAAGAAATATATAATTTAATTGAAAAATTTGCTGATTATGGTTTTAATAAAGCCCACTCAGTTGCTTATGGTTATGTTGCTTATTATTTAGCTTATTTGAAAGCTAACTATCCATTAGAATTTTTTAGTGCCTTGTTATCAAATGGCCAAAGTAGTGATTCTAATAAAATTAATTGTATCCAGGAAGCTAAAAAGTATGGCATTAAAATTTTGCCGCCATCAATTAATTATTCAACTAATCGTTTTAAAGTAGAAGATAGTAATATTCGTTATTCATTAATGGCGATAAAAAATGTTGGTTATGCTGGATATCAAGCGATTGTTGAACAAAGAAATAAAGGTTTGTTTAAAGATATTTTTGATTTTATTTCCCGAATGGAAGCAAGCAAGGTTAATAGTAAAATGTTAGAAAGTCTAATTATGGCTGGAGCATTTGATGAGTTTAAATTAAATCGAATGACCATCAAAGAAAATTTACATAAAATCATGGAATACGCCGAGTTGAAAAATACGATTGGTATTGATGAACCGCCAATTTTGACAATTGTCAAAGATAATAAAATGAAAGTTTTAGAAGAAGAAAAAATGGTTTTGGGTGTTTATTTATCGATGCATCCAATTGCTTTGATAAAACAAAATTTAGATGTTAAAATTGTTGACGTAAATCAATTAAATAGATATATTAATCAAAACGTTCGATTGGTCTTAAATGTTACCCGAGTAAAAGTAATTGTTGATAAAAAAGGACAAGAAATGTGTTTTGTTGATGGAAGTGATGAAACCGGAACAGTTGATGGAGTTGTTTTTGCTTCTAATTTCCAGGCTTTAAAAAAGGTTTTAGTACGTGGTAATATTTATTTAATCGAAGGTAGAGTTAATTATCGTGATAAATTATCATTAGTAATTAATCAAGCTAGAAATATACGCTAAGAAAGGAATATATAGATGAAAGAATTAGTATTAATAGATGGTAATTCATTGTTGTATCGGGCTTATTATGCAACGGCAGCAATGGGAAATTTAATGATGAATAAAGATGGAATTCCAACTAATGCTGTTTTTGGTTTTGCTAATATGCTTGAAAGTGTTTTAAAAGGAAATCCTGAATATCTAGTAGTAGCTTTTGACTATGGAAAAAAGACATTTAGAAATGATTTGTTTGAAGTTTATAAGGGAACTAGAAGTGCTACGCCAGATGAACTTGTATGTCAGTTTTCAATGATTAGAGAATATTTAACTGCTCATGGTATTAAATACCAGGAAGTTGAAGGCTATGAAGGTGATGATGTTATTGGAACGATTGCTACTCTTGCAAGTAAAAACCGTTTTAAAGTCAGCATTGTTACAAGTGATAAAGATATGTTGCAATTAGTGACTGATGAAATAAGTGTTTATTTAACTAAAAAAGGAGTTGGTGAATTAGAAAAAATTACACCGGCTAAATTTAAAGAGATGTATGGTTTAATTCCTGATCAAATGCGTGATTTAAAAGGTTTGATGGGAGATAAATCTGATAATATTCCTGGTATTCCTGGTGTTGGTGAAAAGACTGCTTTAAAGTTATTAAAACAATATCATACTGTTGAAAATTTAAATGATCATCTTGATGAATTAAAAGGTAAGATGGGTGAAAAAATCCGTAATAATATTGATCAAGGGTTGTTATCGAAAAAAATTGCAACAATTATCAAAGATGTACCAATAGATATTAATTTAGAAGATTATCGTTACAATGGACATGATTATAATGAATTAGCTGATTTTTATCGTCGTTATAGTATGAATTCATTGTTAAAAAGAATGTCTATGAATAATGAGGAAGCAAATCCAATTAAAGAAGTTCCAGTTGAAATAGTAAAAAATTTACCAGTTATCAAGCGTGATAGTGCTTTAGTCGTTGGGGTTTATGATAGTAATTATCATCGCTCCATGATAGTTGGATTTGCAGTTTATAATGATAGTGAAGCTTATTATATTGGAATTGAAGATGCATTGAATTGTGCTAATTTTAAAGATTTTATTACTTCTAATGAAATTGAAAAATATGGCTATGATATTAAAAAATGTATCAATGCTGCTAAATGGCATGGTTTAGAAATTAATAATTATGTTTTTGATTTACAGTTAGCATCATATATCTTAAATCCAAGTTTAAAAGATGAAATTCGTAGTGTTTGTGAATACTATGAATATTATGATGTCTATTATGATGAAGAAGTATATGGAAAAGGGGCTAAAAAGAAAGTTCCCGAAACAAGTAAAGTTGCTGATCATTTAATTAAGCAGGCTAAAGCAATTTATTGTTTAAAAGATAAAGCAATTGAAAAACTAAAACATGAAAATCAATATGAATTATATAAAGATGTTGAAATGCCTGTTGCTAAAATTTTAGCTAAGATGGAATATCAAGGAGCTAAAATTGATTTAGATGTTTTAAAACAATTACAACAACAATTTGGTAGTGAAATTAAAATTTTAGAACAAGAAATTCATCAGTTAGCTGGTAAAGAATTCAATATTGCCTCACCAAAACAGTTAGGTGAAGTATTGTTTGTTGATTTAGGCTTGCCAAATGGTAAAAAGACTAAAACTGGTTATTCGACTTCAGTAGAAATTTTAAATAAAATCAAAGAATTCCATCCAATCGTTGATAAAGTTTTAAAATATCGAACATTAACTAAATTATATTCAACATATATAGTTGGTTTGCAAGATCAAGTATTTGTTGATGGTAAAATTCATACTATCTATAATCAGGCGTTGACGCAAACAGGAAGATTGTCTTCAACTGATCCTAATTTACAAAATATTCCTGTTAAAACTCCAGAAGGAAAATTGATTCGTAAAGCGTTTATACCTGAAAATGATTATTTAGTATCTTTTGATTATTCACAAATCGAACTTAGAGTATTGGCTCATTTAGCTAATGTTAAATCATTGATCAAAGCATTTAATGAAGATAAAGATATCCATCGCCACACTGCTAGTGAAGTTTTTAATGTACCAGAAGATCAAGTTGATAGTACAATGCGTCGAAACGCTAAAGCTGTTAACTTTGGAATTATTTATGGTATGTCTGATTTTGGTTTAGCTGAACAAATTGGAGTAAGTGTAGCGCAGGCTCGTGAATTTATTAAAAGTTATTTTGAAAATTATCCAGAAATAAAGACCTATATGGATAATAATATTGCTTTTTGTAAAGAACATGGTTATGTAACGACAATGTTGAATCGTAAACGTTTTATTCGTGAAATTAATGAAAAAAATTATATGCGTCAGGAATTAGGAAAACGTTTAGCGATGAATACGCCAATTCAAGGCTCAGCTGCTGACATTATTAAACTAGCAATGATTAAAGTGGATCATTTATTACAAAAGCATAATTTAAAATCGAAGATGATTTTACAAGTTCACGATGAATTGATTTTTGATGTTTATCACGATGAATTACAAGAAGTAATGGAGGTAGTATCTAAGGGAATGAGCAGTGCTATTAAGATGAATGTGGAATTAAAATCAGAAGGAAGTTATGCTGTTAATTGGTATGAACTTAAATAGGAGATAAATATGCCGGAATTACCAGAAGTTGAAACTGTAAGAAATACGTTAAAGAATTTTGTTTTAAATAAAAAAATAGAATCAATTGATGTAATTTACCCTAAAATTATTGAAGATGATGTTGAAACATTTGTTAATAGCTGTATAAATCAGACAATTAATGATATTGATCGAGTTGGTAAATATTTAGTTTTTAAACTTGATAATATTGCCTTTGTATCTCATCTTCGTATGGAAGGAAAATATCATTACGTCGATAGAAATGAACCTGTAAATAAACATGATCATATTATTTTTAATCTTGATAATGGTAAGCAGCTAAGATATAACGATACTCGTAAATTTGGTCGTATTAAATTAGTAAGTTTACAAAATTATCGAAATGAATTACCACTTTCAAAACTGGGGCCAGAACCGTTTGATGCAACTTGTAATGAATTATATGAAAAAATACATAAAAGTAAATTACCAATTAAACATGTTCTTTTAGAACAAAATATTATTGCGGGAATAGGAAATATATATGCTAATGAAATTTGTTTTGCAATGGGTCTAGATCCTAATACTCCAGCATCTAATTTAACTAAAAAGAGTGTTCAAGAATTAATTGATGTATCATGTAAAATCTTAAATGAGGCCATCAAACAAGGCGGAACGACTATCCATTCTTTTTCGGCTAATGGCATAGATGGATTATTTCAAGTTAAATTAAAAGCTCATATGCAAAAAATTTGTCCGATTTGTAACGGTCCTATCAGCAAGATTAAAATTAAAGGACGAGGTACTTATTATTGTCCTCATTGTCAAAAAAGAAGACGTTAAAAGACTAATTGCAGGCACCTATGTTTTATAGGAGATTAGCGATAATAAAGGAGTAGATAGAAATGAAGGTTTATGGAATAACCGGTAGTATTGCTACTGGTAAAAGTACTGTAACAAATTATCTTAGAGAAAAAGGTTATTTAGTTGTTGATAGTGATAAACTAGCATATGATGCTTTGACTATTGATGAAGATTGTATTGATCGTGTAAAAAAACGATTTGATTTACATGGTGATACAATTGATCGAAAAGCTTTGGGAAGAATTGTTTTTAATGATCCAATTGCTAAAAAAGATCTTGAAAATATTATTCATCCTTATGTTATAAATAAAATCAAAGAAACGATCCATAATAATCAAAACTTAAAAATAATTTTCTTAGATATTCCTTTATTATTTGAAAGTAATTTAGAGTATCTTTGTGATAAAATTATTGTGGTATATTTAAATTATCAAGAAGAAGTAAAAAGATTGATGAAACGTGATAATATTGATGAAAAATATGCTAAAATTATAATTAGTAATCAAATGAATATTGAAGATAAAAAACGATTGGCTGATATTGTTTTAGATAATAATAAAAGTTTAGAAAATTTATATCAACAAATTGACTTAATGCTGGAAGGAAATAGTAATGAATGAATTAATGATATCTGATTTATATACTGTCAATGCTACTTATCCGTTAGATTCAATCCATTTAAAAACTATTAATCTTTTATATCAGCCATTGATTGGAAATCAGGCATGTAGTTTATATTTAACACTTTATAGCGAATTGGATCAATTATCATTAACAAAAGCTGCTAGTTTGCATCAACGTTTAAGTAAACTTACTGGTTTTTCATTAATTGAAATAAAAGAAGCAAGCTTAAAGCTTGAAGCAATTGGCTTAATGGCTAAATATGTTAAAGATGATGATAATAAACGGATTTATTGTTATTCATTGAAAAGTCCATTAACACCAGCTAAATTTTTTAATCATGCTATTTTAGGACCATTATTATTAAAACGTTTAGGTAAAGAAGAATTTAATCGAACTAAATTATGTTTTAAGTCATCAGCATATCATTTAGATGGATTTCAGGAAGTTACAGCTAAATTTACTGATGTTTTTGATATTAATTTAATGGATAATAATGATAAAGTATTAGTTGAAAAAGATTATTTTGGGATTGAATATGGTAAGGTTGATAGTGACTATGATATGGAATTATTTTACCAAGGCTTAGCTGATTATCAAATAAAAAGATCATCAATTACCAAAGATGATCAGGAATTAATTAAACAATTAGGAACAATGTATCGAATTAATGCGTTAGATATGTTATCTCTTGTTAAAGAGTCAATTGTCGATGATAAAATAATTCAAAAAGAACTAATTCAAAAATGTCGTAATTACTATGATTTAAAAGTACCAGAAACATTTAAAGAAATTTATCATCGTCAGTCTGTTACTTATAAAAGTAATTCTAGTAATGACGCATTGAATCAACATATTCATTATTTAGAAAGTGTCAATCCTTATCAATTGTTAAAAGATAAACAAGGTGGGCGTGAACCATTAAAGCGTGATTTACAAACGGTTGAGTCAATCATGACTTCTTTGTATTTAGAACCTGGTGTGATGAATGTTTTAATTGAATTAACATTGTCACAATGTGATAATGCTTTATCAAGAGCCTTTATGCAATCAAGAGCTTCTCAATGGAAAAGAAAAAAGATCAATACAGTAAAAGAAGCAATGGATGAGGCAAAAGTGTATATTAAATATCGTAAAGGTAATTATGTAGAACCAGAAAATGAATCATCAGATACAATAATTGATAATGATAGTGTTGATGAAAATGAATTAGATGAATTTTTAAGTCAATTTGAATAGGAGGGCAAGATGAGAAATATCCAGAATCTTAATTTATTTGCTAGTGATGAAAGTTTTAAGAAAAATAAAGAAAATAGTATTAATGACTTGATGAAAGATAATAATATTATTAAAGTTTTACAGGAATTCAATCTAACTCGTCGGGACATTGAAGAAAACTGGATTGAATTTCTAGATTATAAAGAAGATTTAGATAGCTGTATTGGCTGTAAATCATTGCAATCTTGTCCAAAAATTTCTAAAGGAATGGTACGCTGTTTTAATTATTATAATGGAGAAATTAGTTTATCGTTACAGCCATGTCATTTTGGTCAGTCATATTATGCTGATCAAAAGATATTAAGTGATATTTTATTGAAAAATATTAGTGATAAAATATTACTTACTAAACCTAGTGATTTGACGATCATAAAAGATCCTGAAAGTAATGGTAAAGCAGTTGTTAAAATATTAAGTGATTATATTAAAAATCCTGAAAATAAAGGTATTTATTTATATGGTCAAGGTGGTTGTGGTAAAAGTACATTGATGGGATTTTTAATTCGCTGCTTAGTAACTAAGGGGTATAAATGTGGTTTTATTCATTTTCCAACGTTTCTTATGGATATTAAAGCCTCATTTGGAAATGAGGGAATAAATAATTCAATTGAATTAATGAAAAATCTTGATTATTTAGTAATCGATGATGTTGGTGGTGAAAACGTTACCCCTTGGTCTCGAGATGAAATATTATCGGCAGTTATCGCCTATCGTTTACAAAATCAAAAGGCAACATTTTTTACAAGTGAGTATTCATTAGAACGGTTAAAAAAGATTTATTCTTTAAAAACTGGCGATAAAGAAAATGTTGAACGATTGATTTCTAGAATGAAAGCGATTAGCAAACCGGTTGAATTAAAAGGGAGGGATTTAAGGTAAGATAATAATGTAAAAATATATGGAAACATCATAATTTTTGTGTTAAAATGTCTTGGAAATTAATATGTAGTAGAGGAGGAAAGATAATGGTTAAATGTATTGGTGTATTAACTTCCGGTGGAGATGCTCCTGGAATGAACGCTGCTGTTCGTGCGGTTGCAAGAACATGCTTGAATAAAGGAATTGAAGTCTACGGTGTTCGTTTAGGATATAAAGGATTACATGAAGGAGATTTTATTAAATTTGATCGACATAGTACTCGTAATATTATTAATTTAGGAGGAACTATGTTAAAATCAGCACGTTTTCCTGAATTTAAAGATCCTGAAGTAAGAAAAGCTGCTATTGAGCAAATGAAAAAAGTAGGAATGGAAGCTTTAGTAGTTATTGGTGGCGATGGTAGCTACAATGGTGCTTTAAAACTTACTGAAATGGGAGTTAACTGTATTGGAATACCAGGAACTATTGATAATGATATTCCGGATACAGATTATACAATTGGATTTGATACAGCATTAAATACAATTGTTGATGCATTAGACCGCTTAAGAGATACATCTGGTTCTCATCAACGCTGTACGATTCTTGAAGTAATGGGACGTCGTTGTGGGGACCTTGCAATCAATGCTGGTATTGCAGCAGGCGCAGAAATGGTTA
The DNA here is from genome assembly GCF_963931465.1 of Erysipelatoclostridium sp. An173. GTDB lineage: Bacteria > Bacillota_I > Bacilli_A > Erysipelotrichales > Coprobacillaceae > Thomasclavelia > Thomasclavelia merdavium. The sequence goes on along the minus strand of NZ_OZ007017.1, from coordinate 1,823,278 downwards.
TCACTAGTGAAATTGGATTTGATGAGGCAAAAGTTATCGAAAGATTAAAAGCTTCTAAAGCATCTGATAAAAAACATGCTATTGTAGTAATTACTGAACATATTACTGATGTTCATGAATTGGCTAAAAAAGTCGAAGCCGAAACTGGATTTGAAACACGAGCAAATGTTTTAGGACATATGCAAAGAGGGGGACGTCCTTCAGCACGCGATCGCGTTTTAGCTTCTAGAATGGGTGTTTATGCAGTTGAATTATTAGAAGCTGGTAAAGGTGGGCTTTGTGTTAGTGAAGTTCATGGTGAAATCAAAGGTTTAAAAATCGAAGATGTATTGTCACATAAACGGACAACTGATTATGGTATTTACGAAGATGCAATGAAGCTTCGTTAATATAAATTTAAAATTAAATGTAAGGTGAGGAAATAGGATATGGTATTTGCATTGAAAGAAAGAAAAAAGAAAACAAGAATTGTATGTACGATTGGACCTGCTAGTGAAGATGAAAAAATGTTACGTAAATTAATCTTAGCAGGGATGAATGTTATGAGACTAAATTTTTCTCATGGTGATTTTGAAGAACATGGTGGAAGAATTAAAACTGCTCGTAAACTTGGAAAAGAATTAAGCAAAAATATTGCAATTTTATTAGATACAAAAGGACCAGAAATTAGAACTGGAAATTTTGTTGGGGGACAAACAGAATTTAAAAAAGGTCAAGTTTCTGTGATTACAACAGAAGATATTGAAGGAACAAGTGATCGTTTTACAATTACTTATAAAGAATTATACAAAGATGTTAAACCTGGTGGTTTCATTTTAGTAAATGATGGTCAAGTTGAATTATTAGTTGACCATGTTGAAGGTGAAGATATCGTTTGTGTATGTGCTAACGATGGTATTGTTAAAAATAAACGTGGAATTAACGTTCCTGGAATTAAACTTGGATTTGATTATTTATCTGAAAAAGATATTGCTGATATTACTTTTGGATGCGAACAAGGTGTAAACTTTATCGCTGCATCATTTGTTAGACGTGCTCAAGACGTATTAGATGTTAAAAAATTATTAATTGAAAACGGACATCCTGAAATTCAAATCATCGCTAAAATCGAAAACAGCGAAGGTGTAGAAAACATGGATGAAATCTTAAAAGTAGCTGATGGAATCATGGTAGCTCGTGGGGACTTAGGTGTTGAAGTACCTGCTGAAGATGTACCATTAATCCAAAAAGAAATCATTAAAAAATGTCGTGCTGTTGGTAAAGTAGTAATTACTGCTACTCAAATGTTAGACAGTATGCAAGAAAACCCACGTCCAACTCGTGCTGAAGTAAGTGACGTTGCTAACGCTATTTTTGATGGAACTGATGCAATTATGTTATCAGGTGAATCTGCACAAGGTAAATATCCAGAAGAAGCTGTAATGACAATGACAAAAATTGCATTAAAAACTGAAGAAACTTTAGATTATGATGCATTATTAAGAAAAGCAATTAGAACAGCTCCTGAAGATCCATCAGAAGCAATCTGTATGTCAGTAGCTGAAATCGCTTCTAAATTCAGTGTTGCTGCCATCATCGTTTATACTGAAAGTGGTTCTACAGCAAAACGTGTATCACGTTATCGTCCAGAATCAATGGTTATTGCTGCTACTCCATATGAACCAGTTACTCGTTCATTAGCTTTAAACTGGGGTGTAAAAGGTGTTGTATGTAAACAAATGCGTGATCGTGTAGCACAAATTGAATATGCACAAATCTTAGCAAAAGAAAATGGTGTTGAACCAGGTGAACAAATTTTAATTACTGCTGGTACTCCAGGTGTTGGTGGAACTACTAGCTACTTAGAATTAATCACAGTAAAATAATTTAAATTAGAGCAATGAAATCGTTTTTACGAAAGTAGTTGCTTTTTTTGTGTCGAATCAGGTAATTTGTTTTTTCTTTCTATCTAAGATAAAATAGGTTATAATGTAGGCGGTGATAGATATGAAAAAGAAATATATGCAACATTTAATTGTAAGTATTGTATTTGCAATTATTGTTTCGACAACTTTATTTTTTATGTATGACAGTTTTAAATTTCAAACGTTTGGCGAAATAGTATATTATGATTATATATTATCTGGTTCAAATGATTTCGTAACAATGGAAAATGTTGAGGTTTACTGTGATCAAGATAATTTTTATTTAAATGATGGGCGAATTTTATTTACAGATAGCAGTATTCTTTCACAACAGACACCTACAATTAAATTAGAATTGTCATCAGATGAAAAGAAATTCAATCATGAATTTACGCTTGATAATTATGATCAAAATAACTTAATTTATTCTTTCAATAATTATTCTAGTAAAACAGATGGTATTAATTTAGATACTATCAAAACAGCTACTTTAACTGTAGAAACTAATAATCAAGAGCTTACTAAGTTAAAATTAGATATTACACCATTAGATCGTTTAGAAGGTTCAAATAGTGAGTATCGAATTGAAAATGCGGCAATCTCAAAGTCTATGATTCGTCTTGGTTCTTTAAAAACATCGAATGATAATGTTTTTAAAGATTACTCAGATGTTTCATTAGAATACCGTTATCTAAAGGATAAAAAAGGAGATCCTAAGGATAATGATAATTATGTTGTTTTCCATAAAATCAGTGGAACTACTAAAGAATTAATAAATAATGATGATTATGGTACATATAACTTAGAAGACGATGATATTGATTTAAAGAATGAAAAATTAAGTGTAGTTGTTATTTTGAGTAATGGTGATGATAATCAATATGCTTTTGCAATTGATTTAAATGTTCAAGAGGCGGGTGATTATTATGGATAAAATAAAAAAAGATTTTATAGTTTTTTATTTGATTCGTAATGCTGTTGCTACTTTTGTAATTACGTGTATTAGTTTTATTTATAGCTTAATGGATTATTATCGAATAACTTTTTTAGGGGCACTTAATAAAACTTTTGTTGATAATTTTTATACTACTGTTTATTTTTTATTGTTATGGATCTTAAATTATTTGTTATTTGAAATTTATAAAATAATTGTTGATGTTATAAAAAGTAAAAGTAAACATCATGGTAATTTATTTATTGGCAATAAAGCAACAATTCCAGTTGGTAGTATAATACCAGTAGTTATTTTAATTATTTTACTATTGATTGATTTTAATCAATTGTTTAAAATTAACTTTGTTTTATTAATGCTATTTATGTTTGCCCGTTCAATAAAAGAAATAATTAAAGAAAGGAAAAAATAGACTCGTTGAGTCTATTTTAATAAATTGCAAAGAGTTTGAATCATATCATCTTTTTGCATTTTATTTAATGAATTATAATATTCTTCAAATAATACACCTAAGCCAGGTAAGATTGTTTCTTCTTTAGAAGCAATACCACCATCAATTATTTCTTTTAATTCCTTAGGGGTACTATTATGAAGCTTATTTAATAAAGCATTTCGAATATTCATTTAATCACTCCTTTTAATATTATAGGGTGATTAAGAGGTTTTATACGAGTTATTATGGAAATTAGAAAAATTGAATTAAACGGACAAGTATTTGAGTATCAATTAAATATTAAACAAATAAAACGCTGTTATTTAAAAGTTGTTGCTGGAAAGATCATTGTTAATAGTGGACCGTATTTTTCTATTAATGAAATTGAGCAGTTAATTAAGGATAATCAGGATGCTGTTTTAAAACAAATCGATAATTATTTAATTAAATATGATTATTCTAATGGTGGTTTTGTTTATATTTTTAACCAGCGCTATCAAATTATTAGTTATGATTTAAATAATCGTAAGACGGTTTTTCATGATGATAAAATATATGTTTATCATCGTCAGATTCAAACAACTATTGAAATAACGCTAAAAATAATTTTAAAACAGTATATTGAAAAAAGGATCCAAGAATATTTAAAGCAAGCATTTATTTTACCAATGCCAGCAGTTGAAATAAAAAAATATAAATCTCGCTGGGGCGCTTGTTATCCTAAAATCAACAAAGTTAGTTTTAATCTGGCTTTGGTGCATTTAAATTATGAATTGATTGATTATGTAATTGTTCACGAGTTATGTCATTTTTTACAACCTAATCATTCAAAACAGTTTTATCAGGAAATCAAAAAAAGATTACCTAACTATAAACAATGTGAAAAAAAGTTAAAGGAGATAGGGATATGATTACGTCTACTAACAATAATACAATTAAAACCCTTATTAAATTAAAGCAAAAAAAATATCGAAATCAATTTGGTTATTATTTAATAGAAGGGGAACATTTAGTAAATGAAGCTTTAAAAGCCAATCAAGTAGAATGTATAATTACTACTAAGCCATTAAAAAGTAACCTTGAGGTAATTGAAGTAAGTGAAGAGGTAATGGCTAAATTAGCTTTTACAAAATCACCATCTAATATTATGGCTAAATGTAAAATTGATTCGAATAATGAGTTGATGATGAAAAAAAGATATTTAATTCTTGATGATTTACAAGATCCTGGCAATATTGGTACACTGATCCGTAGTGCTTTAGCATTTGGAATTGATCAGGTTATTTTATCTAAAAATTGCGTTGATTTATATAATGATAAATTATTACGAGCAATGCAAGGGGCTAATTTTCATATTAGCTGTATTTATGGTGATTTAACTGAAATAATTGAAAAGTTACAAGCAAATGGTGTTGTTGTTGTCGGTAGTGCTTTAGAAAATGGTCAAGATATTAGTTTAATTGAAAAAACTGAAAAAATGGCTTTTATTGTTGGTAATGAAGGTAATGGTATGAATCAAAATATTTTAGATAAATGTGATTATATTGGTTATATTCCTATTCAAACAATTGAGTCTTTAAATGTGGCAATTGCTGGAAGCATTTTAATGTATCATTTTAGCAATTGATAGAAAACTAATAGAAAATTATTGTCAAAAAGTTGTAAACAAGTTATAATATCAAGGTATAACGATAACACGTTGATAAGGACTAGTAAATAAGAAAACTGTTTTAGAGAGGAAGATAGCTGGTGAAAATCTTCTAACAGCGGCATTATTGAATTCACCTTGGAGTGCGGCTAATCACCGCCGGGTCGGCTACGTTACAGCTAATTAAGAGCATAGTTTTTAACTATGAATTAGGATGGTACCGCGAGATAATCGTTCCTATTAGGAACGATTTTTTATATTTTTAGGAGGGAAAACATGGAAAATAAATTATTGATGATTAAAGAAGAAGCATTAGCTAAATTGGAAGCATGTCAATCTTTAAAAGAATTAAATGATATTCGTGTATTTTATTTAGGTAAAAAAGGACCGATTCAAGAAGCTATGAAATCAATGAAAAATATGGCTCCTGAAGAAAGAAAAGTATTCGGTCAAACGTCAAATTTAGTAAAACAAGAGTTATCAAAAGCGGTAGAAGAAAAGAAAGCAGCGTTAGAAAATCAAGCTATCTTAGATAAGATCAATCAAGAAAAAATTGATATTACATTACCTGGTTACAAATTAGACCAAGGAACAATTCATCCTTTATCAGCGATTGTAACTGAGCTTGAAGAACTATTTTTAGGAATGGGTTATCAAATTGCCGAAGGTCCTGAAGTAGAAACAGATTATTTTAACTTTGAGTTAATGAATTTACCAAAAGATCATCCTGCTCGTGATATGCAAGATACTTTCTATATTGATGAAAATAACTTGATGCGTACTCATACTTCACCAGTTCAGGCGCATACTTTATTAGCAGCTAAAGGAAAAGGACCAATCAAGGTAATTTGTCCTGGTAAAACTTATCGTCGTGATGATGACGATGCTACTCACTCTCATCAATTTATGCAATGTGAAGGTTTAGTTGTAGACAAAAATATTACTATGGCTGATTTAAAAGGAACTTTACAAGTATTTGCTCGTAAACTTTTTGGTGAAAAAAGAGAAATTAGATTCAGACCATCATATTTCCCATTTACTGAACCATCAGTTGAGGTAGATATTTCATGTCATAACTGCGGTGGTAAGGGATGTTCAATGTGTAAGCATACTGGCTGGATTGAAATTTTAGGTGCTGGAATGGTTAATCCAAAAGTACTTGAAATGTGTGGTTTCGATTCTACAGAATATCAAGGTTTTGCCTTTGGAATTGGAATTGAACGAGTAGCGATGCTTAAATATGGTATTGATAATATTCGTTACTTCTATAATGATGATATTAGATTCTTAAATCAATTTGGTAGAAAGGAGTAGAATAATGGATATTAGTTTAAATTTATTAAATAGATATGTGAAAGTTGATGATCAAGATCCTCAAGAATTAGCTGATAAAATTACAGCTGTTGGTTTAGAAGTTGAAGGACTTCATCAATTAGCACGTGGTAATAACATGACTATTGGTTATGTTAAAGAATGTCAATTACATCCAGATAGTGATCATTTAAAAGTATGCCAAGTAGAAGTTCGTCCTGGTGAAGTTAAACAAATTGTTTGTGGAGCACCAAATGTAGCTGCTGGTCAAAAAGTAATTGTTGCTAACCCTGGTTGTGATTTAGGTGATGGTTTTGTAATTAAAGAAAGTAAAATTCGTGGACAAGAATCAAATGGGATGATTTGTTCAATTGCCGAATTAGGACTTGATCAAAGATTATTAAAACCAGAAGATAAAGAAGGAATCCATGTATTAGATAGTGATGCTCCAGTTGGTGAAGATCCATTAGCATATATTGGTTTAAAAGATACTATTTTAGAAATTGGATTAACACCTAATCGAGCAGACTGTATGGCAATCACTTCATTAGCTTATGAAGTAGCTGCTATTTTAAATCGTGATGTTAATTTACCAGAAATTAAAGCAATTGGTAATAAAGATTCTGATATTCAAGTAAAAGTAGAAACTGATTTATGTCCATTCTTTGGTGCTAAATTAGTAAAAGGCGTTACTACTAAAGAATCACCCGCCTGGTTACAAAATGCTTTAATTGCTAGCGGTATTAAACCAATTAATAACATCGTTGATATTTCTAACTTTGTTATGTTGGAAACTGGACAACCAATCCATATGTATGATTATGATAAATTAACTAAAAAACAATTTGTTGTTAAAACAGGATTTGATTGTAAAGAAGTAATGTTAGATGGTGAAGAGTATAAAATTGAACCTAACGACATTATTGTATCTACTGATGATGGTATTGGATGTATTGCTGGTGTTATGGGTTCTAATAGCACTAAAATCGATGAAAATACTGTAAATATTGTTATTGAAGCAGCAACATTTAATGGCGCAGCTTTAAGAGAAACAGCACGTCGTTTAAATTTATTGACAGATGCTTCACAACATTATATTAAAGGTGCTTTAAACACTGCTAATTCATTAAATGTTTTAGAAAGATGTGCTGACTTATTAGTTGAATTAGCTGATGCTAAAGAAGTATATAAATCTGTTACAACTGAATTAAATATTACTGATCATTATGTTGATATTACTACTGATCAAGTAAATGGTTTATTAGGTACTGATATTACTACTGATGAAATTGCTAATATTTTCAGTTCATTAAAATTTGAGTACACACTTGAAGACAATAAATTTAATGTTTTAGTACCAACATATCGTAATGATATTACAATGACTGCTGATTTAATTGAAGAAGTAGCTCGTATTTATGGATATGACAAAATTCCAGCTACCTTACCAGAAATGTCAATGACAGTTGGTAAAAGAACTGATCAACAAGCTAAAAAGCATTATTTACGTAATTTATTAAAAGATCAAGGATTACATGAAACATTAACTTATACATTAACTTCACCAGCAGATGTTGATGATTTTAATATTTTCCATAAAAATGAAACTATTAGATTAGCTATGCCTTTAGGTGAAGAACGTAGTGTAACTCGTAAATCAATTATTGGATCTTTATTACAAGTGATTAATTATAATCAGTCACATAATATTAAAGATGTAAATTTATTTGAATTATCAACAACATATTCAAAAGATACTGAGTTACAAAATCTAGCAATTGCTTGCTGTGGTGAATATAATGGATTAGCATTTAGACAAATTTCTTATCAAGCTGATTATTATTTAGTTAAAGGATTTGTAGAAACAATCTTTAAAAATTTAGGAATTGAAGGTTCAAGATATAAACTAACACCTGTTGAAACTGATAATCAATGCTATCATCCAGGTAGAAGTGCATATATTATGATTGGTAAAGAAATTGTAGGGGTAATTGGTAATATTCATCCATTAATGGAAAAGAAATATGGTGTTAAAGATGTATATGTTGTAGAATTGAACTTAACAGCATTATTAAATTTAAAAACAAGTAAAATTAAATTTAAAGATATTCCAATGTATCCTTCAGTTACTAGAGATATTGCTTTAGTTATGGATAAAGAAGTGCCTTCATATGATGTATGTCGTAAAATTATTCAGGCAAGTAAACAGTTAGTAAAAGAAACTAATATTTTTGATGTTTATGAAGGTGAACATATTGAAGCTGGTAAAAAATCTGTAGCAATTAATTTAGTTTTCCAAGATCCAAAAGGGACTTTAGACGAAGCTACTGTTAATAAAGCTATGGAAAATATTTTAGTGGCAGTTGAAAAAGAATTTAATGCAGTACTTAGAGGATAAGAGGTATATTTAATATACCTCTTAAATATTATGGGGTTATTTATGGTTGTTATAATTGTAGTAGTTATTGCAGTGATTGTTTTAATTGCAATTATTAAAAATGGATTAATGGAAAATTATTTATTTAATCAATATCAAATAGGAATAGTAGGGGTTGATCATGAACTTACAAAGGAATATATGCAGCTAAATCAAGAAAAAGCGATTGATGAGGCTACCTTTGATGATTGTGAAATGAATCTGGTTTTAAATAAGATCAATCATACTATTAGTGAAATAGGTAATGAGTATTTGTATAGTCGATTTTTTAAGAATAAAAATGATTTTAAAATGCAGGAAATAATCATTGAAAATTTAAATGATGAAGAGAAGTTAAAAAACGCATTATATATTTTAAATCGTTTAAACAAAGAATATATTCCAATATTATCGATTAAATCAAAACTTTTAAAATATCCATTTAAATTCAAATATCTATTTATTAGTTTACTAATCATTAATATATTAAGTATAATTTATACAATTTTTAATCTTGATTTCTTTTATATACCACTTTTATTATCAATTATTTGTATTTTACTTACTTTTCAATTTAATGGTAAATATGAACAGCTTGGATTACAAGTGGGAAGTATTAAAGGAATGTTATCTGCTAGTGAAAAATTGATGAAAAACGATCTTTTTCCTAAAGAACAGCATGCATCAATTAATCAGGCTATTCATTCTTTAAAATCAATGATAAGAGTCATATACTATTTTAATATGATTGAAAGTGTTGATTTTATTGGTATTTCTAGTTTGATTCGTTCAATTTTTTTAGTGGATGTAATTCAAACAGCTTGTTTACAAAAGCATATTGATGTTATTGAAAATAATGTTATAACTTTATATGAATGGATTGGTTTATTAGATACATGTATTACTATAAAATTGATTAGATCATTATATGATACTTGTATTCCTGAAGTAACTGATGAAAAAATGATTGGAATAGTAAATGGATATCATATTTTAATTGATAAACCAGTTAAAAATTCAGTTGTTTTAAATAATAATACAATAATTACTGGTAGTAATGCTTCTGGTAAATCAACTTTTTTAAAGATGTTGGGAGCAAATTTATTGTTATCAAAAGCATTGAATACATCTTTTAGTGAGAAATTTGTTTATTATCCATATGAATTAATTACATCGATTCATATGAAAGATGATTTACAAAATGGATATAGCTTCTATGTTCAGGAAATTCGAAGATTAAATGAAATAACAGATTTAGCTAAAAATAAATGTTCTTTAATTTTGATTGATGAAATATTGAAAGGAACTAATGAAAAAGAACGATTAGTAATTGCTAATGCTATTTTAAAATATTTATTTAAACAAAATGCCATGACAATTGTTTCGACGCATGATATTACTTTAGCTTATAATTTTGCTAATGCTGATAAATATTGTTTTAATGATTTAAAGAAGAATAATGATATTGTTTTTGATTATTTAATTAAAGAGGGAATCTGCACTGTTGGTAATGCTGTAGCAATTGTTAAATCATTATCATTTGATCATGAAATTATTGCGGATATAGATATTGAAAAATCGGAGTAATTTTACTCCGATTTTATAATAGGGATACTTTTGTATTCCTTTTCAATTAGTGTTTGTGGCTGTTTTGATAAACATGATAAAAGCTTAGTTGCTTTAAACTCTATTTCTAAGCCAGGATGAAAATAGTTTGAATAATTAGTAACCAATGGATATTGACAGCTTTTTTTGATCTTATTTAGATAATTTTGACCAGTTTTATTCATTTTTAAAATTCGAAGATAGTTAATATCCATGGCTTGTTTAATTGTTTCTTTATCATTATTCATAAGAATATGAATTAACATTCGTTGAATTCTAGAACGAGTATATCGTTTTGAAGTCAGGCTTGATACGAATTGTTCCATATTATTAGCAGTGGCTATTTTTTCTTGAAGCAGATTTTCAATTCCTTCATCAACTAGATGAATATTTTTTAGTTCTTGTTTAGAAGAAGTAAGAATTTTATAACGTAAATATGGAAAAAAATCTTCAAAGAAATAGAATTCTTGGTAATCATTATAATTACAAAACTGATTAGAAATATCAAGATTATTTCTTAAAGCATTTCTTATAGCACTAGCCGAACTAATGGTTTCTATTTTTAAACTATGAAAGTCATTTGTTCTTTTAATACAATGAAGATTAATAGGATAATCATTATTGATAACTTCTTTTACATAAGATAAACCTAAAAGATCATTAGGGGTTGTAATAGTTTTATGCATTAATGTTGACAAGGCCTGATTACAGGCATCTGGATAACGTAAACCAAGTTTCATTTGTTTTTTTACAAGATTATCATATTCTTCTTGATTATTTTTAATTGTAATAGCAATATCTTTAAATACATCAATATCACCATTTTCACTACCAAAGACAATATTATTGACTCCAATTTTATTTAATAAATCAATAGCACCATATGCAAAATAATCAGCACTTTGAACACTATAAATAAATGGTAACTCCACTACAATATCAATACCATTTTTAATGGCTACATTAGCTCTGGTCCATTTATCACTAATAGCTGGCTCACCACGTTGAACAAAGTGGCTAGACATAATGGCAATAGTTACATCAGGTTTTACGAGCTCTTTAGCTTGATTTAAATGATATAAATGTCCTTGATGGAATGGATTGTATTCAACTATAAGACCTAGTATTTTCATTTTCTCACCTAATCCTTTGTTAAAGTATAACACAATGAATAATAATTGTTTATTACTTTTAATTAAGTAATAAAAGACGAGCATTTAGCTCGCTTTTTGAGATAATTTTTTTATTACTTTAAAAATAGTAGAAACTATTAAAATAGCTAAAGCTAAACTAGTAGAAATACCAATCGTATTTAAAAAGCTATCTAAAAATAGTTCACTGTTTCCTTGAATACAATAAAGCATTGTTTCATATATACCGCGTCCTGGCACTAAAGGGAAACAGCCAATGATTAAAAATACTGTTGCTGGAGCTTTACAAATACGAGCTATGATTTCTGAAAATAATGCTACTACAGTCATGGCGATAAAATAAGCCAAGATATCTTCGGTATAATTTTTACTAAGCAAATAAACACCCCATCCTAATGCACCACCAAACGAAGCAATAAAAGCAAAGCGTAAATGGTGATGAATTCTAAAGATGAAGGCAAATCCGATACATGCAAAAAAAGCGCTAATACATTGAATTATTTCTGCCATATTAACCTCCTAAAATCATCATTACTGAACCAGCACCAATAGCAATAAAAGCAGCAATTAATAATGCTTCAAGCATTCTTGCAGTTCCTGAAATGTAATCACTACCCATGATATCTCTTAAACTGTTAGTAATGGCTACCCCTGGTGTTAAAATCATTAAACAGCCAATGATAATTGCTTGAGAGTTAGCAACGATTCCTAAATGATAGGCAATTAAAGCAATAGCAGTAAGTAGCATACTTGATAATAAGGTACTGACTAGATTGTTGATATCTAAATATTCCATTAACAAAATAAAAAAATACAAAATAAAGCCGATTATTATTGCCACTAGTGTTTCATTAAGACCACCACCAAAAAATGTAGCAAAGAAACCAGTTCCAATACCGTAGCCTAAAAATACTAGCAAATAATTTGTTTTGATTGAATTAATACGTTTTATTTCTGATTGGAGATAATCTATTGCTGGTTTGTTTTGACAAGCGAAACGAACCAGGTTATTTAATTCATAAATTTTTTCTAAATTAATTCGGTTATGACGGCTTCTTTTTGATAAAGTGTAAGTCTGATTATCATTAATTAGAACACTTAAAGTAAAATATGATGGTAGGGCAAAAACTTCGACATTATCATAACCATAACTTTGACACATTCTGATTAATGATTCTTCTACGCGGTATATTTCAGCCCCATATTTAATTAATAATCTGCCAATTTCACCAATTACATTGATTAGTTTTTGTTCTTCCATAAGTAGTCACCTCAACCTTGAAAAGTATATCATGAATAATTGATTAATGATAGTTTAGAATGATTAATATTATTAAATTATGTTATAATTTTTTTGAGGTGATAATATGTTGAAAGGTTACTGGTATCATTTTTTAATTGATCTGCTGATAATTGAAAAAGAACAAAAAATTTATGCAATTACTCCTAAAGATGAATATCAATATATAGAAGAAAATACCCCTTTGATTCAAGAAGCAGCTAAACAATTACAGGAATATTTTAATAAGCAGCGAACAAGTTTTACTTTGCCTTTAGCCATGGAAGGTAGTGAATTTCAATTAAAAGTTTGGAATCAGTTATTAAAAATTCCCTATGGTAAAACTGCCACATATCAAAATATAGCTATGGCAATCGGAAATAAAAAGGCTTCTCGAGCTGTAGGGATGGCTAATAATAAAAATCGGATCATGATAGTAATACCCTGTCATCGTGTAATCGGCAGTAATGGCAGTTTAACGGGTTATTATGGTGGTTTAGAAATGAAGCAAATGTTATTAGATTTGGAGAAACAATAATGTTATTACAAGTATCAGGTCGCTGTGATATTTGTGCTATGTATCCAAAATGGTTGTTTAATCGGCTTAAAGAAGGTTATGTTCTCGTTCGTAATCCATATAATAATCAATTAGTTAGTCATGTTGATATTAGTCCTGATGTAGTTGACTGTATTTGTTTTTTAACCAAAGATCCCAAACCAATCATGCCATATTTAAAAACAATAAAACAAATGGGATATCAATATTATTTTATGGTTACGATAACACCGTATGATCAGGATATTGAACCTAATTTAAGAGCTAAATTAGAAATTATGAAAACATTTGTTTCGTTAAGTAAGATGATTGGTAAAAAGCGGGTAATCTGGCGTTATGATCCAATCTTATTAAATAAGCGCTATACCACAGAATTTCATTATCAAATGTTTGAAAAAATGTGTCGGATTTTAGCAAAATATACTGATATTGTAATTATTAGTTTTATTGATATTTATAAAAATATAGCTGGCAAATTTGATGAAATTGATGAAGATGATGTTTTAAAAATCGCTCAACAATTTGGAAAGATTGCTAAAAAATATCAAATAAAAATCCAAACTTGTAGTGAAAAATATCATTTGGAACAGTTTGGAATTAATCATGGCAGCTGTATTGATAAAGAATATCTAGAATCATTATTAAAAACTACTTTAAATATAAAAACAAATACTAATCGTAAACATTGTCACTGTTTAGCTAGTATTGATATAGGAGCTTATAATAGCTGTATACATGGTTGTAAGTATTGTTATGCTTGTACTAGTAATCAGGTTTATAAAAACATTGGACTTCATGATGAAAATAGTCCCTTATTAATTGGTCATTTAACTGATGAAGATAAAGTAGTAAAACGGAAAGTTTGCTCTAATCAAGAAAGACAACTACAATTTGATAGCTTATAAATTTATAAAATATAGTGGAATAGGTAGGTTATTATCACATGCTATGTTATAATATTTTCGATAGAAAGGGGATAAGGTATGCTTTTAAGAAATAAAAGAAATTTAATAATCGCAGGGGTTGTAGTAATATGCTTAATCATTGTGACTGTATTTTTTATTTTCACAGGCGGTAAAAATGCTGATGATTATGTAGAGGATTATTTTGCATTACTTGAAGATAAAGATTATTCAAAAATGTATGATATGTTAAGCGGTGATCCTAAAGTTGATAAAGATGTCTTTGAAGAAAGATATACAAACATTTATGAGGGTATTGAAGCACAGGATTTTTCATTAAAAATCAATAGTGTTGAAGATGATGTTGTTGATTATAGCTTAACTATGAATACTGTTGCTGGAAAAGTAACTTCTAATAATCAAGTTAAAGTAACTGATGGAAAGCTAGCATATAATGAGGCATTGATTTTAGAAGGGCTTGAATCTGATTATCGTGTTCGAGTAAGCAGTGAAAGTGCTACCCGTGGACGAATTCTTGATCGAAATGGCAATGAATTAGCTACACAAGGTGAAGCTTATGAAGCTGGATTGGTTCCAGGAAAATTAAATGGTGAGGCTGATTATGAAAGAATTGGTTCTTTATTAAATATGTCAAGCGCTGAAATAAAAGATGAAATGAGTGCTTCATGGATCAAAGATGATTCTTTTGTTCCTTTAAAAGAGTTTGCAAAAGATAGTTCAGGACAAGCACTGGTTAATCAATTAATTGCAATACCAGGAGTGAAAGTAAATACTACTACAGTTCGTTATTATCCTTATGGCGAAGCTGCTTCACATTTAACAGGATACTTGCAACAAGTAAATGCTGAAGATTTAGAAAAACATAAGGGTGAAGGCTATGATGAAAGTTCATTAATTGGACGAAGTGGCATTGAAGCAGCTTATGAAGCTGATTTAAAAGGCAGTGATGGTCATGAAATAAGAATTGTAGATGAAGATAACGAGTTAGTTAAAACTGTTGCTAGTAAAGATGTTGAAGATGGTAAAGATATTACTTTAACCATCGATGTTACATTGCAACAATCATTATATAATGAGTATCAAAATGATCAAAGTGCTTCAGTTGCTATGAATCCTAAAACAGGCGAAATCCTGGCATTAGTATCGACACCATCATTTTCTAGTAATGATTTTATTTTAGGATTTGACAACGAGCAATGGCAAGCATTAAATGATGATGCTAGTAAACCTTTAACTAATCGTTATCGTTCAACTTTTGTACCAGGTTCAAGTATGAAACCAATTACAGCGGCAATTGGTCTTGATTCTGGAGCAATCGATCCTGATAAAGATTTAAAGGCAGAAGATAGATGGCAAAAAGATTCTAGCTGGGGTAATTATTATGTTACAACTTTACATGCGCCAACACCTAATAATTTAAGAAATGCTTTAATTTATTCTGATAATGTTTATTTTGCTAAAGCAGCAACTAATATTGGCAAAGATGATTTAATTAGTGGTTATGATCGTTTAGAAATTGGTTCTAAAATACCATTTGAATTATCATTAAATGCTTCACAATATCAAAATAAAGATAGTGATTTTGATGACCAGCAATTAGCTGATAGTGGTTATGGTCAAGGAGAATTGTTAATGAACCCAGTTCAATTAGCTGCTATTTATAGTGCTTTTGTAAATGAAGGTGATATCATTCAACCATATTTAATTATGAATGAAAAACCAGATCAAATGTGGGTTGAAAATGCGTTTACAAAGGATACAGCTAATACAATTAAAGATGATTTAATTGGGGTAATTAGTGATAGTAATGGAACTGGACATGCTATTTATCATAATGATATTGAATTAGCAGGTAAAACAGGAACTGCTGAAATTAAAGCTTCTCAAGATGATACTACTGGAACAGAATTAGGATGGTTTACAGTAATGACAACTAATAGTGATAATCCAATCTTAATTACAACAATGGTTGAAAATGTTAAAGATCGTGGTGGTAGTGGCTATGTAGTTGATCATATGCAAGCACCATTAAATAGTTATTTATATCAATAAAAAGAATGTGCTCGCACATTCTTTTTATTTTAAAATTTCAACAATTTGACTAATATCTTTTTTTCCAAAATAAACATCTTTATCATTGATAACCATGCATGGAACAGACATGATATTATATTGTTCTTTTAGATTTGGAAAATGTGCTAAATCAAACATCTGTGCTTCAACGTTTTTGTTTTCAATTGCAATGCGTTGTGTAGCCATTACTACTTCAGGACACATTGTACATGAAAGCGAGACAATTACTTTAATATCAATTGGTTTTTCAATACTTTGGATTTGCTTTAATATGTCTTGTTGTAACGGTTGTTTAGCTCCGGCAGTGTTATAAACAGCTATTACAAAAGAATTAAATTCGTGTCCACCTGGTATACCATGATAAGCAATATTTAAATAATTATCATCTTGATCATAAAAACTAATTGCAGCAATAGATGAAGATGAAACAACTGTATATGATAATTTATCACTTAAAGTTACAAATTCTTCTAAAAAACCTTTCATTTCATTTGCTAACTTACTACCATCATCATAGCATTTTAGAATTAAGTTTCTTTCTAATTTATCAAAAATTGGTTTTAACTGTGCTTTGATTTGTGATGAAATAAAGTAATTATTTTCGTCAACATCACTATTATCGTTATTAGTAGTAGAAGTATCATTTTTAAGTTCAATCTTTTTTGGTTTTAAATTGTGTTCTTGAACGATTGTAGGGATATATTTTTCTAATGATGTTGCTGCTTTGGCTCCATCACTTACAGCAGTAACTACTTGTCTTAAGTCTTTGACACATACGTCACCAGCTCCGTATACACCAGGACAAGAAGTTTTTTGGTTTTCATCAACTATTAAATTTCCAGTTTCGTTTAGTTCTACTTGATCTTGGAATAACGATGTTGCTGGTTGATAACCGGCAAATACGAAAACACCGAATGTATCATTATCAGGGGCTTGATATTGCCAGGTTTCTCCAGTTTTATTATTTTTAAATGTTGCTTGTTGAAGCTGATTTGTTCCATTGACAGCAACAATTTCACTATTATAATGAATATCAATTTTAGGATGCTGTTTAGCTTGATCGCTTACTTGTTTAGCGCATGTAAAATCATCTTCACGGACAATGATAGTAACTTTTCGTCCATATTTAGTTAAAAATACCGCTTCTTCAGCAGCTGCAAAACCACCGCCAATAACAAAAATATCTTTACCTGTAAAAAATTCACCATCACAAGTAGCACAATAAGCCACACCGCGACCTTGAAATTCTTTTTCACCAGGGAACCCGATTTTACGTGGATGACTACCAGTAGCTAATACAATGCCAGCTGCTTTAAATTCGCCTTTATCAGTATTTACAACCTTTACTGGCTGTTTTAAATCTAGTTTTGTTACATTAGCAATTAAAAAATCTGCCCCAAAATTACGTGCTTGTTGGTACATTTGTTCAGTTAATTCTTTACCACTTGTTTTTAAAATTCCTGGATAATTAACAACTTCTGAAGTAATTGTAATTTGACCACCAATTTTTTCTTTTTCAATAACTAATACTGAAAATTTAGCTCGTGCTAAATAAATAGCAGCTGACAGTCCAGCTGGACCGCCACCTACTATAATTGCATCATAAAGATTATTAGTCATTAAATCAGTCCTACTAAATCTAATGATGGTTTAAGTGTTTCTTCGCCAGGTTTCCATTTTGCAGGGCAAACTTCGTCACCATGTTCATAAACAAATTGACTAGCTTGTACGCGACGGAATAATTCTTCGGCATTACGACCTACATTACCAGCAATTACTTCATACATTACAATTTTACCTTCAGGATTGATAATAAAACTTCCTCTTTCAGCCATTCCATCAGCTTCAATATATACATCTAGATCTTTAGCTAATTTAGCAGTTGGATCAGCTAACATTGGGTATGTAATTTTTTTGATTGTTTTAGAAGTATCGTGCCAAGCTTTATGGACAAAGTGTGTATCGCATGATACTGAATAAATTTCACAATTGATTTTTTTGAAATCTTCGTATTTATTTGCTAAATCTTCTAATTCAGTTGGACATACAAATGTAAAATCAGCTGGATAGAAAAATAAAACATTCCATTTTCCTAATAAATCTTCTTTTTTTACTGTTTTAAATTCATTTTCATGAAAGGCTTGAGCCTCAAAATCTGTTATTTCTTTTCCTATTAATGACATAATTATTCTCCTTTTCTTTAAATAATTGTTAGACTTTTCTAACTATCTTAATTTTAACACGTGGTAATAACTAACACAAATATTATGCACTTTTTATTTTTTTATAAACTAAATAATAAAAAAAGTTCAACGAATATTGAACTATATAACGAAAATTTTTCAAAAATAAAACAAGGCTATTTTAGTAGTATTAACTACTTATTTACAGCCTTGTTTTTTATAACTTTACATGATTCACGTTCAATTAGTGTACATGGAAGAACAATTTTCATTGGTGCTGGAGAACTGTATTTGCTTAAAATATGATAAACAATACTAGCTCCATATTCTCCCATCAAAGTCGCTGGAGCATAAACCGTTGTTAGTGGGGGATTAGTAAAACTTGCAGCTTTGATATCATCAAAACCGATTAGTGAAATATCTTCAGGTACTTTAATGTTATGTTCCAATAAAGCTCTTAAAGCGCCAATTGCAATAGGATCACTAGCACAGAAAATTGCTGTTGGCAAATCTTTTTTACTAATCATTTCCACCATCATTGTATAACCAGATTCAGTAGTAAAAGCATCTTCATATAAATATGTTTCATAAGTAATGTTATGATCATTACAGTATTTGATAAATACTTCTTTTCTTGGATCAGGATAAATAGTATTATCATCAAGAAGTTCTTTTCCACCTAAAAAACCAATTTTTTGATGATTAGATAATTGAAGATAATCCATTGCTTCTTTAATAGCAGCTTCAAAATCTAAAGTAATGGTTGTATCATTACGATGTGAACTAACCATATCCAAGAATACAATTTTATTAGATATTTTCTTAAATTTGACGATTTCATCATTACTGAATTTTCCAATGCAGACAAGACCGTCAACATTTTTTAAAGCATCTAAATAATTTAAATCCGTTTTAAAAGTACGGATAACATTTATATTATTTTGCAAACAAAAATTTTCGATTCCTTGACGGATTTGTAAATAGTAAGGATCATCAATTTCTTGTTGCAAAGAATACCATTGAACGATACCAAGAGTAAAGTCACCTTTATTTGCTTTTCTTTTTTTAGTATAATTTAACTTTTTGGCAGCATTTAAAACAGCTTGTTTAGTTTCTTCTGGGACAGATAAGGTCTTATCATTGTTTAAAATACGTGAAACTGTCGCACTAGAAACATTAGCCAAATTTGCAACGTCTTTAATAGTGGCCATCATTTTCCTCCTTGATTCAAAGGTTATTATACCCTATTTTTAGTATTTATGAAAGTTTAGATGAAAGAAATTATTCAGTAATTAAGGGATTTTATTAAAAAATATGTAATATTGTGATTTGATTTGTTTTTGAAAGAGTGTAAATTTTGAAGCTAAATAAATATGTTAAAAATATATCACAATTTCATTATAAACCAAGGGTAAAGTTTAGTCAATATATCAAGTAAACATTTACTAATAATTTAGTAAAAATAATTGACATTATCTTATTATTGGATTACAATATAAATGAAAAAGGGAGGAAAAACATGATATCAATTAACTATGAAATTAACAGATTAATTCAATTTGCACTTGAAAAGAAAATGATTACTGAAGATGAGATGGATTATTCAGTAAATCTTTTATTAGATTTGTTTAAAGAAAGTGATTTTAAATATGAAGACGTAAATGAACCTTTACCTCTAGCAACTCCAATTTTAGAAAATATGCTTGATTATGCAGTAGCAAAAGAATTAATTGAAGATACAGTTACTGTTCGTGATTTGTTTGATACAAGAATCATGAATTGTATTATGCCAAGACCACATACGGTTATTGAAACATTTAAAGAAAAATATGCTTTAAGTCCAAAACATGCAACTGATTATTATTATAAATTATCAATTGCTTCAAATTATATTCGTAAAAGCAGAACAGATAAAAATATTATTTGGAAAAAATATGTAAAATATGGTGATATAGAAATTTCTATAAATTTATCTAAACCAGAGAAAGATCCTAAAGAAATCGCTAAAGCTAAAACAGTGAAATCTACCGGGTATCCAAAATGTTTATTATGTAAAGAAAACGTAGGTTTTAGTGGTGATTTAAATCGAGCAGCTCGTCAAAATCACCGAATTATTCCATTAACTTTAAAAAATGGTAATTACTATTTACAATATTCACCTTATGTTTATTACAATGAACATTGTATTGTTTTAAATAAAGAACATAAACCAATGGTAATCAATCAGGAAACTTTTGAAAACTTATTTTCTTTTTTAGATATTTTCCCACATTATATGATTGGCTCAAATGCTGATTTACCAATTGTTGGTGGTTCTATTTTAAGTCATGATCATTATCAAGGTGGTAACTATGAGTTCCCAATACAAAGAGCTGAAGTCTTAAAAACATTAACTTCAGATGATTATGAAAATACAATAATTGAAGTAATTAAATGGCCACTTTCAACAATTAGATTAACATCAGAAAGTAAAGATGAGTTAATAGCTCTTTCAAATAAAATATTAGAAGCATGGCGCAATTATAATGCTCCAGTACTTGATATTATTAGTCATACTGGTGATACTCCTCATAACACCATTACACCAATTGCTCGTAAAAAAGGTGATAAATATCAAATTGATTTAGTATTAAGAAATAATAGAACAAGTGATCAGTATCCAGATGGTATCTTCCATCCACATCAAGAATCTCATCATATTAAAAAAGAAAATATTGGTTTAATTGAAGTTATGGGATTAGCAATCTTACCAGCCCGTTTAAAAGATGAATTACAACTATTAAGTGATTGTTTATTAAATAAGATCAATATTAAGGATTATCCACAATTAGAAAAACATTATGACTGGTATTTAAAATTATTAGATGAATTTACTATTACTGAAGATAATGTTACAGATATTTTAAAAGAAGCAGTAGCAATTAAATTTGTTACCGTATTAGAAGATGCTGGAGTGTTTAAAATGGACCAGCAAGGAATTGATGCTTTAACCAGCTTTGTAGAAATGGTTTTGAAAGGAGAATAAAATGATAAAAGTAATTGAAAAAATAGATGATCAAATAGATTTAATTCAAATGAAAAATGATAATTTAGAGATCGTTGTATCTAACTATGGTTGTACAATTGTTAAAGTTATGATGAATGATAAATCTGGAAATATTGACGATGTAGTATTAGGATATGATAACTTTTCTGATTATCAAATCAAAGATGCTTATTTAGGAGCTTTAGTTGGTCGGACAGCTAATCGAATTGGTAAAGGAGTTTTTACTTTAAATGGTACAACATATCATTTACCAATAAATAATGGTCCTAACTGCTTACATGGTGGTATTAAAGGATTTTCTTATCAAGTATTTGATTACAATATAATTGATGATAAAACTATTGAATTTAGTTATTTATCTAAAGATGGCGAAGAAGGTTATCCTGGTAATTTATCTTTTAAAGCATATTATACTTTAGAAGATAAGACGTTAACAGTTCGTTATCATGCAACTAGTGACCAAGATACAATTATTAATATTACAAATCATTCATATTTCAATTTATCTGGCGCTAAAGAAGATATTTATGATCATTTATTACTAGTTCATAGTGATAAATATGCTTGTGTTGATGGTGATGGTTTACCAACAGGAAAATTCAACGCTACTAAAGATAGTGCTTTTGATTTTAGTACACTAAGAAGAATTGGTGATCAAATTGATAGTGATGATGAACAATTAAAATTAGGTGCTGGTTATGATCATCCATTTATTTTTAATCAAGATCATGATCAAGTGGTACTATATCATGAAAAAACTGGAAGAAAATTGACAGTTAGTACAACTTTACCAGGAGCACAAATTTATAGTGCTAACTATTTAGACGGTAGAGTTGGTAAATATGGTATTGCTTATCCTAGAAGATATGCAATGTGTATTGAAACTCAAAATCTTCCTGATGCAATTAATATTGAAGAAAACCCAACTACAATTTTAAAGAAAGGAGAAGTATATGATGAAAGTACATCATATACATTTGAAGTAATAAAATAATGAAAAAAGCAACAGAATTAATCAATTATTTAAAAAATAATAAATATGATGAATTATTAAATGATTTATATGTCGATGAAAGTTTATTAGAATATCAACGTAATCGCTATGTAGCTGCTGTTGAAAAATATATTTCATTATATGGTGATAATGAAGTTGAAATTTATAGTGCTCCAGGTAGAAGTGAAGTTGGCGGTAATCATACTGACCATCAACATGGTTGTGTATTAGCTGCAGCAATAAATTTAGATGCTATTGCAGTTGTTGGTAAAACTGAACGAGAAATTAAAATTTTATCTGATGATTTTGATATTAAAGCTATTGATGTAAATGATCTAGCAGTTAAACAAGAAGAAGCTGGAACTTCTGAAGCTTTAGTTCGTGGTGTTTTAGCTAAATTAAAAGAATTAAATTATCAAATTGGTGGATTTAATGCTTTTATTACAAGTGATGTTATCATGGGAGCTGGTCTTTCTTCTTCAGCTGCCTTTGAAACAATTATTGGAACAATTTTATCAGGATTATATAATGATATGACAGTAGATCCAGTTTTAATTGCGCAAATTGGACAATATGCTGAAAATGTTTATTTTGGTAAACCATGTGGTTTGATGGATCAATGTGCTAGTTCAGTAGGTAGCTTAATCAATATTGATTTTAAAGATATTGATAAACCAGTTGTAAGAAAAGTTGATGTTGATTTTTCTAAGTTTGAACATAGTTTATGTATCGTTGATACTAAAGGATCGCATGCTGATTTAACTGATGAGTATGCAGCTATTCCAGCAGAAATGAAAAAAATCGCTAATTACTTTAATAAAGAATTTTTACGAGAAGTTGATGAACAAGAATTTTTTGATAATATCGCTAAAGTTCGTGAAATCGGTAATGACCGTGCTGTATTGAGAGCAATTCATTTATTTACAGAAAATAAACGAGTTGACTTACAAGTAGCAGCATTAAATGCTGGCGATTTTGATGAATTTAAACGTTTAATTAAAGCTTCTGGTGATAGTTCATATAAATTCTTACAAAATGTTTATGCAAATAGTGATGTTTTCAATCAAAGCGTTTCTATTGGTTTAGCAATGTCTGAAAAAATCTTAGGTGATAATGGTGTTTGTCGTGTTCATGGTGGTGGTTTTGCTGGAACAATTCAAGCATTTGTAAAAGACAGTTATGTTGATACGTATAAAACAGAAATTGAAAAAGTTTTTGGTAAAGATTCTTGCCATATTTTAAAAGTACGTAAATATGGTGGTAAAAAAGTTATTTATTAGTAGTATTTAAGGTAATGAATTTTCATTACCTTTTTAAATATGTTTTATAAAGGAAAAAATAATTTTTAGAATTCATTTGTTTTTGTGATAAGATTTGTTAAATCTAGAACTAATGAATTAGATTATATATGTTAATGGTTATAATTGGAAAAAATGGCGAAAATATAAAGAAGGAAGATGTTTTGATTGTTTAGATAAATTTATTAATGAAATTGAATTTATTGATAAATTGGTAAATAGAATTATTTGTTAACTATATTTTAATTTAAAATTGATTTAAATTTAATTTTATAGCTTGATATGGGAAAAATATTTGATTTTTAAGATAAAAAGTTAAAAAAAATATCGCAACAAAGGCGGTAATGGGATATAATAGAAATGTACGAAATTGAGAAGAAGGACGGTAATATAAGTATGTTGAAAAATAATGAAGTAAGCAAAACAAAGATAATCTGTACTATTGGACCAGCTTCGGATAATAAAAAAATGTTATCTAAATTAGTAAAAGCTGGGATGAATGTAATGAGATTAAATTTTTCTCATGGTAGTCATGAAGAACATTTAAAGAAAATTGAATTGATTACAGAAATTAATAATGAATTAGGAAGTAAAGTTGCTATCTTGTTAGATACAAAAGGACCAGAAATTAGAACTGGTAACTTTGTTGGGGGACAAACAGAATTTAAAAAGGGACAAGTTTCTGTCATTACACCTGAAGATATTGAAGGAACAAGTGATCGTTTTACAATCACATACAAAGAATTATATAAAGATGTTAAACCTGGTGGTTTCATTTTAGTTAATGATGGTCAAGTTGAATTATTAGTTGACCATGTTGAAGGTAAAGATATTGTTTGTGTATGTGCTAATAATGGAGTTGTAAAAGATAAACGAGGAATTAACGTTCCTGGAATCAAATTAGGTTTTGAATATTTATCTGAAAAAGATATTGCAGATATTACATTTGGATGCACTCAACCATTTAACTTTATTGCTGCATCATTTGTTAGACGTGCTCAAGATGTAATTGATGTAAAAAAATTATTAATTGAAAACGGACGTCCTGATATTCAAGTAATCGCTAAAATCGAAAACCAGGAAGGTGTCGAAAATATGGATGAGATTTTAAAGGTTGCTGATGGAATCATGGTAGCACGTGGGGACTTAGGGGTTGAAGTACCTGCTGAAGATGTACCATTAATTCAAAAAGAAATTATTAAAAAATGTAAAGACAGTGGTAAATTAGTTATTACTGCTACTCAAATGTTAGAAAGCATGCAACAAAATCCACGTCCAACTCGTGCTGAAGTAAGTGACGTTGCTAATGCTATTTTTGATGGAACTGATGCAATCATGTTATCTGGGGAATCAGCTTCAGGTTTATATCCTCAAGAAGCTGTAATGACTATGAATAAAATTGCTTTAACAACTGAAAAAAGTTTAGATTATGATTCATTACATCGTCAAGCAGTTAGAACTGCACCACAAGATACATCGGAAGCAATTTGTATGTCGGTAGCTGAAATTGCTTCAAAATTTAACGTAGCTGCTATTATTGCATTTACAGAAAGTGGTTTTACTGCTCGTAAGATGTCACGTTATCGTCCCGAAGCTTTAATTATTGCAGCAACTCCTGAAGAGAAAACAACTAGATCACTTGCGATTAACTGGGGGGTATTACCAGTAAAATGTAAATATATGCAAACTCGTGCAACTATGATGGACTATGCTGAAATTTTAGCTAAAGAAAATGGGGTTCAGTCTGGTGAATTAATTCTAGTTACTGGAGGAAAACCAGGTATTAGTGGTGATACTAGTTATTTAGAATTGATTAGGGTAAAATAATAATTATTAAAGACTGGATTTGATTTAAGAATCAAATTACAGTCTTTTTTTTGTGGTTTGTTAAAAGTCAATGCTTTTATTTTCTTAATTGATACGATATACTTATAATAGTGGTTATGAAAGGAGATTTTATGAATTATTTAACATTAGATATTGGTGGTAGTTCAATTAAGTACGCTATCATTAATAAAGAAGGGAAATTTTTAGAAAAAGGTAATGCTCCAGCACCAAAAGATGGAATAGATCAATTTGTTTCTATAATTGGTGATTTATATGATAAATATAAAGATAATATTGTTGGAATGGCAATTTCAATGCCTGGAGCAATTGATCCTGATAAAGGTTTTGCTTATACTGGTGGTGCCTATGAATATATCAAAGATATGAATATTGTCGAAATATTACAAAAACGTTGTCCGCTTCCAATTACAATTGGTAATGATGCTAAATGTGCTGCTAATGCTGAAGTAGGATTTGGTTGTTTAAAAGATGTAGATGATGCTGCTGTAATTATTCTTGGAACTGGTATTGGTGGTTGTATTGTTCAAAATGGTAAAGTGCACATTGGTAAACATTTTTCTTCTGGGGAATTTTCATGGATGAGAACTAATGGAGATGATGGTAATAATTTTGCTAATACCTGGTGTTCTTTAAATGGTATCGCAGGACTTTTACAAACTGTTCAAGAAGCAACGCATACTGATCAGGTTTTTAATGGAAAAGAAATTTTCGAAATGGCTAATAATGGTAATCCTGATGTGTTAGCGGGATTAGACAAATTTTGTAATCGTTTAGCGGTACAAATTTATAATTTACAAGCTTTATTTGATCCAGAAAAAATTGCAATTGGTGGTGGTATTTCAGCACAACCATTATTATTAGAATTAACTGAAAAACACATTGAAGAAATGTATCAAACTGGATTAGAATTTAATTCACCAATTTCTAGACCGGTAGTTGTAGCATGTAAATATTTAAATGATGCTAATTTGATAGGAGCTTTTTATCAACATATTAATACTTTTAAAGACTAGTTTTACTAGTCTTTTATTAAATAATCGGAGGTAATTTATGCCAATAGTATTTCATGAAAAAAGTAAAACTTTTCATCTTTATAATCAAGAAGTAAGTTATATTATTAAAATTTTAAAAAATAATCAATTAGGTCAATTGTATTATGGTAAAGCGATAAAAGATCGTGAAAATTTTGATCATTTGTTAGAAATGTATCATCGGCCGATGGCAGTTTGCAGTTTTGAAAATGATTCAACATTTTCATTAGAACATATAAAGCAAGAATATCCAGTATATGGTAGTGGGGATATGCGTCAAATGGCAATTGATATTATTCAAGAAAATGGTAGTCGGATTTTAAATTTTACTTATCACAGTCATTTAATTTTTAATCAAAAACCTAAGTTAGAAAATTTACCGGCAACTTACAGTGAAGAAGAAAATGAAGTGACTACATTGTCAATTACCTTAGTTGATCAAGTAATTAATACAAAAATTGTTTTAAATTATACTATCTATGAAAATATGCCAGTTATTACTCGTAATGCATATATTGAAAATAACGGACAACAAAAATTAGTGTTAAATAGAGCTATGAGTTTATCATTAGACTTACCAGATAGTGATTATATAATGTTAGAACTCACAGGGGCCTGGTCACGTGAACGATATGTAAAAGAAAGAAAATTAGAACATGGAATTCAATCGATTTATTCATTGAGAGGATGTTCAAGTAGTAATTTTAATCCTTTCATTGCTTTAAAAAGAAAGAATGCTGATGAATTTAGTGGGGAAGTTTTAGGGTTTAGTTTTATTTATAGTGGCAATTTTCTAGCCCAGGTAGAAGTGGATACTTATAATTGTTCTAGAGTAATGATGGGAATTCATCCACATTGTTTTAAATGGAATCTAGATCCTAATATGCATTTCCAAACCCCAGAGGTAGTAATGGTATATAGTGATCAAGGGCTAAATAAAATGTCACAGACATACCATTATTTATACCAGAATCGATTAGTTCGCGGTAAATATCGTAACTTGGCAAGGCCGATATTAGTAAATAATTGGGAAGGAACGTATTTTGATTTTGATGAAGAAAAAATATTAGCTATCGCAAAAACTGCTAGTGAATTAGGAATTGAATTATTTGTATTAGATGATGGCTGGTTTGGTAAAAGAAATAATGATCATACAGGTTTAGGGGATTGGTATGTTAATTTAGATAAATTACCAAATGGAATAGCTAATCTTAGTAAAAAAATTAATGATTTAGGATTAAAGTTTGGTCTATGGTTTGAACCAGAGATGGTCAATAAAGATTCAGATTTATATCGAAGCCATCCGGAGTGGGTCTTAGCAACTCCTAAGCGCAATATGAGCCATGGTCGTAATCAATATGTTTTAGATTTTTCTAATCCTGATGTTATTGAATACATTTATCAAATGATGGTTAAAATAATAGAACAAGGAAACGTCAGCTATATAAAATGGGATATGAATCGCTGTATGTCTGAAGTATATTCGTCTAGTCATCAAAGCTATCAGCAAGGGCAAGTAATGCATGAATATATTTTAGGTGTTTATTCATTATATGAACGTTTAACTAAACGTTTTCCAGATATTTTATTTGAATCATGTGCTAGCGGTGGGGCAAGGTTTGATCCAGGAATGTTATATTATGCACCACAAACATGGACTAGTGACGATACCGATGCAATTGAACGTTTAAAAATTCAATATGGAACATCATTAGTATATCCTGTTTCAAGTATGGGAGCTCATGTATCAGCAATACCTAATCATCAAGTATTTAGAAATACTTCACTTGAAACTCGGGCTAATGTGGCCTATTTTGGAACTTTTGGTTATGAGTTGGATTTAAATAAATTAAATGATGATGAAAAAAAGAAAATCGTTGAACAAATTACTTTTATGAAAGAATATCGTGAGATCATTCAGTTTGGAACTTTTTATCGCTTATTAAGTCCGTTTGATGGTAACGGAAATGAAACAGCCTGGATGGTTGTTTCTAAAGATCAAAAAACTGCTATTGTTGGCTATTATCGAATCTTATTAGAGGTTAATCAAGGTTATCGTCGTTTACGATTACAAGGGTTAAATCCTGATTATTGTTATCATGTATCTAGATTAGAAAGTGATCATTTTGGTGATGAACTGATGAATGTCGGTTTAATTAATAGTGACCATTCTTGTGGTGAAAATCATGAAGTATATGATGGTACTAATGGTGATTATTATTCTAAAATCTATCTTTTAAAAGCTAAATAAAGCTATTAGGCCAGATAAATTCTGGCCTAATAGTGATTTTGTTTAAAAGTACAGATTATTATACAAACATGATATTAATATCTTGTGTCTGTATTTAGATATTTAAGGTGTCTATTTGATAGGATACATTAAGTTGCCATTAGATTTTAAAAACTACTTTTATCTAGTTTACTAAATAGTCTAACAATACCCTATGTATTTAATAACGTAATACTGATTATTTATTTTCTTTACTTCTATTGTTCCACCTAAGTCTCCAGGTATAGAATACCAGCCATTATATTTTATATTATAGTAAAGACTATTTTCATCTGTTTTATCAATATTTTTAGACTCTTCTATTTCTATAAAGAAAGATTTCCAACTATGTGTTTCATCATATATAAATTCAACAATAGCTTCTCTAGGTGTTTCATTATTTAAGCTTTCAAATAAATAATTTGTATATAACTTTAAACATAGGATTGCAATAATAACTATCAAAATACACTTAAAATATCTATTCTTTAATAAATTAATAAATTTTTCCATAAAAATCTTATCCTTACATGTAATTTACTTTTTTCATATTTTGATATTATATCGGAGTATTTTAAAAACTGTAGTGGGGCTTTTTTATTATTAGTAAAGTAATTTTTTATCTAATGGACTAACTTTATGTCAATGAAATAAACACCTATTAACAGTAATATAATTTTTGATGTTTTGAAAACATTTTCTAATTATATTATATATTTGCAATCTGTTTATATCAACTCATATATAGATTATCTATACATGTATATAAAGAATACCACTATGTTAAGAAAAAAAATTAAGTTAGATATGCTTTTTTAAGTTATATTTTTATTTTATTTTTTTGAAGAATATGACTCTTTATATTTATAATATAAAATAATTCCTGCCAGCAAAGTTGTTATTCCATTTGATAAAATAATTGTTATATCATGAAGGATAAGACCATATGCAGTCCATAATATAACGCCAAGGACAAAAATAATATACATTCCTAAAGATATTCCAGAAACATCTTTTGTTTTTAAAACTTGCAAGACTTGTGGGATAAATGAAATTGTTGTAAGTAGTGCTCCTATTGGACCAATAAATTGAATCATATTCATGCCTCCTTTTTATTTATAAATCTTCTTATAAGAGTATTATAGATAAAAATTAAGTTAAAAAAAGAAAATTAGAATACAAAAAAAACAGTGTTACATACTTTTAAAGAAAATTACTTTAAAAGATGAAACACTGTAAACTAATATTCATATAATTGATCATGGAGCTGATATAAATTAATGGCAGTATCATAGTTGTTTTTGATGATTATTGAAATAAGAATATCAAAAATATATGAAACTGAAGTGTGGAAAAGAGAATCACCTAATTCAATAATATTTTCTTTATAGGTGCATAATAGACATACATCCACATTTTTTACAAACGGAGAATCTTTATTAGATGAAATAAAATAACAAAGTGTCCTTTTTTTTCGTAAGTTTTGAATCGCTTTTAACATATTTTTATTTTGCCCATTCTAGAAATAACAATGATTACTGATTTTTAATGTAAAAACTAATATAATAATATTTTATCTATTGATTGATAAACATTTGATAATTTACCAGCTTGCATAATATTATGATAAACATATTCACCAATTGATGCATTTGCATCTAGTGCAAAAATATTTATTTGATCAACATTTTTTATAGCTTGCTGAATTTTTTCTAAGTCATCAATAGATAATCTATTTTTTGTTTCTAGTAGTACTTTTTCATGTAATGAAGAAACCTTATTAACAACAGATATCAGACTTTCTTTTTTTTCTACTTCAATTTCCTGATAACTATTTTCTTTTAAATCAGTTAATAAATGAATTTTAAAATCATTAAATCCCTGATAACCTAATTTACGAACAAAACGTACAATAATAGTTGCACTTGTATATGTTTCATTAGCTAATTGTCTTGTTGTCATTTTAAGAACTTCTTCACAGTGATTTAAAATGTAATCGGCAATTACTACTTCCCTTTCGGTAAAATTTACTTTTTGCTGTAATTTTTTAATAAGTTCCATGATATCACCTATTTATAATTTTAATATACTAAGATGCTTTATTTAATAAAAATTAAATTATCAAAAATATTTTCAGGTACAAAAAAGAAGAATAGATAACTATCATCTACTCTTCGTATTTTATTATTAATAATTTTCACACATTCTTTCAAAATATGCTTTTGGATATCCACATACTGGACAATTTTCAGGTGCTTCTTGACCTTCATAAATAAAACCACATTGACGACATTTCCATCCTTTAGGAGCATCACCTTTAAAAGTAGTACCATTTTTAAATGCTTCTAATAATTTTAAATAACGTCTTTCATGAGATTTTTCAACTTTAGCAACATATTCAAATTTAACTGCTAATTCTTCAAATCCTTCTTCACGAGCTTCTTTAGCCATTCTTACATACATATCTGTCCACTCATCATTTTCACCTTGAGCAGCAGTTTCTAAATTTTCATCAGTACTTCCAATACCATGGAATTCATTGAACCACATCTTTGCATGTTGTTTTTCCTGGTTAGCAGTTTCTTCAAAAATAGCTGCGATTTGTTCGTATCCTTCTTCACGAGCAGCTTTAGCAAAATAAGTATATTTGTTACGTGCCATTGATTCACCAGCGAATGCTTCCATTAGATTTTTTTCTGTTTTAGTCCCAGCATATTTATTACCACTGTTTTCATTAACAGCTTCAAATTTACTTTTAGGTGCTTTACAAACAGGGCAAACCCAGTTTTCATCTAATTCATTCCATTTTTTTTCTTGTGTTGCTTCATCATAAATAAAGCCACAAATTTTACATACGTATTTCATTTTTATCCTCCAAATTTCTTAAATAGTAATAATTACTATTTAATTATATACCTAATATTTTAAAAAGCAAGCAATAAGTTCTAAATGAATAAATAACTCATATAAATAATACGAAGAGAGGAGTTTAACATGGAAACAAAAAATATTTTACATGATATCGCTAAAAGATGCGATGGCGACATATATTTAGGGGTGGTGGGACCGGTACGAAGCGGGAAATCTTCTTTTATCAAGCGGTTTATGGAAATGGCGGTCATTCCATATATCGAAGATAAAGATGCTAAGTTAAGAGCTATTGATGAACTGCCCCAATCAGGCAAAGGAAAAATGATAATGACTGTAGAGCCGAAGTTTATTCCAAATCAGGCTATTGAAATGGTTATGGATGAAAACTTTAAAGTGAAGGTAAGGCTTGTTGATTGTGTCGGTTATGTTATTGATGGTGCTAAAGGATATCAGGATGAACAGGGAATCAGGTATGTAAAAACCCCTTGGTATTTAGAATCAATTCCTTTTGATCAAGCGGCTAAAATAGGAACTAAAAAGGTAATTCAAGATCATTCTACTATTGGAATAGTTATAACTAGTGATGGTAGTATATGTGATATTCCAGGTGCTAATTATAATGAGGCAACCGATGATATTATTGAAGAGTTATTAGAAATAGATAAACCATTTATTGTCATTATTAATAGTCGAGATATTAATAGTGTAGCGTGTCGACAAGAATATAATCGTTTAACGGCAAAATATGATGTTCCAATCTTAACTATGGATGTTACTAGAATGGAAGAACCACAGATTGTATCTTTATTAAAAGAAGCATTATATGAATTTAAAATTAGTGAAGTACGAATAGAAGTACCAAAATGGTTAGCGATGTTATCAAATAATCACTGGTTAAAACAAACGCTAGATAATTCTTTAAAAGAATCATTACAGTCAATTAAGAAATTTAAAGATGTTGAACGAATTGGCGATACTATAAGTGAATATGATTTTGTTGATAAAGCTTATTTAACGGGAATTGATACTACAACATCGAGTGCAACTTTGAAAATTGAAGAAAGAAGTGGGCTCTATAATGAAATATTAGAAGAAATAATTGGTGATAAAGGATTTGATCAAGCAACGTTTTTAACTTTTATTCAAGAACTAGTTGATATTAAAAATGAATATGAAGGTTTTTCGAGTGCTATTAGGATGGTTAAACAGACTGGTTATGGTTATGCGATTCCAAAATTGGATGAAATTGAACTCAGTGAACCAGAGTTAATTAAACAAGGACCACGATTTGGAATTAAGTTGGTTTCTAAAGCGGGAACAACTTATATGATCAAAGTTGATATTGAAAGTACTTTTGAACCAATTATTGGATCGAAAGAACAGGCAGAAGCCTTCATTGATTATTTAAATTCTAATGGTGATGATAAACAGGCAATTTTCAATTGTGATGTGTTTGGTAGAAAGTTAGGTGATTTGATTGAAGAAGGTATGTATTTTAAATTAAATGCTATTCCTGAAAATGCAAGTATGAGAATCCATGATATTTTATCAAAAATTGTAAACAAGGGTAAAAGTAATGTTATTGCTATTGTTTTATAAGGATTAATAAAAAACCGTGAAATTAAGCCGTAAAAATGGTAAATTATGGTAATGTTCAAAAAGGTAAATATTGCTTCTAAAATAGCTTGAAATCGGCACTTTTTAATGTTATACTTTCGTGGTATTAGATTTTTGGAGGTAGTTATGAATAAAAGAGAATTAGTTGAAACAGTATCTAAAGAAAGAAACTTAACTAAAAAAGATGCAGAACTTTTAGTCGACACTGTTTTTAATACAATTTCACGTAGTGTCATCGAAGGAGATAAAGTATTAATCTCTGGATTTGGTACATTTAAAGTTAATGATCGTAAGGCTCGTAAAGGAATCTCACCAAAAACTCAAGAAGAAATGGTAATTCCTGCTAGTAAAACAGTTACATTTAAACCTAGCAGCCGTTTGAAAGATGCAATGAATTAATTCATTGCATTTTATTTTCTTCATAATCAGTTAACAATATAGTGTATAATAATACTAAAAGGAGAGTGAGAATATGCCATTTTATTATTTCCCAATGAGCAGAGCTTACTTAATAGGTTATTTATTAGTAATCATTGGCTCTTTGATAATGATTTATGCTCAAATAAAAGTTAATAGTGCTTACAGTAAATATTCTAAAATTCCTAACAGTCGCCATATGACTGGGGCGATGGTAGCTAGAGAAATTTTGGATCGTAATGGTTTGCAAGATGTTAGAATCAATGCTGTTGGTGGAAAGCTATCAGATCATTATAATCCTCGTAATCGAACAATTAATTTATCACGAGGCATTTATGATGGTACTTCAATAGCTGCATTAGCTGTTGCAAGTCATGAATGTGGTCATGCGATTCAACATTTAGTGGGATATAAACCATTAGTTATTAGAAATGGGATTTTACCACTATGTAATGTGGGACAATATCTAGGATGGATTGCAGTAATTGCTGGTTTAATTTTTGGAAATAGTAATATTGCTTGGCTGGGAGTTATTTTAATGTCTGGTATCTTATTATTTCAGATAATTACTTTGCCGGTAGAATTTGATGCTTCATCAAGAGCTTTAGGAATTCTAAAAGCAAATTACTTAACTACTGATGAATATAGCGGTGCTAGATCAATGCTGTCGGCAGCAGCATTTACTTATGTAGCGGCAATGCTTTCAACTGTATTATCATTACTTAGAATTGTATTGATTGTAGCTGGAAATGATCGTGATTAAAATCTCAAAATTCATTTGAGATTTTTTCTTTTATCTTGAGTAAATTGATAGTATAATGATAAACGAAGAAAGTTGGTGTGATTTTGAAATTTTTACGAAAAAATCGTTTTAATATATTTATTGTTTTTTTAATTTTACTATTTATTTTTGTTAGTTATTTTATGTTATGGGTGCACTTACCATATTCGCAAAATCAAAATGCTATTAAGCGGGTTGAAAATCAAATTGTTCAAGCTAATGAGTATAGTGATGTTGAATATTTTGATCGTTATGATAGTGATAAAAGCTATTATATTATTCATGCAACAAAAGATGATAAAAAACAATATGCAGTTTTTGATGATAAAGCTAAATTTATTAAATCTTATAGTGAAGATGTAGTGGATCAGCAAGTATGTATTGACGATTTTATCAATAGATATAATGTTGAACCTGATAAAGTTACCATTGGCTATGAAAATGAAATTTTTGTTTATAGTTTGATGTATCAAGGAAAGGATTCATTGATTTATGCTTTTTATGGAATTGATACTGGCGATTTTGTAAAAGCATATCGTATTGATAATGGTTAGTAGTATGTTAAAGAGTTTGGTTTCAAGTAAATGTATTAATTTTGAACGATTGCTTGTTTTAAAAGCAAAGGAATTAGGGCTTGATGGAAATGAGTGTCATATTTTGTTATTAATATATGCTTTAAAAGAAGCTAGTGTTCGCTTGATAACACCGGCGATGTTACAGAATTACTCTTTATTATCAACTCATGATTTAAATAAGGTTTTACAAAGTTTATTAAGTAAAAAGTTTATTTATAATCGTTCTGGAGCAATTAGTTTAAATCATTTAGAAGAAAGATTGTTACAGGAAAAAAATGAAGAGGAACCAGAAGAAGCAATCAGTTTAGTTTCTATTTTCGAAGAACAGTTCGGACGGGCATTATCACCTATTGAGTTGAATATTTTAAGAGAATGGAAAGAAAGTAATTATGATGATGAAATGATCGTTAAAGCTTTAAAAGAGGCTGTTAAAAGCCAAGTATTAAATTTTAGATATATAGAAGGGATACTTCATAATTGGGCTAAAAATGGGGTTAAACCCCGTTATGTTGAAAGTGAAGAACCACAACGAAGTGTACCAATAAGTGAATATAAGTGGTGGGAAGATGAATAAAGAAAAGACAAATAGAGTATTAGAATATTTTAATGAATTGTTTCCTGATGCTTATTGTGAATTGAATCATGAAACAGATTTTCAATTATTAGTTGCTGTAATGCTTTCGGCACAAACTACTGATAAAAAAGTCAATCAGCTAACGGAATCTTTATTTAAGAAATATCCAGATGTTTATGCAATGGCAAATGCCAATTTGAGTGTATTACAAGAAGATATAAAAACAATTGGTTTATACCGCAATAAGGCTAAAAATCTTTTAGCGATGGCAAAGACATTAATTGAAAAGTTTGATGGAAAGGTACCAAGTGATCAAAAGCAGTTAGAAAGTTTACCAGGAGTTGGACGAAAGACAGCAAATGTAGTTCGTTCAGTTGCTTTTGATATTCCAGCTTTTGCAGTCGATACACATGTTGAAAGAATTTCGAAACGGTTAGGTTTTGCTAAAAAAGATGATAGTGTATTAACAGTTGAAAAGAAATTGTGTCGTTCTATTCCTCGAAATTACTGGAATAAAGCTCACCACCAATTTATTTTCTTTGGTCGTTATTTTTGTAAAGCTACTAATCCTAATTGCAATGAATGTAAATTATCGGATATGTGTAAAGATCCAATAAAAAAGAAATATCTTGATAATATAAAAAAATAATTGTAACAAAACAATTATTTCTTACTTAAAAACCTCTAAAGAATATTCTTTAGAGGTTTTATATTATCCACTTACTGTAAATGTAGTAGATCGATTAACACTATTTGTACCATTACTTTCAGTTACTCTTACTGTATAAGTGAAACCAGAATCTAAAGTAAATTCTCTAGTAGCACTACCTGTAAAAGTAATTGGATCAAGAATAGATTCTCCTGTAGAACTCAAAAATTGAATTGTAATAGTATTACTTTCATTTTGAGCGTGTACATTTATAGCAATTGATGTACCAGAAATAGTAGATCCATTAGAAACTGTGCTACCATTACTTGTTATTGTATAACTAACATCATCTAGTTGTGAAGTATTAACGTTGATAGTTCTTTCTACTTTATTAGAAGTTACTTCTAATTCAGCATATTTATAATAACCGACAACTCGAACATTACCAGTAGGTTTATAATTAATAGTTCCCGTATTATTTGATAATGTTTCAGTATGAACTAATTGATTTGATTCATCATAGACTTCTACAACATAGACCACAGTTCCATAAGTAGTACCTGATGAAGTATCATAAGCTCCAAAAGATACATTTATTGTTCCACTGCTATTAAGTGTGGCTTCAAATGAATTTAAATTATTAATTGTTGCTTCAGCGGCGGTTGATGTAGGACCTTTTCCTTTTTTTGCCCAGCATGTAATTACACTGCTTGCAGGAGTACTAGAGCTTGGACTTTGATAAGGATATACTCCAGCGACAATTTGAATTTGTTCAACACTGTCAGGTTGATCTGGATATGATTTCTTTTCAGTAGTGTTATCTTCTAAATATTCTAATAAATCTCCAACAACTTTACCAGGATAAGCACGATGTCTACTAGTGTTTTTACCCTCTTTTAATGCTTGAGATTCAAATCCCATCCAAACTGAGCATGTATAATCAGGAGTATAAGCTGTCATCCATAAGTCTTTACTAGCACCACTTTCAGTATTTGAAGTACCAGTTTTAGCTCCGACATTATCAATACCAGATAAATAAGCATAGCTTCCAGAACCACTGCTTGAATAACTTAGCATTGTCTCTCTAATCATAAATGATACATCTTCACCAAGGCTTTGAGTAGCATTATCTTGAATGTCTTGATCAACATTAACAGTTTCATTTTTATCAACGATTTCTACATAATTAATAGTATGTGATTCAATATATATACCATTATTAGCAACTGTAGCATAGGCACCTGCTAATTCTACTGGACTAACACCTTTGGCCCATCCACCAATTGCATATGGCAATTGAATACCATTTTCTTCTTCATATGACATATCAATTCCTAATGATTTCATATCTTCAATAACGGCATCTTCACCAGCACTATCTAAAACTTGTTCAAATGTTGAAATGGCTGGAATATTCCATGAATTTACTAATGCCTCAGAAATAGTCATTGAACCATGGAAGCTTCCATCCCAGTTTTTAGGTGTCCATGAATTGCTGCCATGAGAATTAAAAGTAGTTTCTTTATCTTCGACAGTATGACCAGTACACCAATCTAAATATTTATAAGCTAAACCATAATCTAAAATTGGTTTCATTGATGAACCAGGCTGTTGTTTTACAGTTGCTTTATTTAAGTCACCAGATTTATAGTTACGACCACCAATTACAGCAACAATACGACCATCTTGAGTTGATTGAACACTACCGGCCATTTGTAAATCTTCATCAGTGTAATCATAAGTTTCACCATTAGCCATTTGTGTAGCCATTCTTTGTAAATCCTGATTACAATATGTATAAATATTCATTTGTGTTTCTGCAGGATTCATACCTGTTTTTTCAATTACTTCTTCGGTTACTAAATCAACATAAGCTGCTAGTGAACTATCAGAAGTTGTACTGCTTTGAGATAACATATTTTCAACTTTAACTTGTTTTGCAAGATCGCATTCTTCTTGAGTGATATAGCCATGTTGAACCATTAAATTTAAAACTACATTACGACGAGAAGTTGCAGCTTCAAGGTTGTAGTATGGATCATAGCGAGAAGGTGAGTTTAATGTTCCAGCTAATAAAGCAGCTTCTGGTAAAGTTAGTTGAGAAACATCTTTATTGAAATAATATTTACTAGCTGCTGCTACTCCAATTGAACTAGTACTACGACCAAAATAAATCTTGTTTAAATATAAAGTGATAATTTCTTCTTTACTTATTTCTTTAGTAGCCTGAATAGCAAGAATTACTTCGCTTAACTTACGGGTATAAGTTCTTTCAGCATCAGGAAAATATGATTGCTTAATTACTTGTTGAGTGATAGTAGAACCACCACCTGTAATTCTTAATGAAGCTAAGTTTGTAATAAATGTTTTTGCAATACGTGGTAAATCAAAACCATCGTGTTCAAAAAATCTAGAGTCTTCAGCTGATACAACCGCATCAATTAATACTTGTGGTAATTCTTCATATGTGACGTTTTCACGTTTACCATTTTCATCACTACCATAAGTATACATTAATTCACCGTTGGCATCATAAATTTT
Source organism: Erysipelatoclostridium sp. An173 (assembly GCF_963931465.1). Lineage (GTDB taxonomy): Bacteria > Bacillota_I > Bacilli_A > Erysipelotrichales > Coprobacillaceae > Thomasclavelia > Thomasclavelia merdavium. The sequence continues at coordinate 1,784,333 of NZ_OZ007017.1, read as the reverse complement.
ACTTGCTTCTCCCGAAAGTAAACGTTCAGCTGAAAAGTCTTCAGTTTCTTTATAAACTGACCAGGCAAAGAAACACCCCATACCTAAACAAATAATTATAAAGACAATTATTAGTGATACGAGAACTTTTTTCCAGTTAAGTTGGCTTTTCTTTTTGTTTTTTTTCTTAGTTCTTGTAAGGCTATCTGTCATTTTCGAGACCTCCTAAATAGTATTGATCAATAATCTTTAAATAATTTAATCGTGGATTATAGCCACTTTCAATTAAATGTCCTTTTTCTTTAATTGTCTGATAGGACATTGATTTTTGATCAGCGCGATAATATGCTTCAATTACATAAGAAGCATCAATTAAGTATACCTCATTTAGATGTGTAAAAGCAATAATAACAAAAGCAATTCCTTGATGTTTAATTATACTTTTCAAATGTTCAATTTGATGGACACTAATATTTGTAAAAGGAAAATTCATTCGTTTCGTTTCTTTTGCTTCAAAATCAAGATACCTTCCTTTGTAGATTCCATTATAATCAGTTGTTGAAGGGGTTTTAAAATAAGCTTCAACTATTCGTGCTGCTGATCTTTTAGGATAATCTACCTTAACAATTTGAATAGGAGTTGGCTTTTTATGAATATTTGCAATTCCATTAGCTAAATAATATTTATTAGTCATATTCAAATCTTCTTCTAAATTCATACCCCGATGGCGGGTATTTAGCTTACCATCAATTAATTTAGTTTGATGAACAGTTGTTTTTTTCAAATTTGGATAATTAACCATAGTTTCTCCTTCTATTACTTTACTAGGCTATTATACCATATATCTGTAAAAATATCATAATATCTTCTAAGATTATAAAACATTGTTAATTTATGAAAAATATCAAAGAATATGTTAATAATCGATTACCTACTTGCATTTAAAAGATTTTTTTGTTTCAATATAATATATAATATGATAAAGGAGTTGATAGACTTGGAAAGAAAAGTAGTACTAAGTCCTAAAAAAATTGTTGATAAAGAATTTAAAGTGGATTTTAAAGGATATAATGCTGAAGAGGTTGATCATTTTCTAGATTTAGTTGTAAAAGACTATGAGGCTTTTGCAGCAATGTTAAATGCTTCTTATGATCGAATTGATCAATTAGAAAGAAGAATAAGTGAACAAAAAGTAAAAATTGCAAAACTTGAACGCGAAAAAACATTACAAGATGATAATATCCATGCAATGGAAGAAAATTTATCTACTAATGTTGATATTTTAAAAAGATTATCTTTATTAGAAAAAGCTGTTTTTGGAAAAAAATAGAAGAAATAGAAAGCTAAATGATCATCATGATTTATTTAGCTTTTTTAATATTTATCATTTTAAAACTTGTTTTATTAAAAAAAATATGTAAAATAGTAGTGACTCATAGAAAACGATTGCTGTAATACAGAGGAAAGTCCAGGCTTCCACAAGCTGCGATGCTTGTAGTGTTTGTACGTAACGAATAAATAAGTTACGGTAGCGTGAGCTAACGACAAGCCTAAGACCTAAACAATTTTATTGCATGGTTGATAAGCTATAAAGTGCCACAGAAACAATTCTAGTTGAAAAACTAGCTGAAAAGAGGTAAACTCTGCAAGGAAGAAACCCAAATTTGGTAGGGGAATCGTCTTGAGGGAAATGAACTAAAAGACGGATGCTTAAAGCATAGATAAATAATCGTTTGAAAAACAGAACTTGGCTTACAAAGTGAGTCTTAATTAGCTGATTTTTCAGCTTTTTTTATTTGTCTAAATTTTACTACTAGTTTATAATAGAATAAGAGGTATGTAAAATGGACAGACATGATGAAACAAAATATATTTTTGCACAAGCAATCAAAGACTTAATTAAAGTTGTTCCTTTAGATAAAATTGCTGTTACTGATATTGTAACTAGAAGTGGAATGACTAGACAAACTTTTTATCGCTATTTTAAAGATAAATATGATCTAGTTAACTGGTATTTTGAAAAATTAGTGTTACAATCATTTCGTCAAATGGGTAACGGATGTTCTTTACAAGAAGCTTTACAATTAAAGTTTGCTTTTATTAACAGCGAACATTCTTTTTTTAAAGAAGCATTTAAGTCTAATGATTATAATAATTTAGTAAATTATGATTTTAACTGTATTTATGAGTTTTATAAAGGGATAATTGAAAAGAATCTTAATCATAGTGTTGATGATGATTTAGACTTTTTATTAAAAATGTATTGCAAGGGATCGATTGATATGACTGTTGATTGGGTATTAAATGATATGCCAATTAGTATTGAAAAAATTGTTAGTTTATTAATTGAGGCTTTGCCAAAACGATTAGAACCATTTATTTTAATAGTAAATTCATAATATTTGAGCAACAGAAAACTGTTGCTTTTTATTTTTAATTATGGATTGACTTTTTATTTAATCAAGACTATACTATGAAATTGTTTACAAGTAAATCATATACAAGTAAACTAAATTAGGTGGTGACATATGACAACAAATTTAGAAACAATGTTGAACTATTTTACTCAAATAAGAAGATATTATGCTAATGAGCTAAATAAACGCTTGAAAGATATTAATTTATCGCCCAATGAAATTTCTATTTTAATTTTACTATCAAATAATCACTTTATTACTACTAGTAGCCAGCTGGTTGTATTGCTTGGCGTTTCTAAAGGATTAATAAGTAGAAGCATTGATGCACTAGTAAAAAAAGAGCTAATTGAATGTAAAAGAGATAGTGAAGATAAAAGAGTAGTGCATCTTTATTTAACTGATAAAGCAGATGAGGTAAGTAAAGTATTACAATTAGAAATAGAGAAAATTAATACAGAAATTTTAGATGATATTCCAGAAGAAAGAATAAAAATTATGGAAGAAACGATGATTGATATTGCAAATGCGTTTAAAAGTAAAAATGATGAATCTGAATTTAAATAATTAGGATTTATTGTTGAAAGGTGGGTATGTTTTATGAAATTAAAAATGTCTAAAGAGGTCGATCTTGGAAAAGAGCCAGTTAAACATTTATTATTTATCTTAGCAGTTCCAGCAATTACCTCACAAGTAGTAAATGCTTTATATAATATGGTTGATCGTATGTATATTGGTCATATACCAAACATTGGTTCTGCTGCTTTAACAGGTGTTGGGGTTTGTTTTCCGATTATTATGATTGTTTCTGCTTTTGCTTATTTATTAGGTATGGGTGGTGCTCCTAGAGCTAGTATCTATATGGGAAAAAAAGATAATTCAACAGCAGAAAAAATATTAGGAAATTGTTTTACAGCGTTAGTTATTGTTGCAATTTTATTAACAGCAATTGTATTAGTTTTTAAAGAACCGTTGTTATATCTTTTTGGAGCTAGTAAGAATACTATTCCTTATGCTCTTGAATATATTACTATTTATGCAATAGGAACAATATTTGTTCAATTAACATTAGGTTTAAATTCATTTATTTCGGCACAAGGTTTTTCAAAAATTAGTATGCTTACAGTTATTATTGGTGCGGTAACTAATATTATCTTAGATCCAATTTTGATTTTTGGTTTTGATATGGGAGTAAAAGGTGCAGCTGTTGCTACCGTATTATCTCAAGCTTTAAGTGCTGTTTGGGCAATCTGGTTTTTATCAGGTAAAAATACAATTTTAAAATTGAAAAAAGAAAACTTAAAAATAGATATGCATATTTTAGCACCATGTATTGCATTAGGAATCGCTCCGTTTGTAATGCAAGCAACAGAAAGTATTTTAGTGTTATGCTTTAACTCATCATTATTAAAATATGGTGGCGACTTAGCTGTTGGTGCGATGACTATTTTATCAAGTATTATGCAATTTGCGATGTTACCATTACAAGGATTAACTCAAGGTGGTCAACCAATTATTAGTTATAACTATGGTGCTAATAATGCTAGTAGAGTTAAAGAAGCTTTCAAATTGCAAACTATTTCTTGTTTTACTTATTCATCTATATTATGGGCTTTAGTAATGTTAGTACCATCAGTATTTGTTTCTATTTTTACAAGTGATCCACAATTAATGGAAATTACAAAATGGGCATTAAGAATTTATATGGCAGGAGTATTATTGATGGGAATTCAAGTTTCTTGTCAACAATCATTCATTGCTTTTGGTAATTCTAAAAAAAGTGCATTTTTGGCAATATTTAGAAAAATTATTGTTTTAATTCCACTTATTTATATTTTACCATTATTTATTGAAGATCAAGTTTTCGCAGTATTTTTAGCTGAACCAATTGCAGATACTATTGCGGTGTTAACTACTACAATAATGTTCTATTTTGAATTTAAAAATATGATGAAAAAGATGAATGAAAGTAAATAACTGATTTTATAAATAAAGTGATAGTTAAAAAAGCTATCACTTATTTTTTGCATTTAGACCAGCTTTGTTATAATAAAAACCCTACCAATCTACGGAGGTGGGATTTTTATTAAATTCTGTTTTATTATTATAATAATGATTTATATAATTCTTTGATTTCTTCAACACTAGTGTCTCTTGGGTTACCTGGACAACAAGCATCAGCTAGAGCAGATTCACTTAAGAAATCTAAGTCTTCAACTTTTACGATATCTTTTAAGTCAGTTGGGATACCAACATCTTGAGATAATTTTTTAACTGCATCAACAGCGGCTTTTCGGTATTCTTCTTGTGACATACCAGTTGTATCAACACCCATAGCTTCTGCGATATCTTTATATTTTTCACCAGTATATTCAGCATTATATTCCATAACTGTTGGTAAGATAATTGCGTTTGCTACACCATGAGGAGTATCATATAAAGCTCCAAGTGGGTGAGCCATTGAGTGAACTAATCCTAAACCTACATTAGAGAATCCCATACCTGCAACATATTGTCCTAAAGCCATACCTTCTCTACCTTCAGGAGTATTATCTACAGCACCTCTTAATGATCTAGAAATAATTTCAATTGCTTTTAAATGGAACATATCAGATAATTCCCAAGCACCTTTAGTAATATAACCTTCAATAGCATGAGTTAAAGCATCCATACCTGTTGCTGCTGTTAAACCTTTTGGCATAGTTGACATCATATCTGGATCAACAAAAGCAACTACTGGAATATCATGAACATCTACACAAACCATTTTTCTATCTTTTTGAGCATCTGTGATTACGTAGTTGATAGTAACTTCAGCAGCTGTTCCTGCAGTAGTAGGTACTGCGAAGATAGGAGTACATGGGTTTTTAGTATCTGCAACACCTTCTAAGCTTCTAACATCACTAAATTCTGGGTTTCTATCAATAATACCAACAGCTTTTGCAGTATCCATTGAAGATCCTCCACCGATTGCAATAATGTAATCAGCTTTAGCGTTGTGTAATGCTTCTACTCCGTGTTGTACATTTTCGATTGTTGGATTTGCTTTAATATCTGAATAAACTTCATAAGCTAATCCAGCTTCATCTAATAAATCAGTAACTTTTTTGGTAACACCAAATTTAATTAAATCAGGATCTGAACAAACTAATGCTTTTTTAAATCCTCTTGCTTTTGCTTCGTTAGGAATTTCATTAATTGCTCCTTTTCCATGATAACTTGTTTCGTTTAATACAAATCTGTTTGCCATATTTTTAAGTCTCCTCCTTTGTTTTAACTGTCTATATTTTATCATTCTTGTGAAAATAAAAACAAGTTACAAATGTAAGCGTTTGTAACATTTAAATAAATACTTAAATTTGTTAATGACGTATGTTTTTAACAAATTTTTGTGGTTTATATATTTTTTTAAGAAAATAGTTAAAAATATTATTTTTAGATAATAAAAAAATTTTTCTAAAAAAACTTGTTATTAGTACATCAAAAGTTTATATTTATAAGGTAAAATAAAATAGTAATAAAGATGTATATTAAAATAAATCTTTCATAAAATAAATGTGATTAGGTTATTGTCATAAGTAAGAATTATGATATAATTTATTTGTTTATTAAAGACGTTTTTTTAAAATAAAAAGGAGGATAGCTCATGGAAAACATTAGCGAACGTGTTAAAAAAGAACGTGAGGCTAGAGGGATTACCCTTGAAGAACTAGCTAAAGGAACATTTATTTCAGTGGCTGTCTTGAAAGATATAGAATCTGGAAATTTTGATACATTTAAAGGTGATGAATTATATCTTAAAATGTATTTAAGAAAAATCGCTAAATATTTAGGTTTAGAAGAAAAAGAGCTTGATGCAGATTTTGAAGCATTAACTCAAGAAATACAATTAGAAGAAATACGACAAGAGGATTTGGCTAAACGTTTAGCTGATGAAAATAAAAAGAACATTACTATTTCTGAAAAGGTTAGTGATTCGTTCAAAGATTTGAAAAAAATAAAACCAAAGAAACCAATTTCTAATAAACGTGTTTATGAAGACCGTTATTTATTACGATATCTTAAATATGCGTTAGTAGGAGTTATTTGCATAGCATTAGTATTTGTTGTCTGGTATACAATTATTGCAAGTAAATCAGATGATAGCAGTGATTTTAATAACAATAATACACCTACAGTAGAAGGGAATAACGAAGCAGCTAATCAAAATACTGATGAACAAAACAATACCGAAGACAATAATAATCCAGCTGACCAAGAACCAGCTGAGCAGACACCAGCAGTTACTATTACTAAAAATGGTGAATTAGATTACAGTTTTAGTGTAGATGAAAGTCAACCAACTATTAAATTCAGAGTTGAATTTGTTGGGCGTTCATGGTGTCGATTAACTTATAATGGTAGTGAATATGATGGTTTTAGAAGTGGAATTTATAATGATGCAAATACAAGTAATTCATTAGATGCTACGCCAGAAGTAGTAGAGTTAGAATTTAATAAAGATGAATTCCAAACTCTTGAATTGACAATGGGATATTTTATGGGACATCGTTTCTATATAAACGATACGCAAATTGAAATTGATCCAAGTGAATACGATGGGGGTAAGAAAACTCTTGTCTTAACGAAGGTGCAATAATGAATTTGCCAAATCGACTCACGATTACCAGAATTTTACTGGTACCGGTATTAATTATCATTTATATGTTTCCATATGCCGATTTTGGCATTGAAGTAGCAAATTTTCATGTTTTAAATACAGATATTTCATTAGTTAATTTAGTTATTTTAGTGATTTTTATTGTCGCTTCGTTTACAGATTATTTAGATGGGCAAATTGCTCGTCGAGAAGATCTGGTTACGACATTTGGTAAGTTTGTTGACCCAATTGCTGATAAGTTATTAATAAATACTATCTTTCTATTATTAGCAAGTAACCAGGTAATAAATATTATTATCCCGATTATTATGATATCTCGGGATACTATTGTTGATGCAATTAAGATGTCTGCAGCTAGTAAACAAGTAGTAGTTGCTGCTAGTAAATTAGGAAAGCTTAAGACTGTAACGCAAATAATTGCAATTTGTATGTTATTATTAAATAATTTTCCATTTAGTGCTTTAAATATTGATGTAGCAACTATTTTTGCTTGGATAGCAACGGTAGTATCTGTAATTAGTGGAATTGATTATTTTATGAAAAATCGTGAAATGCTTATGGAGACTATGTGATGGAAGAATTAGCAAAATTTTTAATTGACAATAATATAAGTATATCTAGTGTAGAAAGTTTTACAGTAGGTAACTTTGCCGCAATGCTAGGAAGTATTCCTGGCATTTCTAAGGTTTATAAGGGTAGTTTAGTAACATATCAAAGTGTTACAAAGGAAAGACTGTTAGGAATTTCTCATGATATAATTCAAAAATATGGCGTTGTAAGTAAAGAAATCGCTTCTTTAATGTGTATTAATGGAAAACAGATTTTAGATAGCGATATTTGCATTTCGTTTACTGGCAATGCTGGACCTGATGCTATGGAAGGTAAACCGGTTGGTTTAGTCTATATTGGTATCTATTATCATGGTATTAATGTTTATGAATTGAATTTAAAAGGTAGTCGCCAGGAAATTCAAAAGCAGGCAATTGATTTTGTTATTAGAAAATTAACAAAGAAGATAAAAGTAAATTAAGATTTTTGGGAGTATATATATAGTAGGAGGGAAAAAAGATGGCAGAAGCAAAGACAAAAGAAACTAAAGCTAGTAAAGAAGAAGCTAAAAAAGCCCAAGCTTTAGAAGATGCAATTAAAGCAATTGAAAAGAAATATGGAAAAGGATCAGTAATGAAGTTAGGTGATCGTGCTGCTGTTAGTGTTGATGTCATTCCTACTGGTTCATTAACTTTAGATTTAGCTTTGGGTATTGGTGGATATCCTAAAGGGAGAATTATTGAAATATACGGACCGGAATCTAGTGGTAAGACAACATTGACACTTCATGCTATTGCTGAATGTCAAAAACAAGGTGGTCGTGCTGCTTTTATTGATGCAGAACATGCTATTGATCCTGTATATGCTCAAAATTTAGGGGTAAATATTGATGAATTGATTTTATCACAGCCAGATTCTGGTGAACAAGGATTAGAAATTGCCGAAACATTAGTACGTTCTGGAGCAATCGATCTAGTAGTAGTTGACTCAGTTGCTGCATTAGTTCCTCAAGTTGAATTAGATGGGGAAATGGGTGATGCTCAAATGGGATTGCAGGCACGTTTAATGTCTAAAGCATTACGTAAAATTGCTGCAGAGTTAAATAAATCTGAATGTACAATTATTTTTATTAACCAGTTGAGAGAAAAAATTGGAGTTATGTTTGGAAATCCAGAAACAACTACTGGTGGTCGTGCATTGAAATTCTATTCATCAGTTAGAGTAGAAATTCGTCGTAGTGAAGCTATAAAGTCTGGTAGTGATATAGTTGGTAATAAAGTTAATATTAAAGTAGTTAAAAACAAAGTTGCTCCACCATTTAAATCTACACAAGTTGATATTATTTATGGAAAAGGTATTTCTCGTGATGGTGAAGTGTTAGATTTAGCAGTAGAACATGATATTGTCGAAAAAAGTGGTGCCTGGTATGCCTATAAGGGCGAAAAAATTGGTCAGGGTCGTGAAAATGCTAAAAACTTTTTAAATACACATCCTGATATTATGGAAGAAATTACTCAGGCAATTGTTGCTACTTTAGAAAATGACGTTGAAGAAACTGATAAGAAAACAAAAAAATAGTTATAAAAAATGGAAAGAGAAGTTGTAATTAACTCTCTTTCCATTTTTAGCATATATCAAAATATACTTCAAAACTAATTAATTCTTCATTGTTTTGTTTTAAAGTTATAGTGTTCATTTCTTCGCAAGGTTCAAATTTGCTAGCAAGTTTAAATTCAATATTCTGCTGGATTCTTTCACAAATCAAAGTATAAGCGAGTTCATCCCAATATTTACAATCTTTAGCCCATGAACATATTTCAGGTAATTCTTCATCAAACTCAATTGCATCACTTGTGTGTTGTAAGATGTATTTTTTTAGAAAATCAGTAATAAATTTTTCTGGAGATAAAGTAAAATATTTTTTATAATCAGAAGTATCGCTTAAAATTAAATTAGCTTGAGCTATCTGAGTAGCAAAATCCATTTCTTGTAGTTGAATGTCATAGCCAACAAAATCTCCCCATTTTGAATATATTGGTTCACCACATATAATCAGTCTAGTATCTTGCTGTAATTTAGTATTTAAACATTTATCAATAACTTTTTTAAATTCGTCAGAAACAGGTTTGATTCGATTTTCAAATGCTGTTTTTAATGAATTTAAAGTATCTTCTTGATTTATAACGTTCCATAATTTTTCTTTATTAGTCATATATATCCTCCTAAAATATTAAATTCGTAAACTACTCTAAAATTGGTAATTCATACATATCCAAAATAAGATTAGTATCGATAATTGATTTTTTATGCTCTAATGCATATAAAATAATTGCATCATATCTAACCTTGGGATATAAATAACCATTATCAGACAACGATAATAAGTTATTAGTTTCACGAATATCTAGTTGCAATGCTAAAGCAATTTGAATTATTTTACTACGACTAGGCTTTTTTTGTCCATTAAAAATTTGATAAGCATATGTTCGATGTAAATTAGTCATTTTTATTAATTCACTTTTAGAAACATCTTTTTTTAATAACAATGTTTCTAAATAAGTAACAAAATCTATTTCTGGAACTTGTAGAAGTAATTGTTCTAAAGTCAGATTTTCATCACTTTTGATTATATCTAATAATTGAGTTGTTGAAATCATCATAATCACCTATAATATATCTTAGCTTGGTCTATTTAATAATGCAAGGAGAAAAAATGGATATAAGAAATCTCTATCATGAATTAGAAATAATAAAAGAAAATGAAAATAAACGATTGGTATTGGTTAGAAATAAAATAGATCATTTACTATATCTAAAACGAGAAATACCTGCATATAATAAGGAAGTTTATTATCAATTAGCAAAAAATCAAATTAAACAAATTCCTAAAATTTACCAGCTTCAAGAAATTGGTAATAAAATAGTAGTAATAGAAGAATATATTAATGCTAGTACCTTAGAAGAATATGTACTTAATAATAAAATAAATAAGCAAGAATCCTTATTAATATTTAAACAAATATGTAATATTGTTAAAGAGCTTCATAATTTAAAACCACCAGTAATTCATCGTGATATTAAGCCAAGTAATATTTTTTATGATGGTTCAAAAGTATATTTATTTGATTTTGATATCTCTCGAAATTATCAAGGTGATAAAAATAAAGATACTTATATATTAGGTAGTGTAGGTTACGCTGCTCCTGAACAGTTTGGTTTTAGACAAACTAATCAGCAAAGTGATATTTATGCTTTAGGAGTTTTATTAAATTTTATTTTAACTAAAAAGCTGCCAAATGAAAAAATATATGATGGCTTTGAAAGTAAGGTAATAAATAAAGCTATCAATATTGATCCCAAACAGCGTTATGAAAGTGTTTCGATGATGTTAGAGGATTTGAATTTAGAAGATAAAAGTTTTAAATTAAAGTATTATTTAATAAATTTACCAGGATTTAAAACTAATTCATTGATTAAAAAAATACTAGCATTAGCTGGTTATATATTAATTTTTTTAGTTTGTATGATTAGTGAAATGACGGTTGATAATAAAGTTTTAACTGGTTTTGATTTATGGCTTAATCGAATATTAATTTTTATTGTTTTAATGACTATAATTTTATTTGCTGGTAATTATTTAGAAATCTGGAATCGTTGCTTTTTAGCAAAATCTAAATCGAAACTTGTACGAGTTATTGGGATTGTTGTTACAGCGACAGCCTGGATATTTTTAGAAGCCTTTATTGTTGGAAGTATCAATAGTATTTAATTAATGTCTGCTACTAGCATACCGATAAATTATCTAAATAAGCTATAATCCTTAATGAGGGAGGATTATAGATGAAAATATTTACTAAATTTAAAGAACTTTCATTAATAAAAAAGATTTTATGTATTGTTTTGATTGTTGGAATTGTTGCTATAGCGGCTGGTTCTAGTAGTGAGGATTCTAGTAGTAATAAAACAGAAAATAAATCTACAACAAATGAAAGCACTCAAGAAAAAGAAAATCATAGCATTGGTGAAACTGTAACAGTGGGCAAAGTTGATTATTTAATTAACGGTGTTGAAATTACTAAGAGTGTCGGTGATGAATATTTAAAAAGTGAAGCTAATGATACATATTTAATTATTGATATTTCAATAACTAATCATGAAACAGAAGCTTTGACAGTCTCTGATAGTTTCTTTAAACTATTAAATAACGGTAATGAATATTCTACTGATGATAATGGGGCAATTTATCTGGGAGATAGCTCAATTATATATCAGGAAATAAATCCTGAAGTGACTTTGCAAGGAAGATTAATTTTTGATGTTCCAGAAACTATTGCTAATGATATGAAAACTGAATTACAAGTGCAAACAGGAGTTTGGGGAAGTGAAAAGGATGTTATTTCACTTGCAAGATAAGTTAAAATAGTAGTACTATTTTAACTCATCTTTAATATTTAATAAGGCAGCAAAAGGCGAATCTTCAATGTTAGTCTGCTGCTTTTTTTGTTGCTGCAAGTATTTTTTGATATCACTTTTACGAGCTTCATTACCTTTTGTTGCTCTTTCTTTTTTAAAAGCATTCATTGATTGGCGATAACCGCAAGTTTTACAAACAAATAATTGTTTTTCTTTTTTACCAACTAACTCTAATTTTTTATGACAGTTAGGACAGCGAGCATTGGTTATGATTGATACAGTTTCTTTGTGCTTGCAATCAGGATTGGAACAAACTAATAATTTACCTTTTTTACCATTAACTTCTAACATAAAATGATTACATTCAGGACATTTTTTAGTTGTTAGGTTGTCATGTTTAAATGTTGCCTGACTGCTATTGATTTCATTAATTATTTTTTTTGTGTATTGTCGTATTTCATTAATGAATTGGTCGGGCTTTTGTTGTTTTTTAGCAATTTTAGCGAGTTGGAGTTCCCATTTAGCTGTTAATTCTGGTTCTTTTAAATCTTGTGGAACTAACTGTAATAGTTGTTTCCCTTTATTGGTAACGTGAATTTCATTATTTCTTTTTTCAATCAAAAAAGTATTAAATAATTTATCGATAATATCAGCTCTAGTAGCAACAGTACCTAGCCCACCAGTGTTAATTAAAGTACTATTTAGCTGTTTAGATTTATTATTGGTATAGTGAACTGGATTTTCCATTGCTGATAAAAGTGTAGCTTCGTTAAAATATGCTGGCGGCGTAGTTTGACCACAGGTTTTTTTAATTTCACTAACAACATATTGATCGTTTTCTTTCATTAGTGGAAGTACTTGTTCAAACTGTTCAGTGTTATCATGATTGTAAATTTGTTGCCAACCGCTTTGGATTTCAATTTTTCCAGAAGTAGTAAATGTTTCCTGGTTGACTTTAGCTTTGATCGTTGTTTTTTTGTATATATATGGTGGCAATAGTACAGCTAAAAATCGTTTTAATACTAAATCATAAATTTTAAATTCGCTATCACTAAATGCTCCTAACATGACGGGCTGTTCGGTTGGAATAATTGCATGATGGTCACTTACTTTTTTGTTGTTGACAAAATGATTTTGTTTTTTAATCGGGTTGGCTAATATTTGATCGATAACATCATCAAAATAGCCACCTTTACTTGCAATAAGTCGTTCTTTTAAAGTTGGTACAATATCTTCAGTCAAATAACGAGAATCAGTTCGTGGATATGTTAGCACTTTATGATATTCATATAAGCTTTGCATGATTGATAATGTTTCTTTGGCTGAAAATCCATATATTTTATTAGCGTCACGTTGTAATTCTGTTAAATCATAAAGCAAAGGGGCATATGATTTTTTATTATTAGTAGTAATATTTGTAATTTTCAATTTGCTATTTTGTAATTGTTCAATAATATTATCTATTTTATTTTGATTGAATATATGTTTTTCATTTTTGTTTGAAAGCCATGACCAGTAGATGTTATTACTTAAAATTTCAATGCCATAATAATTTTTGGGTTGAAAATTTTTGATTTCTGTTTCTCTTTTATCAATCATCGCTAAAGTAGGTGTTTGAACTCTACCACAAGCTAATTGGGCATTGTATTTGCATGTCAAAGCTCTGGTAGCATTAATACCGACTAGCCAGTCAGCTACGCTACGACTGTAGCCACTTTGATATAACGGCTCATAATCACGAGCATTTTTTAAATTTTTAAAACCATCTTTAATTGCTTTATCAGTAACTGATGATATCCAAAGACGTTTCATTGGTTTTTTTACATGGGCTTTATTAATAATCCAGCGAGCAACCAACTCTCCTTCACGTCCTGCATCAGTTGCAATGATAATGTCTTTGATGTCATTTCGATTAAGAAGATTTTTTATTACATTAAATTGTTTGGCGGTGTTTTTGATAACAACTAATTTCATTCTTTCAGGCATAATTGGCAGATCATCTAAGTTCCATTTTTGATATTTATGGTCGTACATTTCTGGATCAGCTAAGGTTACAAGATGACCAAGAGCCCAGGTAACGATATATTTATTTCCTTCTAAACCGCCATTGATATTTTTGTGACATTGTAATACACGAGCAATGTCTTTTCCTACCGATGGTTTTTCAGCTAATACAAGTGTTTTTGTCATTTTTATATCCCTCATTTCTTGTTTATTTTAGCATTATCCTTTTTTAATAGCAAAACTAATTATAATCTATTTCAGTATTATATTTGATAGAAAAATACTATTTACAGTTGTTATAAACTAAATAATATATTGATAAAATAAATTTATGACAAACACTTTTCATTGTAAAAGATGTCAAAATATTATACAATGTTATTGTGCTTGTCGCACAATGAATTTAAATAGATTCATAATAATATATTACATAGTAAAAAGAGGAGGACGAAATATGTCAGGAAATATTGTCGTTTCTATCTTTACCTATGTTCTAGCTGTAGCTATAGGTTTTTTTGTTAGTTATTTAATTAATAAACTAAAAATTTCTAAAGCTAACGTAAGTGCTGCGAAAATTATAGATGATGCAACTGCTAAGGCAGATACCCTTGTTAAAGAGGCTATTTTAGATGCCAAAACCGAAGTTTATGAATTAAAGCTTCAGGCAGAAAAAGAAGCTAAAGAGCAAAGAGAAGAGATTAATGAATATGAAAATAAACTTTTACAACGTGAAAAAACAATTGATCGACGTGATATTGCTATTCAAGGAAAAGAAGATGTTTTAGCGCAAAGAGTAGTACAATTAGATGAACGGGAAGCAAGACTAGGTAAACTAGAAGACCAATTGAAAGAAAAAATTGATGCCAAAGTTGTTGAACTTGAAAAGATTGCTGCCATGTCAGCTAAAGAAGCTAAGCAGGAATTATTTAAGCAGGTTGAACAGCAGACAGCTACAGAAATGACGGCTTACATAAAAGATCGTGAAGAGGAAGCTAAATCAAAAGCAAGTTTGCTTGCTCGAGATATTATTGCTAATGCGATAAACCGTTATGCTCAAGAAGAAACAGTAGAAAGAACTGTTTCGGTAGTAGCTTTACCAAGTGAGGAAATGAAAGGGCGAATTATTGGTCGCGAGGGACGAAATATTAAAGCGATTGAACAATGTACTGGAGTTGATTTAATAATTGATGATACTCCAGAAGCAATTACAATTTCTTGTTTTGATCCAGTAAGACGAGAGATTGCTCGTTTATCATTAGAAACTTTGATTAGAGATGGACGAATTCAACCAGGACGAATTGAAGAAGTTGTTCAAAAAACTAAGAATGAATTAGACGAAGTAATTAGAAAAACTGGTGAAGATGCTATATTTGAGTTAGGAATTTCAAGAATTGATAAAGACATTGTCAAGATGATTGGTAAACTTAAATATCGTACAAGCTATGGTCAAAACGCTTTGCAGCATTCGCTAGAGGTTGCTCACTTAGCAGGAATCATGGCAGCTGAATTAGGTTTAAACCAACAATTGGCTCGTAGAGCAGGGTTACTTCATGATTTAGGAAAAGCAATGGATCATGAAATGGAAGGTAGCCACGTAGAATTAGGAGCTAAATTTGCTAAAAAGCATGGTGAAAATGCTACTGTTGTTAATGCTATTGAATCACATCATGGTGATGTACCAGCAACTAGTGTCATTTCAGTTTTGGTTGCTGCAGCTGATACTTTAAGTGCTGCTAGACCAGGAAGTAGAAGTGAAACAATTGAAAATTATATTCAACGTCTTGAAAAATTAGAAGAAATGGCTAAAAGTTTTGAAGGTGTTGATCGTGTCTTTGCTATCCAGGCTGGACGTGAAGTACGAATCGTGGTTAAGCCAGATAAAGTAGATGATTTAATGTCACATAAAATTGCTCGTGATATTAAAAATAAAATTGAAGAAGAACTTACTTATCCTGGACATATTAAAGTTACAGTCATTAGGGAAGTTAGGGCAAGTGAAATTGCAAAATAAGGATAGGCATTGCCTATCTTTTTTATGAAAGGAAGAAAAATGAAGATATTATTTATTGGCGATATTTTTGGTTCAATTGGCCGAGATATGATTAATGATTATTTACATCGCTTAGTTAATGATTTAAAAATTGATTTTGTAATTGCAAATGTAGAAAATACTAGTCATGGTAAAGGACTATTAAAACGTCATTATGATGAATTATCATTTTGTGGTATTCAGGCAATGACTATGGGAAATCATACTTTTGATAAAAAAGAGTTATATGATTATATTGATGAAGCTGATAAACTAGTCGTTCCGATTAATCAGCCTAAAGTTTTACCTGGTGTTAAAACAAGAGTTTTTGATGTAAAAGGTAAAAAAATCCGAGTTACTAATGTTTTAGGAGTAGCTTTTATGGATAGTCGTTATAGTAATCCTTTTGAAGCAATCGATGAATATTTAGATTTAAAACAAGATATTCATATTATTGATTTTCATGGAGAGGCTACAAGTGAAAAAATTGCTTTTGCCCATTATGTAAAAGATAAAGCTAGTGCAGTACTTGGAACCCATACTCATGTTCAAACAGCTGATGAAAAAATAATTGATGGTAAACTAGCATTTATTAGTGATGCTGGAATGACAGGACCGTATATGAGTGCTATTGGTTGTGATTTGGATTCTATTGTAAAAAGATTAAAAGGGTCATCGGCACCGTTTATTGTTGCTAAAAGCAGTGGCCAGTTATCTGGTGTTGTGATGACTTTTGAAAATAATAGTCCTATTAAAATAGAACGAATTTTAATCAATCAAGATCATCCATATTTGTCATAATTAAAAATTGTTTTCATATATTCTTTTAGGAGGAAAAATATGGAAACAATAAAAGTATCATCATCATCATGTCCGAATAATGTTGCTGGCGCTATTGCAAGTATGATAAGAAATAGTTCAAAATTACAAATTCAAGTAATTGGTGCCGCAGCGTTAAATCAAGCTGTAAAAGCAATTGCTATTGCTAGGGGTTATATTATTCCTACAGGTAATGAGATTATCTGTATCCCTTCTTTTCATGATTTAATTGTCGATGATAAAGAGATAACAGCATTAAGATTGACCTTAGAATTAAGGTAGTATAAAAATTAAATTTACTTAGTTGAAAGGGCTTTATTTTTTTTGGTGCATGAGTTATAATGTAAGAAGTGATATAGGAGGAAATTTGTATGGCAAAATGTAAATTATTAATGCAAACAGCACAAACACAAAAATTAATTGATTTTTTTGATGGATATGAAGATGATAAAGTAAAATGTAAATTCATTAAAAAAACAGGTATTAAAGCAGAAGTAGAATGTGAAACTGAACTTTCACCTGAAGAAGCTGCTGGACATTGTAAAAGTGTTTTTAAGAAAACTAAAGATGGAGCAGTTTTATATTTCTCTATTCAACCAGATGGATTCTTTGGTTAATTAAGCAAATAAGGACGCAAGTCCTTATTTTTTTCTAGACAAATTAATAAAAACCAACTAGAATAGTCAAATGTATACAGATATTAGTGTTGGAATGTTATAATTATGTATATAATAATTAGGAAAAGTGGTGAACAAATGAAAGATTATAGTAGTTATTTTAAAGGACCTTCACTTAATGAAGCTAAAAAAAGGAGTCATGATCGAGTAAATAGATATGATGATGCTTATCATATTCCTGCTGATATGATTAAAGCCGGAGTAGGGAAAAAATATTATATTCAAACATATGGATGTCAAGCAAACGAGCGTGATAGCGAGACTTTATCGGGAATTTTAGAGAGCATGTCATATAAACCAGCTGAAGATATTAAAGAAGCTGATGTTATTATTTTAAATACATGTGCAATTCGTGAAAATGCTGAAGAAAAGGTTTTTGGTAAAGTTGGATATGTAAAAAATTTAAAAAAGACTAATCCTGATTTGATTTTTGGAATGTGTGGCTGCATGGCTCAAGAAGAAGTTGTTATTAAAAGAATTTTAGAGAAACATCCGCACGTTGATTTGATTTTTGGAACTCATAATATTCATCGTTTACCTGAACTATTAAAAGAGGCTATGTATAGTAAAGAAATGGTCGTTGAAGTTTGGTCTAAAGAAGGCGATGTAATAGAAAATACTCCTGTTAAAAGAGCTAATAAATATAAAGCATGGGTAAATATTATGTATGGCTGCAATAAGTTTTGTACATACTGTATTGTACCATATACTAGAGGTAAAGAACGTTCAAGATTAGCTAGTGATATTATTGAAGAAGTAAAAGATTTGATCAAACAAGGTTATAAAGAAATAACTTTATTAGGTCAAAATGTTAATAGTTATGGTAAAGATCTTGGTGATGATTATAGTTTTGCGAATCTTTTAGAAGATGTTGCTAAAACTGGAATTGATCGAATTAGATTTACAACTAGTCATCCATGGGATTTTAGTGAAGATATGATCAAAATCATTGCTAAGTATGATAATATTATGCCTGCTATTCATTTACCAGTACAATCTGGTAACAACCAGGTTTTAAAACAAATGGGACGTCGGTATACTCGTGAACAGTATTTAGATTTATTTTACAAAATTAAAAAATATATTCCTGATTGTACCATCACAACTGATATTATTGTTGGTTTCCCTAATGAAACTCATGAACAGTTTTTAGATACATTATCTTTATATCAAGAGTGTGAATATGATTTAGCTTATACTTTTGTATATTCACCTCGTGAAGGAACTCCAGCGGCTAAGATGGCTGATAATATTCCAAGTGAAGAAAAAGATCAACGTTTATATCGCTTAAATGAAATTGTTACTGAAAAAGCGTATAAACAAAATCAACGTTTCTTAAATAAAGTAGTCGATGTTTTAGTTGATGGAACTTCAAAACGTGATGAAACAATGTTGACAGGTTATACAAGTCATCAAAAATTAGTTAATTTTAAAGGAAACCCTGATGATATTGGTAAGATAATTAAAGTTAAAATTACCGAAGCTAAAACATGGGCTTTAAAGGGTGAGGCTGTTGAATCATAGTTTTGAATATGCAAAAGAACTAAATGATTATTTATTGAATTTGGATGTTATTAAAGAATATCAAAAATATGAAGATTTAATAAGTAATAATGAAGAAATAAAAGCTTTGGAAAATAAGATGAAAGCATATCAAAAAAAAATAGTTAATCAAAAAGCAAAGCAGGATAGTAATGTTGTTGATACGATAAAAAAATATCAACAGCTCAAAGATGAATTTGAAAATCATCCCTTAGTAGTTAATTACTTATATTTAAAAGATGAAGTAAATAATTTATTACAAACGATAAATGCATATATTAATAGAGAATTGTTGAAATAGGTCTTGACTTCATAATTATTTCTAATTATAATTTATAAAATATTAAATAAAAACAAAGAAAAGGAGATAGAAAATGGCATATTTTTTTGATGAACCATCACGTACATTTAACGAATATCTATTAGTACCAGGATATTCTTCTACAGAGTGTCAACCTAAAAATGTTAGTTTAAAGACACCATTAGTTAAATTTAAAAAAGGTGAAGAACCTGCATTATCACTAAATATTCCATTAGTTTCAGCAATTATGCAAGCTGTTTCTGATGATAATATGGCTGTTGCTTTAGCACGCGAAGGAGGCGTTTCATTTATCTATGGATCGCAAACAATTGAAAGTCAAGCAGCAATGGTTAAACGTGCAAAAACATATAAAGCTGGTTTTGTACCAAGTGATTCTAACTTAAGTGTTAACGATACGTTAGCTGATGTTATCGCTTTAAAGGAAAAAACAGGACATTCAACAATGGCAGTAACTGATGATGCCAGTGCTAATGGTAAATTATTAGGTATTGTTACAGGTCGTGATTATCGAGTATCTAGAATGTCTTTAGATACAAAAGTGTCTGAATTTATGACTCCGTTTGATAAACTAATTTGTGGTCATACAGGCATTAGTTTAAAAGAAGCTAATGATTTAATTTGGGACAATAAGTTAAATGCTTTGCCAATTATTGATGATGATCAAAAATTAGCATATTTTGTTTTTAGAAAAGATTATGAAACTAAAAAATCAAATCCTAATGAATTATTAGATGCATCTAAACGTTATGTAGTTGGTGCTGGTATTAATACTCGTGACTTTGCTAAGCGTGTTCCGGCTTTAATTGAAGCTGGTGCAGATGTTTTATGTATCGATTCATCTGAAGGATTTACTGAATGGCAAAAAATTACTATTGATTGGATTAGAGAACATTATGGTGACAGTGTAAAAGTTGGAGCTGGAAATGTTGTTGATGCTGAAGGATTTAGATTTTTAGCTGAAGCTGGTGCAGATTTTGTCAAAGTTGGTATCGGTGGTGGATCAATTTGTATCACTCGTGAACAAAAAGGAATTGGTCGTGGCCAAGCAACAGCGACAATTGAAGTTGCTAAAGCTCGTGATGAATACTTTAAAGAAACTGGTATTTATGTACCAATCTGTTCTGATGGAGGTATTGTTCACGATTATCATATGACTTTAGCTTTGGCTATGGGTTCTGATTTTATCATGTTAGGTCGTTATTTCTCTAGATTCGATGAATCTCCAACTAATAAAGTAAGTATTAATGGTCAATATATGAAAGAATACTGGGGAGAAGGTTCTGCTCGTGCGCGTAACTGGCAACGTTATGACTTGGGTGGAGATGCTAAACTTTCTTTTGAAGAAGGTGTTGATTCATATGTACCATATGCAGGTAGCTTAAAAGATAATGTTGGTTTAACTTTAAGTAAAATCAAATCAACAATGTGTAATTGTGGTGCTTTAACAATTCCTGAATTACAGAAAAAAGCTAAAATTACTCTTGTATCTTCAACAAGTATCGTTGAAGGTGGAGCACATGATGTTGTCTTAAAAGATTCAACATCTTCAAATGGTCATCAAAATTAAAGGTACTTCTTAGAAGTACCTTTTAAATTAGACAAATCTAATAAATATTCCACTTTTTAGTACATTTTTTTACTTACCTTACATATATTAAATTAGGTGAGAACATGGCAAATAATATTCGTGAGATTATTACCCAAGCAGTAATTGCTAAGGGAAAGAAAAGGACTATTAATAAATATCCTTTTGAAATTAGTAATTTTGATAAGGTTTTAGGCTGCTGGATTACTAATCATCGCTATAATGCAACTTTTAGAGATGATAAACCAGTAGTCTTAGGAACCTTTGATGTTCACTTGTGGTATAACTATCGTGATGATAGTAATATTTTAAAACAAACAGTAAGTTATTTAAATGAACTTGATCTAGTAAAAAAAGAACAGCGCAGTTTTAATGATCAAGATGAATTGATTGCTACATGTAATCAAGAACCTAAATGTATAGGTGTTAATTGTTTAGAAGATAAAGTCGTCATTGAAGTTGAAAAAGAGATTTCATTAAGTGTAGTTGGTAAAACTACTATTAGGGTTGAAACAAAAAATGAAATGGAATCGTGGGATGAATTTGATAATATAACGATTGATGAAAATTTTATTAAATAAAGGCGGAAGCCTTTTTTCTTTTAATAATTCTTGTGTTATAATAGAAAATGATTTTTTTAGAAATGAGGTTGATTTATGAAACAAAAATATAGTCCAATGATGATGCAGTATTTATCTATTAAAGAAGAAAATCAAGATTCAATCGTTATGTTTCGATTGGGGGATTTTTATGAAATGTTTTTTGATGACGCTATTTTAGTTTCCAAAGAATTACAAATAGCATTAACTGGTAAAAATGCGGGTGCTAAAGAAAGAGTACCAATGTGTGGGGTACCTTTTCATTCCGCAAGTGGATATATTCAAAAATTAGTAGATAATGGACATCGTGTCGCTATCGTTGAACAATTAACAGAACCAGGTAAAAGAGGGATCGTTGAACGTGGTGTTGTTCAAATAATTACACCTGGTACAATTTTTGATGAATCATTAACAAATAATCGAAATAATTATATTGCCGCTTTAGAAGAATTTGATTTTAATTATACTTTAGCTTTTTGTGATATTACAACTGGAGAATTTAGTGTTGTAAATATTGAAAAGAAAGAAAAGTTATTGATGAATCAATTAGAAACAATGGCAGTTAAAGAGCTAGTGACTTTACCTGATCAAATTCGTAATTTTGACAATATTTTAAATTCCCCATTTCCTCATGATAAATATAATGAAAAATATGATAAGATTTTTTCTAAGATAAATGATTTAAAACAAATTAAAACAGCATCTTTATTATTGAACTATTTATTAGATACTCAAAAAAGAGAATTAGAGCATTTACAAATCATTGAAGAAATAAAAAATGAAGACTATGTAGTAATGGATCAATATACCAAAAAAGCATTAGAATTAACAACAGGCTCTAAAAGTAATGATAAATATGGTAGTTTATACTGGTTATTAGACCATACTAAAACAGCCATGGGTTCAAGAATGCTTAAACAATGGATTGAAAGACCACTTTTAAATCAACAGCAAATTGAACAACGTTTAGATGTAGTTGAAATTTTTACTAATTATTTTATTCAAAGAGAAAGTATCAAAGAGATTTTAAAAGATATTTATGATTTAGAGCGCTTATCTTCTCGAATTGCTTTTGGTAATATAAATGCTCGTGATTTGAAATGGATCAGTGCTTCTTTAAAAGTAATTCCGGAGTTAAAAAATCAACTATTATCATTAGATGAGCCGCTTACAAATGATTTAGCTAATCATTTAATAGATTTAAATCATATTATTAATTTGATTGACCAGGCAATCATTGATAATCCGCCATTAACTGTAAAAGAAGGTAATATCATTAAAGAAGGATTTAATGAGGAGTTAGATGAACTTCGTTACATTCGTAATCATGGTAAACAATGGCTTATTGAATTTGAACAAAAAGAGCGTGATCGTACTGGAATTAAAGGGTTAAAAGTAGGATATAATCGTGTTTTTGGTTATTACATAGAAGTGACTAAAGCAAATTTATCATTAGTAAAAGATGAATTTAACTATACTCGTAAACAAAGTTTAGCCAACGCAGAACGTTTTGTTACACCGGAATTAAAAGAGATGGAATCAAAGTTATTAAACGCTCAGGATAAAATGGTTAAACTAGAATATGCAATCTTTACACAAATTAGAAATACAATAAAAAAAGATGTTCATCTAATCCAGGATGTTGCAAAAGTAATTGCTCGAATTGATGTTTTCCAATCACTTGCAATGATTTCTAGTGAAAATAGTTATGTAAGACCTATTTTTAATCATGAAAAGATATTTAATGTTACTGATGGACGTCACGGGGTTATTGAACGGGTTATGAGTGAAGGCAGTTATGTTGCAAATGATGTCGACATTGATAGTAAAAATCCTGTTTTAATGATTACTGGACCAAATATGGGTGGTAAATCAACATATATGCGTTCAATTGCTTTGATTGCTTTAATGGCCCAAATTGGATGTTTTGTTCCTTGTAGTCAGGCTAATTTACCAATTTTTGATCAGATTTTTACTAGAATTGGCGCTAGTGATGATTTAGTATCTGGACAATCAACTTTTATGGTTGAAATGTTAGAAGCAAATAATGCTTTACGTTTTGCTACTGAAAATTCATTGATTATTTTTGATGAAATTGGACGAGGAACTGCTACATTTGATGGAATGGCTATCGCTCAAGCAATGATTGAATATATTGCAACTAAAATTAAATGCATTACATTATTTTCAACGCATTATCATGAATTAACATTCTTAGAAGATAAGAATTTAGGAATAAAAAATGTCCATGCTAGTGCTTCGATTGAAAATGATGATTTAGTCTTTTTATATCGTATTAAACCAGGACGTTCTAATAAATCATATGGTGTAAATGTTGCTAAACTAGCAAAATTGCCAGATGAAGTTTTAAACCGGGCAAATGTATTATTAGAAGCGTTAGAAGAGAACAATATTGAAAATCATTTGAGTGATGATTCATTAAAAGAAGTTCCAGTAAATTCACCTAGTGTGGTAGAAAAATATCTTGATGGAATTGATCCAATGACATTATCACCGATTGATGCTTTATCGACTTTAATCGAGTTAAAGAAATTGAATGAAAGCAGGTGATTAAATGCAAAAAATAAGACAACTTGATGATATTTTAGCTAATAAAATAGCAGCGGGTGAAGTAATCGAACGACCTGCGAATGTTGTTAAGGAATTAGTTGAAAATAGTATCGATGCCAATAGCAGCAAGATCGATGTAATTATTGAAGAAGGTGGCTTAAAATTAATTCAAGTTATTGATAATGGTGATGGAATGGACAAAGAAGATGCTTTGCTTTGTTTTAGTCGTCATGCAACTAGTAAAATCAAAGATGATCAGGATTTGTTTTGTATCCAAACATTAGGATTTCGTGGCGAGGCTATTCCATCAATTGCCTCTATTAGTCATTTTGAATTAAAGACTAGTACTGGTCAAATAGGGACTAGTGTGGTTTATGAATATGGTAAATATATTGAAAATAAAGAAAGTGATAGTAAAAAAGGAACTAATATCAAAGTTGAAAAATTATTTCAAAATGTTCCAGCTCGTTTAAAATATGTACGTTCTACGAATGCAGAATTTGCTAATATTCAAACTTATTTAGAGCGGTTATCTTTATCACATCCAGATATTGCTTTTTTATTAGTTCATAATGGACGAACAATCTATAAGACTAATGGTAATGGTAATTTATTAGAAGTAATTTCTAATATTTATGGATTGAATGTTGCTAAAGCGATGATTCCGGTTGATTTTGGTGATGATGAATTTCATATAACTGGATTTATTTCTAAAATTGATGTAAATCGTGCTAGTAGGAATCATATGATTACAATGGTTAATTCACGAGTAGTTAGAAATAAGGTTAGTATTGATAGTATTAAAAATGCTTATTCACGTTATTTGGCTGAAAAACGCTATCCGATTACAATTCTTAATATTGAAATCGATCCTTATTTAGTAGATGTAAATGTTCATCCTTCTAAATTAGAAGTACGGTTTTCAAAAGAAATGAAATTAAAAGAATTAATATATCAAGGAATAAGCGAGGCGCTTGCAAATGTTAATTTAACTTATAATGCAGTAGCTGATTATAAAAAACCAAAAGTAAATATTGAACAGCCAGCTTTTGAATTTAACTATGATGTAGAAGATGAAATCGAGCCGATTTTAAAAAATACAGACAATGAAAATATTAATCATGTAGATGATAAAAATAACGAAACTTTTGATAATATTGAAAATGAAGTTGTGGATAAAGAAAATAATTATAATTTAGTTCAAGAACAAAATATCGAATATATTGTACCTGATAAGCAAGTAGTTGAAACTAAGGTTGAATCTCGTGAAAAATTAATGAAAAAGAAACTACTTGTAAAAGGACAGGTACATGGTACATATATTATTTGTGAAGATGAAACTGGTATGTATTTAGTTGATCAACATGCAGCACAAGAACGAATTAATTACGAATATTTTTTAGATAAGTATCAGCATTTAAATTTATCAATGCGTGATTTATTAGTACCGATTACATTAGAATATCCATTAAGTGAATTTTTGATTATTGAAGAGCGAAAACAATTGTTGAGCCAGGTTGGAATTAATCTAGAAGTTTTTGGTAATTGTGGATATGTAATTAAACAACTACCACTATGGATGCAAAATATTGATGAACAGGTTTTTATTGAAGACATGGTTGATCAGGTTTTAAAAGATAATAAAGTCGATGTTGTTAAATTACAAGATCATGCGATTGCCACATTGAGTTGTAAAGCGTCATTAAAAGGTAATACCCATTTATCAAATGAAGGAATGCAAAATATTATTGATAATTTAATGCGTTGTGATAACCCTTATGTTTGTCCTCATGGTCGCCCTACTTTAGTTTATTATTCTAGTTATGAAATTGAAAAATTGTTTAAACGGGTAGCGTAATGGATAAAGTAATAGTTGTTGTTGGACCAACGGGAGTAGGAAAAACTAAAATGGGTGTAGCTTTGGCTAAGTATTTTAATGGCGAAGTAATTAGTGGCGATTCAATGCAAATCTATAAAACAATGGATATTGGTACAGCTAAGGTAACAAAGCAGGAAATGGATGGGGTAGTTCATCATTTGATCGATATTAAAAATCCTGATGAAAGTTATAGTGTTAAAGATTTTCAAGATGAAGTTAGAAAGAAAATCAAAGAAATAACTATGCGTAATAAACTGCCAATTATAGTTGGAGGAACAGGACTATATATTAAAGCAGCTCTTTATGATTATCAGTTTAGTGATAGCCAAATTGAACATCAAGAATATGTAAAAAAATATCAAGATTATACAAATGAACAATTATATCAATACTTATTAGAAATTGATGAACTGAGTGCTAAAGAATTGCATCCAAATAACCGTCAAAGAGTATTGCGAGCAATTGCTATTTATGAAAGTACTGGAGTTAAAAAGAGTGAAACTTTAGCTAAACAAAAACACGAAATGATCTATGATGCTAAATTTATTGGATTAACATTAAATCGTGAATTGTTGTATGAAAGAATCAATGAACGTGTTGATTTAATGATGGAACAAGGTTTATTAAAAGAAATTGAATCATTGATGGAAAAAAATTATTCAAGTGATTTACAGAGCATGAAAGCAATAGGGTATAAAGAATGGTTTGCTTATTATGATAAAAAGCAAACTTTACAAGAAACTATTGAATTAATAAAGAAACATTCGCGTAATTATGCTAAAAGACAATATACCTGGTTTAATAATCAGGTGCCAGTGAACTGGTTTACTGTTAATCTTGATGATTTTGATAGTACTGTTGATGAAGTTAAAGGGTATTTAAAAAAACAGGGTATTAAAAATGAAAATAATTAATTTAATTGAAGATACTCCTGGAAGTAGCAATTGTTTATATGAACATGGCTTAAGTTTTTATATTGAAACTAAAAAGCATAAGATATTAATGGACACTGGAGCTAGTGATGCTTTTATAAAAAATGCGACACAATTGGGGATTGATTTAAAACAAGTGGATATTGTAGTTTTAAGTCATGGTCATTACGATCATAGTGGTGGTATTTTATCATTTGTTAAAATTAATCCTAATGCGACTATTTATATCCAAAAAAATGCTGTGAATGATTATTATAGTATTCGTGAAAATGGGCCGGCTTATATTGGAATTGATAAAAAGATTTTATTGTTGTCAAATATGGTTTACATTGATGATTTGCTTAATATTGATGATGAATTAACTATATTTTCAAATATTACTGATCGTAAATTTTGGCCACAGACTAATCAAAGATTGAAAAAAAGAGAAAATGGTGTTTTGATTCAAGATGATTTTGATCATGAACAGTGTTTAGTTGTAAATGAAAATAATTGTTCGTATTTATTTTCCGGTTGTGCTCATAATGGTATTGTTAATATATTAAAACGGTATGATCAGATTTTTAAAAAGTATCCAGATAAAATTATTAGTGGTTTTCATATGATCAAAAAAATACCATATGATCAAGATGAAATTACGATGATTAAAGAAACTGCTAATATCTTAACTAAAGTACCCGCAGTATTTTATACCGGACATTGTACCGGAAAAGAAGCGTTTGCAATAATGAAAGAAATTATGGGTGAACAGTTAGTATTGATTCATAGTGGTATGGAAATTGAATAGAAAAAGCTGGAATTTAGCCAGCTTTTTTGCTTTGATTGAGTTTTTTAATATTATTAGTACGACCATGTTTTAAAATACGACGATAATTTTCAGCTAACGCTTTTTCATATTTACTAGTCATCCAAGGAACATAGAATTGTTGATTTGCTAGTTCATTTGGAAGATATTGGATATATTCCCATAATTCAGGTCGATTATAATCATATTTTTCATCTTCTTGTAAACCAACAGGAGTCATTCTTAAATATTCTGGAGTTCGATATGATTGTACTCTAGTAGCGCTGATTGCACTATCAATTGCAGCTTCGCTTGATTTAGATTTTGGTGATAAGCATAGATCAATAATAACACTAGCTAATGGAATTCGTGCTTCTGGAAAACCGATTGTTTTAGCTGCTTGTAAGGCGATTACGGTTCTCATACAAGCATTAGGATTAGCTAAGCCAACATCTTCATAGGCGATCGTCATTAATCGTCTTTGTAATGATTCAAAATCACCAGTTTCAATTAATTTAGCTAGATAAAACATAGCACCGTTAGGATCACTACCACGAATTGATTTTTGTAAACCACTTAAAGTATCATAATAGTTATCTTCATCATGGTCATAAATTACATTAGTTTTGATCATGGCTGCTTCTAAAACATTTTCATCAATATGATTATTATCACAAATGATAGAACAGATTTCTAAACAGTTATATGCAAAACGAATATCACCACTGCTTGCTTTAGCAATTTTAGTTAAAACAGAGTCTTCGATGGTATATTCATTATTAAAGCCTTCAGACGATGATAGTGCTTGCTTTAATCCATCAATAATGTCATTTGTTGTTAATGGTTTGACTTCAAGAATATGACAGCGAGATCTAATTGCTGGATTGATTGAATGATATGGATTACTTGTTGTACAGCCAGCAATAGTAATTAAGCCACTTTCAACATGGGAAAGCAAGTCGTCTTGTCTAGCTTTATTTAAACGGTGAACCTCATCAATAATTACAAATAAACCATTTGAAAGTTTTGCTTCGGCAATTATTGCATCCATTTCTTTTTTATTGCCAGTTGAAGCATTAAATAAACGGTATGGAATATTTAAATCATTGGCTAGACACATTGCAATTGTAGTTTTACCACATCCTGGTGAACCATAAAGGATAATTGAAAAAGGATGTTTTTTTTCAACAAATTTAGTAAGGATTGATTTTGGTCCTACTAAGTGTTGTTGTCCAATGATATCAGATAATTTTTTTGGTCTCATTTTATTTGCAAGAGTAGTAGACATTAGTATCTTCCTTTCACTTTAAAAATCAGTTATAATGATTATAGCATTTTTAGATATTGAAAGATAGGTGTATTAAATGAGATTAGTTATTCAAAAGGTAAGTTCAAGTAATGTAAAAATAAATAATGAAGTAGTTGGTAGTATTGACAAAGGTTTTATGGTTTTAGTTGGTATTACTGATAGTGATAATAAAATGATTGTAGATAAGATGGTTGATAAATTAATTAATTTACGTATTTTTGAAGATGAAAATGATAAGTTGAACTTGTCATTATTAGATGTAAAGGGACGTATTTTATCAATTTCACAATTTACACTATATGCTAATTGTAAAAAGGGACGGAGACCAAGTTTTATTGAAGCGGCAAAACCAGATATTTCTAAACCTTTATATGAATACTTTAATCAACAGTTAAAAGAAAAAGGTGTAATGGTAGAGACTGGAGTGTTTGGAGCAATGATGGAAGTATCACTAGTAAATGATGGTCCAGTAACAATTATTTTAGATAGTAAAGAAATTTTTTAAAAAAAGTAAAAAAAGGTATTTACAAAGTAAAGAGGATGTGGTAGATTAATAGGGCACTCGAGAGAAGGAGCGAGGTTCAAAGGAAGGGCCGAGCGAAAAAAGTAAAAAAAAGAATTGACAAACGAGAGAAAAGAGTGTAGGATAAACTAGTCGGCAAAAGAGCCGGAGAGGACATTGAAAACTGAACAGAATCGAAAAGAACACACGTCAATTAATAGATAAAAAGAGAGCAGAAGCCGAGAGGCTTTGAAAAGGATAAGACAATGGAGAGTTTGATCCTGGCTCAGGATGAACGCTGGCGGCGTGCCTAATACATGCAAGTCGAACGCGAGCCTTCGGGCTCGAGTGGCGAACGGGTGAGTAATACGTAAGCAACCTGGCCTTTACAGGGGGATAACTGATGGAAACGTCAGCTAAGACCGCATAGGTACAGAGATCGCATGATAACTGTATTAAAAGTGCTACGGGACTGGTAGAGGATGGGCTTACGGCGCATTAGCTTGTTGGAGGGGTAACGGCCCACCAAGGCGACGATGCGTAGCCGACCTGAGAGGGTGACCGGCCACACTGGGACTGAGACACGGCCCAGACTCCTACGGGAGGCAGCAGTAGGGAATTTTCGGCAATGGGGGGAACCCTGACCGAGCAACGCCGCGTGAAGGAAGAAGGAATTCGTTCTGTAAACTTCTGTTATAAAGGAAGAACGGCACATATAGGGAATGATATGTGAGTGACGGTACTTTATGAGGAAGCCACGGCTAACTACGTGCCAGCAGCCGCGGTAATACGTAGGTGGCGAGCGTTATCCGGAATTATTGGGCGTAAAGAGGGAGCAGGCGGCAGCAAGGGTCTGTGGTGAAAGGCTGAAGCTTAACTTCAGTGTGCCAGAGAAACCGGGCAGCTAGAGTGCAGGAGAGGATCGTGGAATTCCATGTGTAGCGGTGAAATGCGTAGATATATGGAGGAACACCAGTGGCGAAGGCGACGATCTGGACTGCAACTGACGCTCAGTCCCGAAAGCGTGGGGAGCAAATAGGATTAGATACCCTAGTAGTCCACGCCGTAAACGATGAGTACTAAGTGTTGGGAGTCAGATCCCAGTGCTGCAGTTAACGCAGTAAGTACTCCGCCTGAGTAGTACGTTCGCAAGAATGAAACTCAAAGGAATTGACGGGGGCCCGCACAAGCGGTGGAGCATGTGGTTTAATTCGAAGCAACGCGAAGAACCTTACCAGGTCTTGACATCCGGATAAAGGCTCCAGAGATGGAGAGATAGATATATCCGAGACAGGTGGTGCATGGTTGTCGTCAGCTCGTGTCGTGAGATGTTGGGTTAAGTCCCGCAACGAGCGCAACCCCTGTTGCTAGTTGCCATCATTAAGTTGGGGACTCTAGCGAGACTGCCGGTGACAAGCCGGAGGAAGGCGGGGATGACGTCAAATCATCATGCCCCTTATGACCTGGGCTACACACGTGCTACAATGGACGGATCAGAGGGAAGCGAAGCCGCGAGGCGGAGCGAAACCCAGAAACCCGTTCTCAGTTCGGATTGCACTCTGCAACTCGAGTGCATGAAGATGGAATCGCTAGTAATCGCGAATCAGAATGTCGCGGTGAATACGTTCTCGGGCCTTGTACACACCGCCCGTCACACCACGAGAGTTGATAACACCCGAAGCCGGTGGCCTAACCGAAAGGGAGGAGCTGTCTAAGGTGGGATTGATGATTGGGGTGAAGTCGTAACAAGGTATCCCTACGGGAACGTGGGGATGGATCACCTCCTTTCTAAGGAGAAAGCAAGTGTGGAGATTCTGTTTAGTTTTGAGTGGACCTCATTGAGGGAAACTCAGGAAGAGATCATTGAAAACTGGATAATAGAAAAGCGAAAGAGAGAAGATCGAGATAAAGAGATATCAAGGTCTTTCTAAGAAAGTCGAAGAAAACTAAGAAACAACGAGAAGAAGTTGAAGATAGAAAGTGATCAAGCGACACCGAAGAAGGTAAAGTAAGAAAGGGCGTATGGCGGATGCCTAGGCACAGAGAGGCGAAGAAGGACGCAGCAAACAGCGAAATGCGACGGGGAGCAGTAAGCATGCCAAGAGCCGTCGATATCCGAATGGGGGAACCCACCCGGGATAGAGACCGGGTATCCTGGAGTGAATAGATAGCTCCAGAGAGGCGAGACTCAGGGAACTGAAACATCTAAGTACCTGAAGGAAGAGAAAATAAAGAAATGATTCCCTAAGTAGCGGCGAGCGAAAGGGGAAGAGCCCAAACCGGCAAGAGCCGGGGTAGTAGGGCTGTCAAAAAAGGGCAAGAAGACATTATAGGCGAACGGAATGGGAAGTCCGGCGAAACAGGGTGACAGCCCCGTAGCCGAAATAGTGAGGAAGTCCGAGACAGTACCTGAGTACGGCGGGACACGAGGAATCCTGTCGGAAACAGCCAGGACCATCTGGCAAGGCTAAATACTACTCTGTGACCGATAGTGAACCAGTACCGTGAGGGAAAGGTGAAAAGAACCCCGGGAGGGGAGTGAAATAGAACCTGAAACCATATGCCTACAAGAAGTTAGAGCCCGTTAAAGGGTGATAGCGTGCCTTTTGTAGAATGAACCGGCGAGTTACGATATGGAGCGAGGTTAAGCAGGATATGCGGAGCCGAAGCGAAAGCGAGTCTTAAGAGGGCGAAAGTTGCATGTCGTAGACCCGAAACCGGGTGATCTAGCCATGGCCAGGTTGAAGTTGGGGTAAAACCCGATGGAGGACCGAACCGACCCCCGTTGAAACGTTGGCGGATGAGCTGTGGCTAGGGGTGAAATTCCAATCGAACCCGGAGATAGCTGGTTCTCCCCGAAATAGCTTTAGGGCTAGCGTCGAGGCAAGTGATGTGAAGGTAGAGCACTGAATATGTGATGGCCCCATCCCGGGGTACTGAATATAATCAAACTCCGAATGACACATAAACATCCTCGGCAGTCAGACAGTGGGTGATAAGGTCCAGTGTCAAGAGGGAAACAGCCCAGACCATCAGCTAAGGTCCCAAAATATATACTAAGTGGAAAAGGATGTGGAGATGTCGAGACAACTAGGAGGTTGGCTCAGAAGCAGCCATCCTTTAAAGAGTGCGTAACAGCTCACTAGTCGAATGACTCTGCGCCGATAATTTACCGGGGCTAAGTATATTACCGAAGCTATGGATTTGCGCAAGCAAGTGGTAGGGGAGCGTTCTATATGCGGCGAAGGCGTACCGGAAGGAGCGCTGGAGCGTATAGAAGAGAGAATGCCGGTGTGAGTAGCGGAACGTGGGTGAGAATCCCACGCACCGAAAACCCAAGGTTTCCAGAGGAAGGTTCGTCCGCTCTGGGTAAGTCGGGACCTAAGGCGAGGCCGAGAGGCGTAGCCGATGGACAACAGGTGGATATTCCTGTACTTACGGTATGAATGAAGGAGTGACGGAGAAGGCTAGGTGATCCTGCTGCTGGAAAAGCAGGTGCAAGCGAGGTAGCTGACAGCCAGGCAAATCCGGCTGTCATAAAGGCGAAGGCGTGATGCGTATGGAAAGCTGAGGCAAGTACAGAAGTCATTGAAGCCAGCTTCCAAGAAAAGCTTCTAGTGCTAATCATACAGTAACCCGTACCGAAAATGGACACACATGGGTGAGGAGAGAATCCTAAGGTGAGCGAGAGAACTATAGCTAAGGAACTCTGCAAAATGACTCCGTAACTTAGGGAGAAGGAGTGCTCATAGAGATATGAGCCGCAGTGAAACGGCCCAAGCGACTGTTTACCAAAAACACAGCTCTATGCTAAGTCGAAAGACGACGTATATGGGGTGACGCCTGCCCGGTGCTGGAAGGTTAAGAGGAAGTGTCAGCGCAAGCGAAGCACAGAATTGAAGCCCCAGTAAACGGCGGCCGTAACTATAACGGTCCTAAGGTAGCGAAATTCCTTGTCAGGTAAGTTCTGACCCGCACGAAAGGCGTAACGATTTGGGCGCTGTCTCAGCTGTAGACTCGGTGAAGTCTTAGTACCTGTGAAGATGCAGGTTACCCGCGACTAGACGGAAAGACCCCATGGAGCTTTACTGCAGCCTGATATTGGACTTTGATGCAGGATGTACAGGATAGGTAGGAGACTGAGAGACATGCACGCCAGTGTGTGAGGAGTCGCTGTTGGGATACTACCCTTTGTGTATTGGAGTTCTAACCGGATGCCATGGAACTGGTGACGGGACAGTGTCAGGTGGGCAGTTTGACTGGGGCGGTCGCCTCCCAAAGAGTAACGGAGGCGCCCAAAGATACCCTCAGCTTGGATGGAAACCAAGCGCAGAGTGCAAAGGCAAAAGGGTGTTTGACTGCGAGACCCACAAGTCGAGCAGGGACGAAAGTCGGGCTTAGTGATCCGGCGGTGCTGAATGGAAAGGCCGTCGCTCAACGGATAAAAGCTACCCTGGGGATAACAGGCTGATCTCCCCCAAGAGTTCACATCGACGGGGAGGTTTGGCACCTCGATGTCGGCTCATCGCATCCTGGAGCTGAAGTCGGTTCCAAGGGTTGGGCTGTTCGCCCATTAAAGCGGTACGCGAGCTGGGTTCAGAACGTCGTGAGACAGTTCGGTCCCTATCTGTCGTGGGCGCAGGAAGTTTGAGAAGAGCTGTCCTTAGTACGAGAGGACCGGGATGGACATATCAATGGTGGACCAGTTGTCACGCCAGTGGCACAGCTGGGTAGCTAAATATGGAAGGGATAAACGCTGAAGGCATCTAAGTGTGAAACCCACTTCAAGATGAGACTTCCCAATACGAAAGTATATAAGACCCCTTAAAGACGATAAGGTAGATAGGTCAGGAGTGCAAGCATGGTGACATGTTCAGCGGACTGATACTAATAGGTCGAAGACTTGACCAGAAGCGGTAGAAACTTGAAAGAGACGAAGAGCTTTGCTATTATCTAGTTTTGAGTGATCTTGAAAAAGACACTTGAAAAAAAGAAGATCTGGTGGCGATAGCATGATGGACACACCTGTACCCATTCCGAACACAGAAGTTAAGCATCATAACGGCGACGATAGTACTTACGTGCAACAATAGCTAGCTGCCGGTTCTTCTTTTTTATTATCTAGAATTCTTTATCAAACGATATATGCTTTTTACAATGTATCCATTTTGCCCTTCTAGGGCCTTTTTTTATTTGAAAGATAAATAATTTAGGTAGATTACAAAATTTTTTAGGGGGAACTTTAGGGGATTCTCACTATAAAAATCAGCTTTAAAGAATATTAATGCATTATATTATTTTAACAAAAAGAAAAAGTCTCTTGCGAGACTTTTTACTTATTATAAATCAACTGCTTCTTTAACTAGAGCAACTACTTCATCCATAGTTCCGCAGTTAATTGCTTTAGCTGCTAATTCTTCCATTTCAGATTTTTTCATTGATCTGATTAATTTTCTTTGAGATAAAATAGAAGTAGCAGACATAGAGAATTCATCTAATCCTAAACCAATTAGTAATGGGGCTGCGATAGCTTCTCCAGCCATTTCTCCACACATACCAGTCCATTTTCCTTCAGCATGAGCTGATTCAATTACGTGTTTAACTAAACGTAAAATTGATGGATGGAATGGTTGATATAAGTAAGATACACCAGAAGACATTCTGTCAGCTGCAAATGTATATTGAACTAAGTCATTAGTTCCAATTGAGAAGAAATCAACTTCTTTAGCTAATTGATCAGCTAATACTGCTGCTGCAGGGATTTCAATCATAATACCAACTTGGAATGTATCAGAAACTTCAATACCTTCGTTAACTAATTTTTCTTTTTCTTCCATTAAGATTCCTTTAGCTTTTCTAAATTCATCTAATGTAGCAATCATAGGGAACATAATTCTTAAGTCACCATATACTGATGCTCTTAATAATGCTCTTAATTGTACTCTGAAGATATCTTCTCTTTGGAAGCATAAACGAACCGCACGTACTCCTAAGAATGGATTCATTTCTTCAGGTAATGGAAGAGCTTCGATTTTCTTATCTCCACCGATATCTAATGTACGTACAACAACTGGTTTACCGTTCATTCCTTCTAATACTTCTTTATAAACGTTAAATTGTTGTTCTTCAGTAGGTAATTCAGCTGATTCCATGTATAAGAATTCAGTTCTAAATAATCCGACACCTTCACCACCGTTATCAAGAACACCTTGAATATCTTTAGGAGAACCAATATTAGCTACTAATTCAACTTGATGTCCATCAACAGTAACTGATTTTTCATTCTTTAATTGTTTTAATTCTTCTTTATATGCAATGAATGCTTCACGTTTTGCTTCATATTCTTTGATTTCATCATCAGTTGGGTTGATAATTACAACACCAGCTTCTCCATCTAAGATAATCATATCATCATCATTAGCTTCTTCTGTAATTGTTTTACAAGAAACAACTGCAGGAATTTCTAATGAACGAGCCATGATTGCAGAGTGAGAAGTTCTTCCACCAATGTTAGTAGCAAAACCTTTAACTAAATTTTTATTTAATTGGGCTGTATCAGATGGAGTTAAATCATCAGCAATGATTACAACTTCTTCATCAATTAACGCTGGATTAGGTAATGATTTTCCTAATAAATTAGCTAATAAACGACGTGAAACGTCTTTAATATCAGCAGCTCTTTCTTTAAAGTATGGATCATCCATACTTTCAAACATCATGATGAAAGTATTTGCAACTTCATCTAATGCTGCATCAGCATTAATTTTTTCATTTTTAATTTTGTCTTCAACTTGAGTTTTTAATTCAGGATCTTGAAGTACTAATGCATGTGCATCAAATACTGCAGCTTCTTCAGCAGAAAGATTTTTTGATGCGGCTTCCTTAATTGATTCTAACTCTTTTGCAGTTTGTGACATAGCGTCATCAAATTTTTTGATTTCAGCATCTACATCTTCTACAGTAACTTTAGTTACTGTTAAATCTGGCATAACTAGTTTATAGGTTTTTGCTATCGCAATACCACTAGAAGCCCCAATACCTTTTATCATATAAAAACACCTCCATATACATATTCATTTTACCTTATTTATAGAAAAAAATAAAGAATTATTGGTTTTACTTTTAACTTATTTTTAATTATAATTTATTGTTTAGAATAGTAATAAACTATTAATGATTATAGATAAAAAAGAGCTGATTTTCTGTCTATTAGCTTGAACAAAATGCTTAAAAATAGTATCATATATGCGGAGGGACGTAAAATGAAAGTAATTATAGTAGAAAATTATGAAGAAGCAAGCGTAGAAGCTGCAAAAGTAATGTTGGAAGTAGTAAAAAATAATCCAACTGCAAATTTAGGATTAGCAACAGGATCAACTCCAATTCGTTTATATGAATTGATGATTGAAGATCATAAGAAGAACGGGACTTCTTATAAAGACATTAAAACATTTAACTTAGATGAATATTTTGGTTTAGAACCAACACATCCTCAAAGTTATCATTACTTTATGGAACAACATTTATTTAAAGATATTGATATCAATCCTGAAAATGTTCATGTACCAAATGGTGCTGGTGAAATTCAAAAAAGCTGTGATGACTATAACGAATTATTAGCTAACAATCAATTGGATATCCAATTATTAGGAATTGGATCAAATGGTCATATTGGATTCAATGAACCAGGAACTGCTTTTGATTCAGTAACTCATATGATTGAATTAAAAGAAAGTACTCGTCAAGATAACGCTCGTTTATTCTTTAATGGTAATATTGATGAAGTACCAACTCATGCAATTACAATGGGTATCTCTAATATTTTAGCTGCTAAAAAATTATTATTAGTTGCTTGTGGTGAAAATAAAGCTGCACCAATTAAAGTATTAGTAGAAGGTGAAAAAACTGTAGATGTACCTGCAAGTGCTTTACAAGATCATGATGATGTTACAGTTATTATTGATAAAGCAGCAGCTAGTTTATTAACTAAATAGATTTTAAAGGAAAGATGTTATACTTTCCTTTTTTAAAACCTTTTTTTTAACTTTAAAATACGCTCTTGATTTGTACTATTATTACATAAAATATATAATAAAAAAGGGGTATTAAAATGACAAAAAATTTATTTATTAATGAGGCTATGAATGAAAACAATAAAAATTATTCATTAGCAATAAAACGAGTATCACCGATTTATCAGCGTGATAGTGATTTACGTAGTGAGTTTGGTCGTGATTATACTAGAATAATTTTTTCTCAAGCGTATCGTCGTCTTAAACATAAAACTCAAGTTTTTTTCGCAGTTAAAGACGACCATGTTTGTACACGTAGTGAACATGTAAATTTAGTAGAATCAATTAGTTATACTATTGCAAATTATTTAGGTTTAAATACAGAATTAACTAAAGCTATTGCTGTTGGCCATGATTTGGGTCATGCACCTTTTGGTCATGGTGGTGAAACAATCATTAATGATATTGCTAAAAGTAATGGGTTAGATTCATTTTGGCATGAACGTAATAGTCTGCATTTTATTGACAATATTGAAACATTAGAGGATGATGAACATGTACGTCATAATCTAAATTTAACTTATGCTGTTAGAGATGGTATTATTTCACACTGTGGTGAGATGCAGCAAATGAAAATAAAAAAACGTGATCAAGCGATAGATTTAAACGATTATTTAACACCCGGTCAATATAATCCTTTTACATGGGAAGGTTGTGTTGTTAAGGTTGCTGATAAAATAGCATATTTAGCTCGTGATATTGAAGATGCGTTGCGATTAAAAGTTTTAAAAGAAAATAAAGTTGAAGTCTTAAGAATGTCATTGAATCAGCTTTCTGAAGACTATCAATTCAATGCAATCAATAATGGAACGATAGTTAATTATTTCATTCAAGATGTATGCAAAAATAGTAATCCTGATGATGGAATTGCATTATCTAAAACAGCATTTGAAATAATGAAAACTATTATGAAATTTAATTATCAAAATATATATATAATTGATCGTGTTAAAATCCATAGTGATTATGTTAGTTTAATGTTACATTCAATTTTTGATTTTTATTATAAGTATGATTTAATAGCTAAGGATTCAAATACTAACTTAATTAATGAGTTACTTAAAGATAAAGAACAGTTTCCTAATACTATTAATGGTTTTGTTCATTGGTTAGAAAAATATAGTAATATGAAATATTTTAAACGTAATGAAATATATCAAAATAAAGTAATATATGATTTTATTAATGATGATCAAGCGATGATTAAAAGTATAATTGATTATTTATCAGGAATGAGTGATGCTTATATTATTCAGATTTTTAATGAATTAATTGCGTTTTAGTCTTAAAATATTTATTAAGTTATGGTAAACTAATGTTTATGTTAGGAGGTTAGCTTATGCCTATTAAAATACCTAATGATTTACCAGCTAGTAAAATATTAAGAGAAGAAAATATTTTTGTTATGGATGAAAATCGGGCTTTATCGCAAGAAATTCGCCCGTTACAGCTTTTAATATTGAATATTATGCCAACTAAGATTGTAACTGAAACGCAATTATTAAGAATGCTTTCAAATACACCTTTGCAAATAGAAGTTGACTGGATTCATATGGCCAGTCATGAATCTAAAAATACTTCACAAGAGCATTTATTGGCTTTTTATAAAACTTTCAAAGATATAAAAGATAAAAGTTATGATGGTTTGATTATTACTGGAGCCCCAGTAGAAAAATTGCCATTTGAAGAAGTTGATTATTGGCAAGAAATGGTAGAAATTTTAGAGTGGGCCAAAACGCATGTCTTCAGTTCTTTTTTCATTTGCTGGTCATCGCAAGCGGCATTGTATCATTATTATGGGATTCCAAAACATAAATTAGATGAAAAATTGACCGGAGTATATTTCCATAGTACTAATATTGAAAAGATGAAACGTAAGATATTAAGAGGCTTTGACTATCAATTTTATGCACCTCATTCAAGATATACAACTGTTTTAGCAAAAGATATTGAAAAAGTTGCTAGTTTAGATATCTTAGCTCAAAGCAAAGAAGCTGGTGTTTATTTAATTGCTGAAAAGGATGGATCACGTTTTTTTGTTACCGGTCATCCAGAATACGATCCTGATACATTAGATAAAGAATATAAAAGGGATTTAGCAATTTCTAGTGATGCTACGATGCCTAAAAATTATTATCGTAATGATGATATAAATAATGAAATATTGGTTAAATGGCGTTCTCATGCTTATTTATTATTTAGTAACTGGTTAAATTATTATGTTTATCAATTAACACCATATGACTTAAATGATTTAGAATCAATTAAGACAGGAAAAAAAGATTAGAATTTGCATTCTAGTCTTTATTTTTTTTTGATAATTTGATAGAATCTACTTACGGCAAGAAGGCCAAATGCAGACATGGCGAAACTGGTATACGCGCTATCTTGAGGGGGTAGTGGGCATTAGCTCGTGCGAGTTCAACTCTCGCTGTCTGCACCATGCCGGTGTAGTTCAATGGCAGAACGCATGAATGGTAATCATGAAATTCAAGTTCGATTCTTGGCTCCGGCACCATTTTAAAGTTAATTGATAGAGCATTTATTTTCTAACGTTATTAAAAGACTACAATATTTGTAGTCTTTTAAATCATTTATAGGGTTTAAAATCAAAATTAAAGCCAGTATATTTAAAATGCTTTAGATTTAAATATTGTTCAATATCTCTTGAGGCTTTTAATGAAATATCATTGATACGATATATTTTACCATTATGTTTAACTAGTGGAGTAATATATCTTTTTTTAACATCGATATTAATACAATACTTATCTTTTTGAAAAGAATTGCTGCCATAAAATGAAATCGTTTTTTGAAATCTAATAAAATTATTTTTAAGATAATCATCTTTACAATTTAAAATCTTCTCGATTATTTTTCTTTCTGAAAGCGTATAAAGATCATCGATAGTTAAATAGTCACTAAAATTCATTGATTTTATTATATCTGCTATAAACTGCATTGCTGTTCGATCTTTATCACTTATCCATTGAGGCCATAATTTACAAACAGTATCTATGTATTTTTCGGCAACTTTTAAATCAGTAAATCCTAACTCAATTATATTATCTTCATTAACAAGTATTTCAATATTTTGATAGATTTCCTTAATTGTATCTAATTGCCAAATCCGGTAAAAACTAAGACCGCTAGAAAAATTATACTCAAAGCGATCTGCACTTAATCTAGGAGTATCATTATCAGCAATTGGATATATATGATAATCAATAACATCTTCAATTTTAATATTATCTTTTTTTAATAATGTGCAGATTTCTTTTGAATTTGAAATCATTAGCGCTGTTTTTTCTTCAGTTGCCTCTTGTACTAGCGTATCACCGTATAAAAAATCAATACAATGTTTAAAAGCCGGAGTAGCAATATCGTGGAATAAGCCAGCTAAAGTTTGTTTTTTATCATGAGTAAAATGCCAGATAATTAATGCTACTGCTACACTATGGTCAAGGGTTGAATACCAGTATTGGATATTAAAAAGTTTACAATAATCTAAACCGCAGTTCATACTAATATCCTTCAATCTTTGCATCGGCAGTGTATCGATGTAATCAACTAACCAATCTGGAAATTCTGGTGATAAGATTTTAAAATATTCTTTGATTTCAGGATGCAAATTATTTATATAGTTGTTCATTAATATACTCCGTTTATATAATTGAAAAAAATCTCGTAACGAGATTTTAATCAGCTTTTATTAAATTATAAATTGCATGGCAATAAATTTCAGTTGCTTTAAGTAACGAATCAATTTTAATATTTTCATTATTTCCATGAATAAAATTATCTTCACCTTCAAATTCAGCGCCGAAAGCAACACAGTTTGGCATTGATTTAGCATAAGTTCCGCCACCAATTGCTTGTGGTTTAGAATTAGTATCACCTGAAACATCAACATATGCTTGATGTAGGGTAGAAACTAATTTAGATTTAGGATCAATATATAAAGCTTTACCAATATCATGATTTTCGTTTAATTGATAATTACTGCAGGCTGTTTGGAATTTTTCAATCATCTTATCAAAATCCATATCATGAGGACAACGTAAATCTAAAGTTATTTTTAAATTTTCTTTGCAATAAGAAATAACACCAAGATTCATAGTTAAAGGTCCCATAGCCCCATTAAAATCAATTCCTAATTTTTTACCATGGTAATCATCAAGATATTCCAATACAAAATCAACTACTTTATTATCAACTACAGTAGCTAAATATTTGCATAAATAAACTACAGCATTAATACCTTCTTCAGGGGTACTAGCATGAGCTGATTTTCCTTTTAAAACCAGTTTAGTATGATTTCCTTCTTCTTCGATAGTTCCAGTTAAATTATTACTACTTAGAAATTTTTGGAAAGAATCAACATATTGTTTATGATTTCCTTCGATTATTGCTTCACAAGTTTCTGGAACAATATTAGGTCGTGATCCTGCACATAGATAAATTAAACCATTTTTTTCAACATTACCAGTTATTTCAAAACTGCAACCAGCTTTTTCACCATAAACAACTGGGAAACCAGCATCAGGGGTAAATCCCATTGTTGGATAAGGCATTTTAGTAAAATAATATTTGACACAGCTGCTACCTAATTCTTCGTTACATCCAAAAATAACTCTAGTTTTCATTTTAGTTGGAATGTTTAATGAGTTAACAATTTTAGCAGCATAGTAACTAGCAATTAAAGGTCCTTTATCATCAGCTACACCACGGCCATATAATTTACCATCTTTAATAACTACTTCAAAAGGATTAGTATCCCAACCAGCTTCATTTACTGGAACAACATCCAGGTGTCCTAAAATTCCTAGAGTTTCTTCACCACTACCAATATCAATATGACCCGCATGTCCATCTACATCTTGAACTTCAAAACCGTCACGGCGTCCAATTTCTAACATGGCATCGAGCGCTTTACGATTGGCAGCACCATAAGGTGCAAATAAAGCAACCGTGCTATCATCTTGCATTGAAGGAATAGCACATAAATCTTTTATATCTTGAAGCATTTGATCTTTTATTTTTAGTACTTCCGATTTAAAATCTATCATTATAATCACCTCGAAAATAATTATAACACTATTAGTTGTATTTTTTAAACAATTTTAATAATAATAGTGTTATGATATAGTAAATAATTAGGAGGTAGAGCATGAAAAATGTAAAATTTCACATAACTGTAAAAGGTATTGTCGTATTAGATAATAAGATTTTATTATTAAAAAGAGTTAAACCATCAACAGATGGACTAGGTTTTTGGGAATTGCCTGGAGGTGGACTAGAATATGGAGAAACACCTAATCAGGCTTTGATTAGAGAGTTAAAGGAGGAAACAGGATTAGATATTGTAATAATTAAACCAGCTTACACATTTACAAAAATTAGAGAAGATTATCAGACAGTTGGAATCGGCTTTTTATGTATTCCAAAAAATGATCATGTTCGCCTTTCCGATGAACACACTGATTATTGTTTTGTAACGATAGAAAAAGCAAAAGAATTGTTAGATAAAGAAATATATAATGATATTATTTATACTATTGAAGAATATTATCTAGGTCGTGATTTTAGTAAAGCTAACGTATAATTTTAGTTGATAATTTGTAATTTTAAAGTAAAATAGAGTGGTCAGACATTTTTCAAAGGAGATTATATGAACGAAGAAATTATTGGATTAGTAGTAAACGAATTAGAGATAACAAAAAAACAAGTTGAAGCAGTATTATCTTTGTTACAGCAAGGAAATACAGTTCCTTTTATAGCACGTTATCGTAAAGAAGCTACTGGTGGTTTAAACGAAGATCAAATCAGAGACATTGATAAATATTATCAATATCAGGTTAATTTATTGAAACGAAAAGAAGATGTTATTCGTTTAATTGATGAAAAGGGAATGTTAACAGACCAGTTAAAAAAAGATATTTTACAGGCAACTAAATTAAATATCGTTGAAGATTTATATCGTCCTTATAAAGAAAAAAGAAAAACTAAAGCAACTGAAGCTAAAGCTAAGGGATTAGAGCCATTGAGTAAATGGATCTTAAGTTTACCAAATGGTGATATTGAACAAGTTGCCAAAAAATATTTAAATGATAAAGTAACAAGCGAAGCTGAAGCTATCCAGGGAGCTTTAGACATTATTGCTGAAGTAATTAGTGACGATATTAAATATCGAAAATTTGTTAAAGATATTATGTATAAATCAGGAACAATTGAAACTAAAGTAAAAAAGAAAAATCCTGATGAAGATAAAGTATATGAAATGTATTATGATTTCCATGAACGAGTAAATCGAATTGTTTCACATCGAATTTTAGCAATAAATCGTGCTGAAAAAGAGAAGGTTATTACTGTAAATATCGTGATGGATAAAGAATTTTTGATTCAGTATATAAATCGAGGTGTAACTAGAAATAAAACCAGCAGCGTTAATGAATATATTTTAAAAGCTGTTGAAGATAGTTTGAATCGATTATTATTACCATCAATTGAACGTGAAGTTCGTCATGAATTAACAGAAAAAGCTAGTGAACAGGCGCTTAAAGTTTTTTCAGTAAACTTAGAAAAATTATTAATGCAAGCACCGCTTAAAGATAAGATGGTTTTAGGAGTCGATCCAGCATATCGAACTGGCTGTAAATTAGCAGTAGTTGATCAAACCGGAAAAGTATTAAAAATTGATAAAGTATTTATTACGATTCCTAAAGATAATTACGATAAAGAAAAGAAAATTTTATTAGATATAATTAAAAAATATCAGATTGAAATTATTGCTATTGGTAATGGAACAGCTAGCCGTGAAAGTGAAGCTTTTATTTCTAAATTAATTAAAGATAATCATCTTGATGTAGATTATGCGATAATTTCTGAAGCTGGTGCTTCAGTATACTCTGCAAGCAAACTTGCTAAAGAGGAATTTCCAGATTTTCAAGTTGAAGAACGCTCAGCAGTATCGATTGCAAGAAGATTACAAGATCCTTT
This sequence comes from Erysipelatoclostridium sp. An173, assembly GCF_963931465.1. Taxonomy (GTDB): domain Bacteria; phylum Bacillota_I; class Bacilli_A; order Erysipelotrichales; family Coprobacillaceae; genus Thomasclavelia; species Thomasclavelia merdavium. The sequence continues at coordinate 1,739,693 of NZ_OZ007017.1, read as the reverse complement.
AGCTGAGCTTGTTAAAATCGAACCTAAAGCAATCAGTGTTGGTCAATATCAACATGATATTAATCCTAAGCTATTAGAAGAACAGCTAGATTTTGTTGTTGAAAAGGCGGTAAATAGTGTCGGTGTTGATATTAATACTGCTTCTGCTTCATTATTACAATATGTTTCAGGTTTAAATAGTGGTGTAGCTAAAAATATTATTAAATATCGTGATGAACATGGTAAATTTACTAATCGTATGGAAATAAAAAATGTTAGTAAGTTAGGTGCTAAAACATATCAGCAGGCAATTGGTTTTTTAAGAATACCAGGTGCTAATGAACCTTTTGATGCTACAGCTATTCATCCTGAAAACTATAATCAAGCTAAAGCATTGTTAAAGCTAATCAACGCTGATACAAGTATGCTTGGTTCTAAAGAAATTAGTGAAAAATTAGAAACAATTGATAAAGAAAAAGTAATTAATGATTTAGGAATTGATTCTTATACTTTAGATGATATTATTGATAGCTTTATTAAACCTAATCGTTCACCAAGAGATGCTTATCCAACACCATTATTGAAAAAAGACATTTTAAAAATTGAAGATTTAAAACCAGGAATGCAATTAGAAGGAACAGTTAGAAATGTTGTTGATTTTGGAGCATTTGTTGACATTGGGTTAAAAAATGATGGTTTAGTCCATATTTCTAAGATTTCTAATGAAAGAATTAAACATCCTTTGGATAAACTAAGCATAGGTGACATTGTTGAAGTATATGTCATTGATGTTGATGTAAAAAAACATCGTGTTGCCTTAAGTATGATTAAAAATTAAAGGATGAGTTGATGAAAAAAAGATTGTTTCTACTAGGAATAGTTGTTTTGTTGTTAAGTGTAGTTAGTTTATCAAATTTAAAATCAAACCAGGATCAAGAAGTTGCTTTACCTAAGACAACAACTTTAGAACCTGAAGTAATTGAATACGACGAACTAACTAGCTATATTGAACTATTTAAAACGGGGGATATTATTAATATTGAAAATTCTAATTATTTAAGTTCATATGCTATTCCAGGCCGTTGGAAACATTCAATATTTTATTTAGGGACATATCAGCAGTTCAATGAAGTATTTACTGTTGATGATAAATATTATCAAGAGATAAATAATCATTATCAAACTAAAGATGAAATTTTGGTTTTAGATAGCAACTCTACCGGGGTGAAAATCAGGACTCTTGATCAGATGGCTAATTTAAAAAAAGAATCTTATTTAAAAGCGTTAACCGGATATCGTTTTAATGAAGATAAAAATTTCATAAAAAATTATTTAAATCGAGCTTTAGATTATTTAGATACGCCTTATGATTATAGTATGACAACTTATGATGATAGTGCTTTATATTGCAGTGAATTAGTCTATTATGCCTTGTTAGCTAATGATATCGAGATAAATAAAACAAGTACTATAGTTGATCATATAGTTATTACTCCGACGGATTTAAGTGATTTTTTAGAAACATTAGATGATATAGAGCATGTCTATCTATTAGAAAAAAATAATGAACAAATAGTAATAACATAAAAAAGATGCCATGGCATCTTTTTTATTTAAATAATTCAGTTGATAAATAACGTTCACCAGTATCTGGTAATAAAACAACAATATTTTTATCTTCACCAGGTAATTTACTAGCACCATGTAAAGCAGCTCCAGCAGTAATACCCACTAATAAACCTTCTTTTTTAGCTAATAATCTTGATGCTTGATATGCATCTTCACTAGAAACGGTAATAATACTATCGATTAAATCTAAATCTAAAATATCAGGAATAAAATTTGCTCCAATCCCTTGTAAATCATGAGGACCAGCTTTTCCCTTAGAAATTAATGGCGAATCTTCAGGTTCAATTCCAACTATTTTAATATCTGGATACTTTTCTTTTAAAACCCGAGCAATTCCAGTAATAGTTCCACCAGTACCAATACCAGCAACAAAATAATCAATGTCATCATTAAAATCTTCTATGATTTCTAAAGCAGTGCTTTCTTGATGAGCTAGAGGATTATTAGGATTGACAAATTGACCAGGAATATAACTGTTTTCAATTTTATCAGCTAATTCGTTAGCTTTATCAACCGAACCTTGCATTCCTTTTTTGGCTGAAGTCAGTACGATTTTAGCACCATAAGCTTTTAATAATTTTTGTCTTTCAATTGACATCGTTTCTGGCATAGTTAAAATTAACTCATTACCATAGATGGCACAAGCAATTGCTAAACCAATGCCAGTATTTCCGCTAGTTGGTTCAATAATAGTAGTTTTTTCATTGATTAATCCATCTTGATAAGCTTGTTTAATTAATTTTAGACCAACACGATCTTTGACACTGCCACCAGGATTGAAAAATTCTACTTTCGCAAATAGGTTATTATTGATTTTTTTTGCTGCTTTATAACGTTCTATTTCAATTAATGGTGTTTTTCCGATTGTTTCTAAAACACTTTTTTTAATACTCATAAATTCACATCCTTTTTTTAGTTATACCACTATTTATGAAAAGATGGTAGAGAAATAATAAATTTATTTCATTGTCATGGAAAAAATTGTTATTTATAATAATTTTAAAGGGGACTGATTATGAAAGATTATAAATATTTACAAGTTTATCAAACAATCATCGATGATATCGAAAATGGTTATTTAAAATATCAGGAAAAAATACCATCAATTAGACAAATGGCTAAACGTTTAGATGTAAGCAGGACAACGGTAGAAAGCGCATATTTACAATTATTGGTCGAAGGATATATTTTTGCTAAAGAAAAAGTTGGTTATTTTGTTGATGTTCAATATCAAAATCAATCAAAAAAAACAGTTAAAGCAGAAAATTCATTAGCATTAGATAATCATACCTATCGTTATGATTTTAGTGGACGTTTAGTCGATAATGAAAGTTTTAATTTAGATATTTGGAAAAAATACATAAAAAAAGCTTTGAATCAAACTGATGATTTAATGTGCTATGGCGATCCTCTAGGGGAAAAGGCTTTAAGAGCAGCTTTACAGCAATATTGTCATGAATTTAGAGGATTGAGTCGACCAGTTGACCATTATATCATTGGAGCTGGTTTTCAAATTCTTTTATATCATATTTGCAGTTTATTTAAAAAAGATAATTTAGTAGGTATAGAAGAAGGCGGTTTTAAACAGGCTGAAGCGGTTTTTCATGACTGCCATATGCAAGTTGTTAAACTACCAGTTGATGATCAGGGAATAACGATTGAAGGATTGCAGCGGACTAATTTAAAACTGCTTTATTTAAATAGTTCTTCAGGGGGATATCATGGTCATCCTATTAAACAACAGCGACGATTAGAAATTATTAATTATGCTCGTGCTAATAATGTTTATATAATTGAAGATGATCATAATGGTGAATTGAAGTTTAATAGTAAACCAATTGATGCGATGTCTAAATTAGATAATGATCGGATATTTTATATTGGTTCTTTTTCTAAATTGTTGTTACCATCAATTAGAATTAGTTATATGGTTTTACCAAATAATTTAGTAAGTGATTTTCTTTTAAAAGTTAATGATTATCATCAAACTGCTTCAAAACTAGAACAATTAGCTTTAGCAATGTATATTGAAGATGGTCAATTAGCTAGGCATTTAAAACGTTTGCGTAAGCACTATCGTTTTAAAGGAAATCATTTATTAAATGAATTGAAGAAAGCTTTTCCTAATCATCATTTTGAATTATATGAAACAGCTCTTAAAATCACAATGGCAATAGAAGATGATTTAATAGATTATTATATTGAAACTGCTAAAAGGAATAATATAAATGTTACTAAAAACAGTAGTAATCAATTAGCACTTTCATTTTCTGGAATCCTAGAAAGTGATATTGATGAAGCGGTAAGTTTATTAAAAAAAATATGGTTAAAAAAATAGTGGTTGCATTAACCACTATTTTAATGATTTAAATGTTTGCAGCTATAATAAGCTGGAATACCATTTTTATAAGTAATATGAACTTCACCTTGAATTAATGGGAATAAATAATCATATAGTTCTTTAGTAATACCATTATGATCATCATTGATCCATTCAGTAGGAATCTTTTGTTCTAAATTAGCTACTTCACGAACATCAGTAGAAATATAGTCAATAACATATGGGTTATTAGAAATTCGTTTAAATCCCATTACTTGACCAGATTTTTTAGTCATTGCAGTTTCTACTGCTTTTTGACCAATTACAAAAGATTCATTTAAATCAGTTTTACTTCCAATATGCATAGCACATCTTTGTAGAACATTTAATTCAATACTACGTACTTTACATTGGAATTCTTTAAATACTAAGGATTCAAGCATTTTACCAGTTCCTGAGTGAAGAACATGACCGAAAGCATCTTTTTTAGCGTATTTTGAATTATCATCAAGGAAATGACCATCTTTGTCTTTAATTCCTTCACTAACAGCGATAACAACACAACGTTTACGTTTAAATACTTCACGGATATCATCTAAGAATTTATCTTTATCAAAGACAACTTCAGGTAGATAAATTAAATCAGGGGCATCATTATATTCATTTCGAGCTAATGCTGCTGCTGCAGTTAACCAGCCAGCATTACGTCCCATGATTTCAATGATCGTAACTGATTGTAATTGATAAATTAAACTATCATGAACTACTTCTAGAATTGATGAAGCAACATATTTAGCTGCTGAACCAAAACCAGGGGTATGATCAGTTCCCATTAAATCATTATCAATAGTTTTAGGAATACCGATAAATTTAATTGGGCTATTGATTGATTGAGCGTAATCATCTAATTTCATAACAGTATCCATAGAATCATTACCACCAATATAGAAAAAATCAGTAATTTCTAATTTTTCTAAGATTTCAAATAATTTGACATAAGTTTCTTCGTTTTCTTTATATGTAGGTAATTTAAAACGACAAGATCCTAAATACATCGCTGGAGTCTGTTTTAAAGCATTAATTTTTTCTCCGGTATCAAACTCTTTTAATAAGTCCATATAACGGCCTTCTAAAAGTCCTTTAATACCATTGATCATTCCATAGACATTTTCATATTCTGCTGTTGATTTTGCTTTATGGATGATACCAGCTAAGCTTGCATTAATTGCTATTGTGGGTCCTCCAGATTGTCCAATAATACAATTTCTCTTTTTCATTTTATTCTCCTTTATTACGAACACATTCTAACATTTTTAGACATTAAAAAAAAGTAGTTAATGCTTTTTTCGTAATAAGAAATATAAAGATGTTACTAAAATAATAATTAAAAGAATATTTATTAGGCGACTATCAAAATTTTGTTTACTAGAGGTGATTTTAATTTCGGTTGTTTGTTTTTGCGTAATAAAATCTAATAAATTGATTTTAACTTCGTTGTTGTTTATGTTACCGTAATTAGTTTCCGTGATTTTACCCGGTAGAGAAATTTTTAAATTAATTTCTAATCCCATATTTTCTAAAGATAAAAGAGATGAATTATTGATGTCTTGTAATTCACTGCTATTTAATAAACTGTCAATAAGATCTTTAGGAAATAGTACTTGATAGGTATTATTTTCTTGATCATAACTAATATAATTTAATAGCATGTTATTAATATTATCTGGGGCATTAAGAGCAAAACCGGCATAACTTACACCATTGATTGATTCGTTTAATTCTTTAATTTGCCAGTTTTTTAACTGGTTTACTGCAAGTTTATTTTGAATATCTTCTAATGTTGTATCATATGTAGAAAGTATTTCTTTCTGGCATAATAATTCAATAATTAAATTAGCTTTTTCTAGATTAGTATATTTAATATTTACATCTCCTTTGACACAGCTGCTAAGGAAAAGGAGTGAAAAAACAATTAAAATGATTTTTTTGACCATTATTTACACCTCAAATAATATTGTGCCACATTCTTTGATTTATATAATTAAAATATAGATTTGAAAAAATTTATCGTTTATAATTTTAATATGGTTAACATATAGTTCACATTAGCAATTTAAAATAAAAATGGTGATATCGATGAGAGTAGAAGTAATATATACGAATAAATCCAAACATATTAAACCAGTGGCCGAAGCGATGGCTCGCTGGGTTAAAACATATGCTAAATCAATTAATGATTTTGATAAAAATGCTACTATTGATTTATTACTGATTGGTTTTGATGATTCAGTAAGAAAAGATAGTGAATTAGAAAATTTTATTAAAAATTTAGATCGAAAAAATGTCCATAATATTGCACTATTTAATGCTTTCTATTTAAATGATCATAAAATGACCAATATGATTAAATTATGTCAGGAAACTAATTTACCACTGATGAGAGAACAATATTCATTTAAATTAACATTTAAGCAGTTAAAAGAAATTGATCAATGTGTAATTGATGGGGCTCGATTATATATAGAAGATATGGTTAATATAGTACGTGATTATTATTAAAGGCAATAATTCAGTTGATTAGCTAACTGGATTTATTGTCTTTTTTAATTTGTAGATAAATAATTAAATCCAAGATTATATATAGAAAAATGATAATATCTATGATACAATTTTATCAATTTTAGGAGGAATTATTATGGATAATAAAGAATATGGTTTTGAAACACTACAAATACATGCCGGGCAACAACCTGACCCAGTAACAAAAGCAACAGGATTGCCACTATATTTATCAAATGCTTTTACATTCGAAGATGCTGATCAAGCAGCTAGAATTTTTGCATTAGAAGAAGGGGGATATTTTTATTCACGATTATCAAATCCTACTGTTGATGCTTTACAAAAAAGAATGGCAGCATTAGATGGTGGTGTTGATGCAGTAGCTTTTGCTTCTGGAACAGCAGCCATCATGGGAATGATCATGACAGTTTGTCAAAGTGGTGATGAAATTATTGCTGCTAACAACTTATATGGGGGAACAATTGGATCTTTATCAGGAACAATGACAGGAATGGGATTTAAATCACATTTTGTAGATCCTAAAGACTTAACAGCTCTTGAAGAATTGATTAATGATAAAACTAAAATTATTTTTGTTGAATCTGTAGGAAATCCAAATGGTGATATGCTTGATTTTGATGCCATTAGTGCCATTGCTAAAAAATATGGAATTTTATTTGTTGTCGATAATACAACACCAACACCATATTTATTTAGACCAATCGAACATGGGGCTGATTTGGTAGTTTATTCAACTACTAAATATTTAGCTGGTCATGGTAATGTAATGGGTGGTATTGTTGTAGATTCTGGTAATTTTAACTGGAAAGATAATCCACGTTATCCATTATTTAATACACCAGATAAAGCATATCATGATATCGTTTATGCTAATTTAGGACAAGGAGCATTTTGTACTAAAGCAGTAGCAAAAACTTTACGTGATTTAGGTGGATGTATGTCACCATTTAATGCTTATATGACATTATTAGGGTTAGAAACATTATCACTTCGAATGAAAAAACATGTTGAAAATTCACGAACTCTTGCTAAATTTTTAAATGAATGTCCTGATGTTGAATGGGTTAGCTATGCTGAATTACCTGATAATCCTAATTATGAATTAGCTAAAAAATATTTCCCTAATGGTTTTGGTGGATTATATACATTCGGTGTTAAAGGTGGCGTTGAAGGTGGTAAAACAGTTATTAATAATATTAAATTATTTATTCATGTAACTAATTTTGCTGATTCACGTTCATTACTTACTCATCCTGCAAGTACTACACATGCTCAAATGTCTGAAGAAGAACGATTAGCTGGTGGAGTAAAACAAGAAACTATTAGAATGTCAGTTGGTTTGGAAGATGTTGAAGATTTAATCACTGATTTAAAACAAGCTTTTGCTAAAATTCAATAATAAAAAATACTGATATCAAAATGATATCAGTATTTATTTTATAATCAATGCATTTTCAATTGGCATTAATGGATTATCTTTATCAATTCGATCATAGAATAAAACGCCTTCAAAATGATCTAGTTCATGTTGTAAACAAATAGATAAAAAGCCTCTAGCTACAATTTTTACCTCTTGATCAGTTAAAACATCGTAACCTTTAACAGTAACTTTGGCGTAGCGTGGTACGTATCCTTGAACATCATAATTGACTGATAAACAACCTTCACCATCTTTTAAATAAGATTTTTTTTCAGTGTAAGAAACGATTTTTGGATTTACCAAAGCATAATCATCAGCTTTAGTAACATTTCCTTCTTCATCAAAATCTAAGACGTGAACAGCTAACATACGTTTAGGAATTCCTAACTGAATAGCAGCGATTCCGACTGCAGGTCGCAAATCATATTTTTCAGATGTTTCAGGATCTTGAGAATTGACTAAAAACTCATGCATATCTAAAAGCAGTTTACGATCTTCATCGCTAAGAGGTAATTCTACTTCTTTAGAAACTTCACGAATTAATTTATTTTTATCATCGATTATATCCTGCATTGTTATCATAAATTTTCACCTCATTTAAAATTCTGATAGTATTATATCACAAAATGAGGTGAAATAAATAGTTATCCGACTCTAATTCTAGAATTTCCGCAAATGATTAATAATAAAAATACTACTAATACAATTGCAAACCAGTTTGTAGAACCAAAACCACCGCAACTACCACAGCTACAACCGCAATTAGAAAAACCAGTTGAGCAGCTATTGCATCCACAACAACTAAATGGGTTAGTAACAAAAGGATTATAGCTATTGCATCCGCAACCAGAATAATTAAATCCGCAGTTCATATTATCGCCTCCTTTAGTATATCATATTCTAATATTTATCTTTTGTTTGGGTTATTGTAGATAATCGATAAATTTTCAGTTATAATATAAAACATTAAGAGGTGAGAATATGGAATATAACTATCCGTTAGATTATACATGGTCAACTGAAGAGATAATCGATGTTATTGGATTATATAATACAGTTGAAAAAGCGTATGAAAGTGGAATTAGTAAAAAAGAATTTATGGCTGCATATCAAAAGTTTAAAAAAATTGTTGATAGTAAAAGTGCTGAAAAACAAATTGATAAGGAATTTTATGAAGTGTCTCATTATTCAATTTACCAGGTTGTTAAAGCGGCAAAAGAACAAGATTTTATTCGTTTAGGTAAATAAAATGGCTGGAATTAGAAAAATTAAAGAATTATTTAAAAGCCGTGGTGTTGATAAGAGTATTTATTTGAGCACTTTTATTTTAGCAGTATTTGGTATTATTATGATTGGTTCAGCTTCAGTAGGAAGTGTAACTAGATATGGTGTGACTTATGCATTGAAGAATATGATTAGTCAAACTGTTTTCGTAATTGCCGGAGCGGGGGTAATGATTTTTATTGCCCGAGTTTTTAAGACAAGGTATATAACATATAGTTCGTCAATGCGTTTATTTTTATTAGGAATTTTCCTAATGCTTATTTGTATTTTTTGGAGTGATTCAAAAGGATCACATGCTTGGATCAAATTTGGCAGTTTGTTTAGTATTCAACCGGCTGAATTTATGAAAATTGCAATGATCTTAATTATGAGTTATTTTTTAACAGAAAGTGATAAAGCTTTTGTTGTTAAAGGAAGATTTAAAAATCAGGAAGTAAAAAGTGCTTTTTATAAACAGAAGTTTTTAAATTGTGTCTTTTTACCAATGATGTTAGTAATAATTACTGCTTTAGTAGGGTTAATTATCCAAAATGACTTTGGAACAACGGTAATAATTGTTGGGATTTGTTTTGTTTGTTTTATTGCTACCCCGCGTAAGTATTTTAAAAAGTATAAACGAATGGTTTGGGCTTTTATTGCTTTATGTGCGGTTATTTTATTAATTGTGGGAACAACAGTATTAAAAGGGTACCAGGTAAGCAGAATTACTGCCTGGCTAGATCCGCTATCTGATCCTTATAACACTAGTCAACAGCTAGTTAATGCTTTGATTGCTTTTAAAAATGGTGGTTTATTTGGGTTAGGGTTAGGAAATTCGACTCAAAAATTTGGGTACATCCCTGAAGCCCATAATGACTTTATTGGAGCAATAATTTATGAAGAATTAGGAATAATCGGGTTAGGACTAATTATAATTCCAACATGTATTATTATTTTTAAATTATTAAATTATTCACAAAAAATAAAAGAAAATAAATCTAGAATTATTTTATTAGGAATAGCATCTTATTTTTTCTTACATTTATTAATTAATTTAGGTGGTGTTTCTGGTTTGATTCCAATGACAGGGGTTCCTTTATTATTTATTTCTTCAGGGGGATCATCAACTGTTACAGCATTTGTAGCTATCGGAATTGCCCAAGCGATTATCGCTCGTTATAATCGTCAAAAATTAGACACCGAATCAATGTAGATACATATAATATACTAGGTGATTTTATGGATGAGTTTAAAGAGTTTTTAAAAACAATCCCTAGTATAAAACAGGATGTATTAAATGGCCGCTATACATGGCAGCAATTGTATGAAATTTATGTAATGTATGGAAAAGATGATAAATTCTGGCAACCATATAAAACAAATGGTAATTTAAATTTAAATGTACTTATTGATGTTATTAAAAACATTGATTTAAATGCTTTATCTAACAGTTTAACTTCTTTAGAAAAAGTATTGAATGTAGTTAATACTTTTATTGAAAGAAAAGAGCCAGAGCATGAAAGAAAATGGTACGATGAATGATCAGATAAGATACTATTTACGGTATAATCCTAAATGGTATCTTATCTTATCTAGATATCCTAAAGAGTATTCACGTTTAGTTCAAGAGTACAAAGATGGTAAGAATAAAGCATTTATTGATAAAATTGAACAGGTATCAATGTTAATAAATATGATAGAAATGATGATGTAAAGTGGAAGAGATATTAGATAGATTAATTGAACAAATTAAATTAGATCAGCGTTATCTTGATTATATTGAAGCTGAAAAGAAATTGCATGATGATGATATTGAATCATTATTGAAGGAATATCAAGATAAATTAAGTGAATATGAAGATTTAAAAAAATATGAGCAATATATAGATAATCAAGAGATAAAAAATGAAATTAGAAAATTAAAAAAGGAGATTGGTGAAAATCCGGTCATTATTGATTATTATCAAAAATATCATAATTTAAATGATTTTCTAGAACAAATCACAAAAATTGTTTTTGGTAATATTTCCAAGCAATTAGACTTATCACCATATGAATTTTAAGATATGAGAGTTATAGCAGGTAAATATCGAAGTAGACAATTAAAGACAGTTAAATCTAATTTGACTAGACCAACAACTGATCGAAATAAAGAAAATATGTTTAATATTATTGGTCCTTATTTTGATGGAGGGGTAGTTTTAGATTTATTTGCTGGTAGTGGTGGTTTAGGAATTGAAGCTTTATCAAGAGGGTGTCATCAATTATATAGTGTTGATAAACAATATGCTGCTTTTAAAGTTATAAAGGAAAACTTTGAGTTATTGAAACTTGATAATGCTAAAGTATTTAAACTTGATTATCAAAAGGCATTGCATAAATTTGCTGATGAGAAAATTAAATTTGATTTAGTTATTTTAGATCCACCATATGGTAAAAATATGGTAAATGGGATTTTAGAATTTTTGATTGATAAAAAAATGTTGCAAGATAATTGTATAGTTGTTGTTGAAGAGTTAAAGGAAGTAGTTTTTCCAGCCTTTGATAATTTACAATTAGTAAAAAAATATCAATATGGAATTACTGCTTTAAATATTTTTAAATACGGGGTAAGATAATGAAAAAAAATATTGCAGTATATGTGGGAACTTTTGATCCAGTTACTAACGGGCATCTTGATATTATTGAAAGAGCTAGCAGGATGTTTGATACTTTATATGTAACAATTTGTATTAACCCTAATAAACAGGGATTATTTACAGTTGCAGAACGTAAAGAATTATTAAAAGAAGCGTGTAAAGATTTTGAAAATGTAATTATTGATGCTTCAGATAAATTATCAGTAGAATATGCTCGTGATGTTGGTTCAAAAATTTTAGTTCGTGGTATTCGGGCTACTATGGATTTTGAATATGAATTACAATTAGCTTTTTCTAATCAATATTTAGATAAAGAAGTAGATATGGTTTTTTTAATGACTAAACCATCACATTCTTTTATTTCGTCATCAGCGGTTAAAGAAATGGTTAGTCATCATCGTAGTGTCGCTGGACTAGTGCCACCATGTGTGGAAGCAGCGCTACAAAAAAAATATGAATAATAATACTTTAGTTGTTTTAATTAAACTTATTTTTGATGGATATTAATTGTCAAATGAACATTAATTTGATATGATGAAAAAAGAAATAAGGCAACTGGGGTATAATGAATATTATTTCCCAATTATACCTCGCAAGAGGTATTTTTTATGGAGGCAAACAGATGAACGTATTTACATTAAAAGATTTCTCGGTTGATGAAATCAATCAGATTTTAGATGAAGCAGAAGAATTTAAAGCAGGGAAGAAAGTTGACTTTAAGGGTCAAAAAGTTGTTGCAAACTTATTTTTTGAACCATCAACAAGAACTCATTATAGTTTTGATAAAGCTGCTTTTAATCTTGGCTGTCGAACTCAAAATTTTGAAGCAGCAAATTCTAGTGTTCAAAAAGGAGAAAGCCTTTATGACACTGTTAAATTTTTTGAATCAATTGGATGTGATGCTGTTGTAATTAGACACCCTAAAGAAAATTATTATAATGATTTAGTAGGACGAATTAGCATACCAGTTGTAAGTGGTGGTGACGGAACTGGAAATCATCCTAGTCAATCTTTATTGGACTTAATGACAATTCGTGAAGAATTTGGACATTTTGAAGGTTTAAAGATCGTAATTGTTGGTGATATAGTTCATTCACGAGTTGCTCATAGTAACTATGAAATTATGAAACGTTTAGGAATGGAAGTATATACAAGTGGACCTAAACAATTTGAAGAACCAGGATACAACTATGTTGATTTTGATAAGATATTATCAGAAGTAGATATTGTAATGTTATTACGAGTTCAACATGAACGTCATCATGAATTAATGCGTTTAACAACTGAACAATATCATGATATGTTTGGATTAAATCAAAAACGAGTTGATAAAATGAAGAAAGGAGCAATAATAATGCATCCAGCACCATTTAATCGCAATGTAGAAATTGCTGATGATATTGTTGAATGTTCAAAGAGTCGTATTTTTAAACAAATGACAAATGGTGTATATGTACGGATGGCATTATTAAATCGGGTTTTAAGCAATGACTAAGACATTATTTAAAAATGGTAATGTATTTTACCATGGAAAATTACAAAAATTGGATGTATTAATTGAAGATGAATTAATTTCAAAAGTTGCAAAATCAATTGATGAAGGTGATCAAGTAATTGATTTACAAGGAAAACTATTAACACCAGGTTTTGTAGATCTTCATGTTCATTTAAGAGAACCGGGCTTTGAACACAAAGAAACAATTGCAACAGGAACAAATAGTGCTAAATATGGTGGTTATAGTCATATTGTAGCAATGGCTAATACTAAACCTTGTATGGATGATGTTGAAACAATTAGAGATTTTGCTAATCGGGTAAAAAAAGATGCTAAGATTCATACTTATACATATAGTGCAATTACTACTGATTTAAAAGGTCAAGAATTAGTAGATTTTAAAGCAAATAGCCAAGAAGATATCGTCGCTGGTTTTTCTGATGATGGTAGAGGAGTTCAATCTACAGAAATGATGGAAGCAGCAATGAAAGCAGCCAAATCAGTTAATAGCATTATTGTTGCTCATTGTGAAGATGAAAGTGAACTACAGCCGGGAGCTTGTGTTAATTTAGGAGATTTTTCTAAAGAAAATAATCTTGTTGGTATTAATAATGCTTCTGAATATAAACATGCGATGCGTGATTTACAGTTAGCAAACGAAATAGGAAATCGTTATCATATTTGTCATATTTCGACTAAAGAAACTGTTGCGGCTTTAAAAAAAGCACGTCAAACTAATCCGCTTGTAAGTGGGGAAGCTTGTCCGCATCATTTAATTTTAACAGATGAAAATATTAAAGATTTAAATCCAAATTATAAAATGAATCCACCTCTTAGAAGCAAAGAAGATCTTGAAGCTTTAATTGAAGGAATTAATGAAGGAGTTGTAACAGTAATTTCTACTGATCATGCTCCTCATGCTGAAAATGAAAAACAACAGCATATCTCTAAGGCACCTTTTGGAATTATTGGTAGCCAGCATGCATTTAGTTTAATGTATACTTATCTAGTAAAAAAAGGTCTTATTCCTTTAGAAACAGTATTAGCATGTATGAGTATTAATCCGGCTAAGGTAATTGGAATTAAACATGATTTAGAGGTTGGATATAAGGCTAATCTAGCAGTTTTTGATCTTGATGAAGAATATTTAATTACAAAAGAAAGTATTAAGTCAAAATCAACCAATACACCATTTTTACAAACAAAATGTTTTGGGGCATTGAAGTATCATGTTTTAGATGGTAAGATAACTAAAATTTAGGAGGAAATTATGGCGAACTTTCAAGGAATGATGAAAATTACAGCAATTAATAATATTGCTGATGATGTCTATGAAATGGTTTTAGAGGGTGATGGAGCTAAATATATTAGTGCCCCAGGTCAGTTTATTAATATTAAAATAAACGATAGTTTGCAACCATATTTACGACGTCCAATGTCAATAAGTGATTATGATGATAATCATATCGTAATTGTTTTTAAAGTTGTTGGTGAAGGGACAACGATTTTAAAAGATAAGGAAATTGGTAGCCAATTAGATTGTTTAATTGGTTTAGGAAATGGTTTTACAATCCGTGATGGTAAAGCATTGCTTATTGGCGGTGGATTAGGAACACCACCTCTATATAATTTAGGTAAAAAACTAGCTGCAGCTGGTCATGAAGTAGTTACTGTTTTAGGTTTTAATAGTGCTAAAGATGTTTTTTATCAAGAAAAATTTGCAGAATTTTCTAAAGTATATATTGCTACTATGGATGGTAGTGTTGGTACAAATGGTACTGTAGTTGATGTAATAAAAAATGAAAATTTGACATTTGATCAATATTATACATGTGGACCAGAACCAATGTTGGATGCATTAGCATTAAATTATCCAGAAAATGGACAATTATCATTTGAAGCTAGAATGGGATGTGGATTTGGTGCTTGTATGGGATGTTCATGTAAAGTAAAAACTAAGCCATATAAACGAATTTGTGTTGAAGGACCAATTCTAGAAAGTAATGAGGTGATTGTTAATGGTTAATTTAAAAGTATCATTGCCAGGATTAGAAATGAAAAATCCAGTAATTCCAGCTAGTGGAACTTTTGGCTTTGGTTATGAATTTACAAAATTTTATGATATTAATATTTTAGGATCGATAATGCTTAAAGGAACTACATTAGAACCTCGTTATGGTAATCCTTTACCAAGAATTGCAGAAGGACCTAGCGGTATGCTTAATGCCATCGGTTTACAAAATCCTGGTGTTAAAGCGGTAATGAATGAAGAGTTAGAACAACTTAGACCGCTTTATCAAGATAAAGTAATTGCTAATATCGGTGGTAGTGCACCTGAGGATTATGTTGAAACAGCTAGATTAATTTCAACTCATGACATGGTAGGGGCTTTAGAATTAAATATTTCTTGTCCAAATGTTCATAGTGGTGGAATTCAATTTGGTACTAATCCTGAAATGGCTGCAGATTTAACTAGACGAGTAAAAGAGGTTTCAAAAGTACCAGTTTATGTTAAGTTATCACCTAATGTAACTGATATTGTTGAAATGGCAAAAGCAGTAGAAAGTGCTGGTGCTGATGGAATTACGATGATTAATACTTTAGTTGGAATGAGATTTGATTTTAAAACTGGTAAACCAATTATTGCTAATAAAACCGGAGGATATTCTGGTCCAGCAATTTTCCCAGTTGCTTTACGAATGGTTTATCAGGTTAGTCAAGCAGTTAAAATTCCAGTAATCGGTATGGGTGGTATTAGAAGCGGTCGTGATGTTATTGAAATGATGTCTGCTGGAGCTAGTGCTGTAGCAATTGGTTGCCAAAATTTAATTGATCCGTATGCTTGTAAAAAAATTATTGAAGAATTAGAAGATTTACTAGTAGAACTTGGTGTTGATGATATTAACGAAATTGTCGGACGTTCACATCAGTTTTAATAAATAAAGAGAATTGGCTTTTCCAATTCTCTCTTTATTTTAAAATAAAATGAAAATTAAGATATATCATTTATTTTAAAGATATTATATAATGTAAAAATGGTGGTGGTTAAATGGATTTAGATAAATTATTAAATAAAAATCAAAAAGAAGCAGCTGTTTATCTAGATAGTAATCTTAGAATAATTGCTGGTGCTGGCTCTGGTAAAACTAGGGTAGTAACTTACCGGATTGCTTATTTAATTGATGAAATTGGTGTTGCTCCTTATAAGATTTTAGCAATAACTTTTACAAATAAAGCAGCTAATGAGATGAAAGAAAGAGTTGCTAATTTATTAGGTCCTCATAGTATGGGAACTTTGATTTGTACTATTCATTCATTATGTGTAAGAATTTTAAGACAGCATATAAATGTTATTAATTATCCAAGTAATTTTATGATAATGGATGAAGAAGACCAAAAAGCTTTGTTAAAAAAGATTTATAATAAATTGACAATTGATTCTAAAGCAATCAGTTTAAAAAGTATGTTAACAACTATTTCAAATTATAAAATGGCTAATGTTTCACCACAAAGAGCCTTAGAATTAGCTGGTCAATTTGAAGGTGAGATAAAAAAGGCTAAGATTTATCAGGAATATGTTGATTATCAAGAAAATCATTTTATGCTTGATTTTGATGATTTGTTATTAAAAACAGTATATATATTTGAAAATTACCCTGATGTATTAGAAAAATGGCAACGTAAATTTCAATATATTCATGTTGATGAGTTTCAAGATGTTGGAAACATTGAATATCGCCTTGTTAAATTAATGTCAAAATATGCAATTACTTGTGTTGTTGGAGATCCTGATCAGACTATCTATTCCTTTAGAGGGGCTGATGTTAATTATATATTGGATTTTGATAAAGATTTTAAACCATGTAAAACAGTTATTTTAGATCAAAACTATCGTTCTACTGGAAATATCTTGAATGTTTCTAATAATTTGATTAGAAAAAATCAAAATCGTTTAAAAAAAGATCTTTATACTCAAGAAACAGGTGGCGCTGAAGTTATTCATTATACTGGAAAAAATGAACAGGATGAAGCGGATTATATTTGTGGTCAAATTGAAAAAATAATTAGTGAAGTCGATGGTGTTAATTATCGTAATTTTGCTATATTATACCGGGCAAATTATTTATCACGAACAATAGAACAATCACTAATATCACATGGTATTGACTATCGGATTTTTGGTGGTTTAAAATTCTTTAGCCGTAAAGAAGTAAAAGATGCTTTAAGTTATTTACAATTAGTATGTAATGATGAAGATCTAGCTTTTGAAAGAATCATCAATGTTCCTGCTCGTGGTATTGGTAAAAAAACACTAGAAAATATTCAGTTAGTAGCTTTAAATAACCAGGTTAGTTTATATGAAGCATTAACATTATTTAGTGATCAAATTAAATTATCAGGTAAAGCTAAAAAAGAAATCGTAAAATTTGTTAAAGCGATTGAAACTGCAAAACAATCAAAATTACCATTACATCAAATGTTTGAGAATTTGATTGAAGATGTTGGATATATTGATATGTTAAAAAGAGATTTAGAAGATAACCGAATTAATAATATTCAAGAATTACAAAACTCAATTTATACATTTGTTAATCAAAATCCAGAATTAGCGACAATTGAAAACTATTTACAAGAAATATCTTTATATACTGATAATGATAAATTAGATGATGGTCAATATGTAAGCTTAATGTCGATTCATATGGCTAAGGGTCTTGAATTTGATTATGTATTTGTTTTAGGGTTGTCAGAAGGTATTTTTCCTAGCTTTAGAACATTAAGTGAGTCTGATGATGGTTTAGAAGAAGAACGGCGTTTAGCTTATGTAGCTTTTACTAGAGCTAAAAAACAATTATTTTTGACAGATAGTGAAGGTTTTAGTTTTGTAACTGATTCACCTAAAATTGCTAGTCGTTTCATTGATGAAATGGGTGTTGAAGGGGTTAAACACGTTGGAACTAAAGCAAGATTTAAGACTTCTAATTATATCAATACAGCAAGTAGTAAAGAAGAACTGATTGGAAATAATGAAGTTAGTGATTGGGCAATTGGTGATTTTGTTGTTCATGATACCTTTGGAAAAGGTGTTGTTGTTAAAGTCAACGACCGAACATTAGATATTGCTTTTGAATTGCCAGCTGGTTTAAAGACGTTGATGTCTAATCATAAGGCATTAAAGAAGCTAACAAATTAAGCACTAAGTGTGCTTTTTTTGTTATAATTAAAAAAAGGAGCTCTTGCTATGACTAAAATAGTTTTTTTAGATATCGATGGTGTTATTTCGCCAACAGAAAATAATGGTCATGAGGTATTACATCCTGAAAGAATTGGACATTATGACGAGCAATATTACCTGGAAACTGCAAAAAAACATAGACAGAAATATAATATGAGTTATTTAGATAGCTATGATATGTATGTAGTAGATACGTGCTGGTCTACTTTAGCCATGCAAAAAATAAAGAATTTATTACTTGCTACTGATAGTAAAATCGTAATGGAAAGCTCATGGATTCATTCATATAATGAAAAAAATATGCCTGGATTATTGGCAATGGCGGGATTAAAAGATTTTTATTTAAATATTGCTTATGGCAAGGATAAATTAGATGGGATTACTAAATATTTAAATAATCATCCAGAAGTAACTGATTTTGTTATTATTGACGATGAGGATTATTGGTATTTGGCTCAAAATTATGGTTTTTATTTAGTCCAGAGTAATGATGTAATTAGTGATGAAGATTGTTTAATGGCTAAAGATATTTTACAAAGACGGTATCGATTTACTATTTTAGATAATGATATTTATTTATGGTATGATGATAAGAAAATATTAGCTAGTAAATATCGATATAGTCATAGTTCAAGAGGAAAACTATTATTAGTCTACCAAGTAAGAATATTT
This sequence comes from Erysipelatoclostridium sp. An173, assembly GCF_963931465.1. Taxonomy (GTDB): domain Bacteria; phylum Bacillota_I; class Bacilli_A; order Erysipelotrichales; family Coprobacillaceae; genus Thomasclavelia; species Thomasclavelia merdavium. Next base: position 1,720,460 of record NZ_OZ007017.1, on the reverse strand, counting down.
AATAAGCAAATGATAAAACCAGCAATTAGAATATTGATCAAACAGTTAACTAAATATGCATATGATTTAAATTGTGATGATGGATTTGTTCTTGTTGCTAATAGAGAATATTTTAAGAGAATAAAAACTGATTTTTGGTTTGTCATTGGCTATCAAAGGGTAAATATTAATGGTGAATTTTTAACAAATATAAATGAGGCAGTTATGGTTCATAGTGAATATAGTCCATTAGAGAAAATTGAATTGTGGGAGAAAATGAGGTTTTAGCCTCATTTTATTGTTGTAAGCTAATTATTTAGATTTTTTAAGTAAATATAGAATTTTTATTGTTTTATCCTGTAAAGTAATTTGGTATAATGGTAAAGATTTAATTAGGAGTGAGATAATGAATGATCTAAATAGATACGAAGAATTGAAAAAGCAGATTTTATATCATAATGATCGTTATTATAATCAAGATGATCCGGAAATAAGTGATTATGAATATGATATGATGATGCAAGAATTAAAAGAGCTTGAAAAAAAACATCCTGAATATATTACTAGTGATTCACCTACTCAAAAAGTTGGGGGAAGTGCTAAAAGAGAAGCCGGGGTATTAGTTCGTCACAATGTACCAATGTTATCTTTACAAGATGTTTTTTCTAAAGAAGAAGTTTATGAATTTGTTGAACAAATGCAAGAACAGCTTGATGATCCAACATTTGTTGTTGAATATAAAATAGATGGTTTATCAATGGCTTTAAGATATGTAGATGGAAAATTAAATTTAGCGGTAACTCGTGGTGATGGTGTTCTTCAAGGAGAAGATGTAACCGCTAATGCTCGAGTAATCAAGGATGTAAAAAAGAAATTAAAAGATCCAATTGAATATCTTGAGGTTCGTGGTGAAGTCTATATGACTAATGAAGCATTTGAAAAAGTAAATGAAATGCAGGAAATTAAGGGTAAAAAATTATTTGCTAACCCACGAAATTGTGCTGCTGGAACATTAAGACAGCTTGATAGTGCCATAACTAAACAACGTAATTTATCAATGTTTGTTTTCAATATTCAAGATGCCCGTGGACGCCAGTTTGTCAGTCATAGTGAAGGATATGAATATTTAAAACAACAAGGAATTAAAATAATTGAAGATTATTATATTTGTAAAACTGCTGATGAAGTTTGGAAGGCCATCGAGGCCATTGGTGAAAATCGTGATAAATTAAAATATGATATCGATGGAGCAGTAGTTAAAATTGATAGTTTTGCAGATCGTCAAAAATTAGGTTCAACTTCAAAAGTACCACGATGGGCAATTGCTTATAAATATCCTCCCGAAGAAAAAGAAACTAAATTATTAGACATAGAATTATCGGTAGGAAGAACCGGTAGAATTACGCCAACAGCTATTTTTGAACCAGTTCGTTTATGTGGTACTACAGTTTCTCGAGCTACTTTGCATAATCAGGATTTTATTGATGATTTAGATATTAGAATAGGTGATACTATTGTTGTTTATAAATCAGGAGAAATTATTCCTAAAGTAAAACGAGTTATCAAAGAAAAAAGACCTGCAGATAGTGTTCCATATCATATTGGAAATACTTGTCCAGTTTGTGGAGCTCCAGCTGTTCGTTATGGTGATAATGCCGATATTAAATGTACTAATGATAATTGTCCAAGTAAATTAGTAAAGAATATCGTTAATTTTGTTGGTCGTGATGCTATGGATATTAAAGGTTTTGGACTAGCTTATGTTGAAACTTTAGTAAATCATGGCTATATTAAAGATATTAGTGATATTTATGGACTAATCGATAAACGACAAGAATTGCTGGATAAAAAAATTATTGGTTTGGTAAAAAGTACTGATAATTTATTGAATGCTATTGAAGGTAGCAAAAATAATGATGCTACTAAATTATTAACTAGCTTTGGAATTAGTAATGTCGGTAAAGCGGCTGCTAAAAGCTTAATGAAGAAGTTTAAAAGTATTGATAACTTAATGAATGCATCTTATGCTCAGTTGATTGAAGTTAATGATATTGGAGATATTAGTGCCATGGCAATCATTGATTATTTTAAAAATCCTTATAACCAGGAAGTTATTCAGCGATTAAAAAATTATGGGGTTAATATGGAAATAATCGAAGATGAAGATAGTGATGATCGTTTTGATGGAAAAACATTTGTAGTAACAGGAACTTTACCAAATTTATCTAGAAAAGAAGCAGCTGCTTTGATTGAAAAACATGGTGGTAAAGTAGCTGGTTCAGTCTCTAAAAAAACAGATTATCTATTAGCAGGGGAAAATGCCGGGAGTAAACTTACTAAAGCCCAAAGTTTGGGAATTGATGTAATTAATGAAGAAACTTTACTAGAAATGGTGAAGTAGTTAAAATAGTGTTATAATGCACTCTATAAAGGAGGAAACTGCCAATATGAAAAAATTGATTACTTTATTAGTATTAGTTTTGTTGTTAGCGGGATGTAGTGATGCTAAAGAAACAGTAGAAACTCAAACAGCTAATGATGTTTCATCGGCTGATAGTTTAGATGAAGATTTTTACCGAATTGTAAAATTAGATAGATATGAAAAGCGCGATGATTATTATAACTCATTTGGAAATACTGATGATTTTCAAACGATAGGACGAGAATTACAGACAATTTCAACCGAGTATTTTTCTACTGATGATTATTATATGTCTGAAGGACAAAATTTAACTCGTTCAAATGTTGCTCAATTAGTAGAGCGTGATGACAGTAATCCTGATAAATATCCTCATACATTAGAAAATCAAGCTGGAACAGCTATTGGGGGTATCGATAGTCCTAATATGATTACAACTATCTATGAACAAGATTTTTATCAAAAATCTGGTGATGATTATGTTTTAAAAGGTGCTAGTCTAGCAATTGTTCTTGATCCAACAGATGCTAGTGGTGATGCTTTGTTAAGTTATATGGATGAATCTGCAGTAGTTGAATTTGGACAACAGACAATTAGAAATCTTTATGAAGAAATTCAAAATTACAATGAAGATGATGAAAATGCTATTAGTGGTTTTAAAGAATTAAAAAATCAACCGCTTCTTATAACTGTTTATTATGCAACCAATACTAATGAAAGTGATATTGATGGAAGATATATTTTAAAAAGTTATTGTGATGGAAGCCTTGGCGATATTGAAACATTAGACTACCATACTTACTTATTTACAAGCAGCGAAGCTTCACAAGCTGATGAAGAAACATATTCACAGTTTGAAATATTTAAAAATAATATGAAGAACGCTTCATTTGAAGCCGTTGGTGTAGTTGGTTATGGTCGTTATAAAGATGGTGAAATTCAGTCAATGAGAATTAATATTAATGTAAATGTTAAAACCTATACTGAATTGGTTTATTTAGTTGAAACGGCTGCTGATGAGGTTAATTCACAGTTTAGTAATGACTTTGATATAACAGTACAAGTTAGTTCGCAAGATCAATTAGAAGCGATTATTATTAAAGATCAGGGTGAAGATGCTAGAAGTATCTTATTATATTAGGAGGAAAGTATGGAAAATAAAGAAGCAATGTTAAAAAAGCTGGGACTTAAGACAATGTTTAATATCAGTGATGAAGAAATGCCTGAGTTAATAGAAGAGTATGATATCTTCATGAACCATGTTGCTGTATTGGAAAAAATTGATACAGAGGGTGTTGAACCGTTGGCTTATCCTTATGAAATTGAAACAACTTTTTTACGTGAGGATGAACCAGTAGATATTATTAGTCGTGAAGATGTTTTAAAGAATGCTAAATGCGTTGAAGATAATCAAATTAAAGTTCCAAAGGTGGTAAAATAATGAAAGTAATGTCAATTGAAGAATTGCATCAAAAACTTGTTAATCATGAAATTGATGTAAAAGAATATTATCAAGAATTATTTGAAGAAGTAGATTTTCAACAAAAAAGACTTAATGCTTTTGTAACAGTTACTAAAGATGAAGCATTGAAAAATATTGAAAATTTAGATGTAAAAGAAAATGAAATTTTAAAAGGAATTCCTGGTGTGTTTAAAGATAATTATAATACTAAAGGAATTAAGACAACAGCATCTAGTAAAATGCTTGAAGATTACATTCCAGTTTATAACGCAACTGTTGTTGATAAATTATATGAAGCAGGAATTAGTTTAATTGGAAAATCAAGTATGGATGAATTAGCTATGGGTGGTACTAATAAATCTGCCTTAACAGGGCCAGTTTTCAATCCATGGGATTCATCAAGAATTGCCGGTGGTTCTTCAGGTGGAAGTGCGGCTTTAGTAGGAAGTGGTGTTGTACCATTTGCTTTAGGTAGTGATACTGGTGATTCAATTCGTAAACCAGCTGGTTTTTGTGGTGTAGTTGGTTTTAAACCAACATGGGGTAGAATTTCTCGTTTTGGAGTAATCCCTTATGCTTCAAGTTTAGATCATGTGGGAGCATTTACAAGAAATGTTCGTGATATGGCTATTGTAACTGAAGCATTAGCAGGTCGTGATGATCGTGATATGACTTCTAGTAATCTACCAGTACCTCATTATTTAGAAAATTTAACTAATGATATTAAAGGAATGAAGATTGCTGTTTTAACAACAGTTAGTGATGAAATTAGAAATAAAGATATTAAAGAAAATTTTGAACATGTCATTGCAACTTTAAAAGAATTAGGAGCTGAAGTTGGTGAAGTAACTATTCCTCAATATTTAGCTAGAGCAATCTTACCAACATATACAATTATTGCAAATAGTGAGGCAACAAGTAATCATTCTTGTTTAGATGGTATTAAATATGGTGACCGCCAGCCTGGAAGTTCAACAGATGAAGTAATGATCAACTCAAGAACTGATGGTTTTGGGGCTCATATTAAACGTCGTTTTATTCTAGGAAACCTAGCTTTAGCAACAGAAAATCAAGAAAGAATGTTTAGAAAAGCACAACGAGTACGTCGTTTAATTGTTGAAGAATTAAATAAAATTTATAGTGAATATGATATTATTTTAACACCTAATAGTGGTAGTGTAGCACCAAAATTAGATGAAGCTAATGATGATCGTTTGTCAGATGAATATATTATTTTAGAAAATCATTTAGCACTAGGAAATTTTGCAGGAACACCAAGTATTTCTATTCCTTCTGGATTTAGTGATAAAATGCCGATTGCAGTTAATTTAATGGGGCGAGTTTTTGAAGAACAAACTGTATTAAATGCGGCATATGCTTTAGAACAAGCACTTGGTTTTGCAAATCAATATTCAAGAGAGGGGTAAGAAAAGATGAATTTTGAAACAGTTATTGGTTTAGAAGTCCATTGTGAACTTAAAACAAAATCAAAAATGTTTTCGGGTGCCCCGGTAACATTTGGTCAAGCACCAAACACTAATGTAAACATTGTTGATTTGGGAATGACAGGAGCAATGCCGGTTTTAAATAAAGCGGGTGTTGAATATGCTATTAGAGTATGTAGTGCTTTAAATATGGAAATTGATGAATTAGTTTGTTTTGATCGTAAAAACTATTATTATTCAGATTTACCTAAAGGTTTCCAAATTACTCAAGATCGTCATCCAATAGGACGTAATGGAACAATGAATATTGAGGTAAATGGTCAAAAGCAAGTTATTGAAATTGAACGTTTACATATGGAAGAAGATACAGCAAAACAATTACATTTTGATGATTATTCTTTAATCGATTATAATCGTGCTGGAATTCCTTTGATAGAAATAGTTACCCGTCCTACTATTCGTAGCGGTGCAGCAGCTGCAGCATACTTAGAAAAATTAAGACAAATTTTATTATTTACTGATGTCAGTGATGCTAAGATGGAAGAAGGTTCAATGCGTTGTGATGTTAATGTTTCGATTCGTCCATTTGGTAGTGATAAATTTGGAACTAGAACAGAAATTAAAAACCTAAATTCTATTTCTAATGTACAAAAAGCAATTGAATACGAAGTAGCACGTCAAGAAAAAGTATTAATTAGCGGCGGTGAAGTACTTCAAGAAACACGTCGTTATGATGAAGATAAAAAAGAAACAGTTGTAATGCGTGCTAAAGGTGATGCTGTAGATTACAAATATTATCCAGAACCAAATATTTTACCAATTAGATTAGATCATCAATGGGTTGAAGATATTATTGCTAGAATTCCAGAAATGCCAGAATCTCGAGTAGAACGTTATATCAATGAGTATAAAATTCCTAAAACTGATGCCTTGATTCTTGTTCAAACTAAAGAAATCTCTGATTTTTTTGAAGCTGTAGTTAAACATACTAAATACTACAAAATTGCTTGTAACTGGATGTTAGGTGAAGTGCAAGCATATCTAAATAAAAATAATTTAATTATTACTGATACTAAAATGGCACCTGAATATTTAGCTAAAATGATCAATTATATTCAAGATGGTACAATTTCAAGTAAACAAGGTAAAAAAGTATTTGAGATTTTAATAAAAGAAGGTAAAGATCCAGAAATTATTATTGAAGAAAATAATATGAAACAGATATCTTCACCAGAAGAATTAACTGTTATTATTAATGAAGTTTTAGATGCTAATAGCCAATCAATTGAAGATTATCGAAATGGTAAAGATCGTGCAGTTGGATTTTTAATTGGTCAGATTATGAAAAAAACAGGTGGTCAAGCAAATCCTGCAGTTAGTAACAAATTATTAGTAGAGTTATTAAAACAGAGAATTTCATAATGTACAAATATTAAGATATTTGGTACAATTATCAAAGGAGGGATAAGTATGTCTCAAAAAAGATTTAGCTTTGATGATGATTTTGAAAATACAAGTAATGTTTCTGTTTCTCAAGGTCAGGATTCTTTAAATGATCGCTCTGTTACAGCTAATTCAAAAAATGGTAAAAATAAGATGAAAAAAAAGAAAAAAGGAAAATTTAAAATAAAGAAATGGCAAATTGCATTGATTATCTTTCTTTTGTTGATAATTATCTTTATTGTTTATGTATTTGTAGCTGGTAGCAACGAGGGACCGGTTTATGGTGATCGTTGTGCTTCGTTAATTGCAATAGATGAAACGAAGTTTGATGGTATTGAAGATACAATTGAAGCAGATGGCAATATTAATAGTGTTAATATTGAAGTTGATTGCCGAATCATTAAAATATCAATGGATTTTATTGATAATACAACTTCAGATACTGCTATTCAACTAGCAACAAATGCCTTACATACTTTAGATGATTCGTTAGGTGAAACAAAAGAAGAAGGTAGTGTATATAGTAATTTATTTGGTACTGCAAATGGTCGTGGTCAATACAATGTTGAATTTGTTTTGACAAGTAATGGTGATAGTAATTTTCCAATGTTTGGTACTAAACATCCAAGCAGTGATGAAATTACTTTTACAGGAGCTAATGTGGTTGACCAGGCAGCTACTGATCGTGCTAATAGTACACTAAATCAATCAGGTCAATAGACGAGCTAGGCTCGTCTTTTTTAAAGTAAAAAAGCGATATTATTAAGATGTATTTTTAATATGAAGTTTGTATCCGAGTAATAAAAGCGGATGGATGGGAGGAATTATGAAGAAAAATGATTATTTTTATGGCGAATGCGTAGATTTAACATATGATGGTCAGGGTATCGTAAAAGTTGATAATTTTACTTATTTTGTAAAAGGAATGTTAGTTGGTGAAACTGGTAAATTAAAAGTTATTAAAGTCTTAAAAAATTACGCAATTGCTCGCTTGATTGAATTAGATCAGGTTTCTAAGTATCGAACTGAACCACAATGTTCGGTGTTTAAAGCTTGTGGTGGGTGCCAATTACAGCATATTAATATTGATGGACAAAGAAAGTTCAAGACTAAAAGGGTTCGTGATTGCTTAGAAAGAATTGGTAATTGTCATGTTTTAGTAAATGATTGTATTATGATGGATGATCCATGGTATTATCGAAACAAAGTCCAAATGCCAATAGGAATAAAAGATGGACATTTAGTTACAGGATTTTATAAACAAAAGTCTAACCAGATTATTCCTTGTGATAATTGTTTAATTCAAAATAAATTATCTAATGCTATAACTAATCGAGTAAGAGAGTTGATGGAAGAATTACAAATTCACCCTTATGATAAAATGGCTCGTCAAGGGAATATTAAGCATATTTTAACAAAACATGGTTATCATACTAACGAAATAATGTTAGTTTTAATAAGTTTTCAAAATAAGATCAATAATGTTGAAAAACTAGTCAATACAATCACCAAAGAATATCCAATGATTAAAACAGTAGTCCAAAACATTAATCCTCGTGTAGATAATGTTATCTTAGGTGATCAAGAAGTTATTCTTTATGGTAAAGGTTATATTTATGATTATTTACTAGATAATAAATATAAGATTTCGTTAAAATCATTTTATCAGATTAATCCAATCCAAGTAGAAAAACTATATAGCAAAGCAATAGAATTTGCTCAATTAACTAACGATGATATTGTTTTAGATGCTTATTGTGGAATTGGAACAATAACACTTTCTTTGGCAAAATATGTAAAAAAAGTTTATGGTGTGGAGATAGTCGAAGCTGCAATTAATGATGCTAATAATAATGCAAAATTAAATAATATTGATAATGTTGAATTTAAATGTGATGATGCAGGAAAATATATGGTTGAATTAGTGAATAGAGGACAACATTTAGATGTAGTTTTTGTTGATCCACCACGAAAAGGTTGTTCAACTGAATTTTTAGACTATTTAATTAAAGCTAATCCAAAAAAAATCATATATATTTCTTGTGATGTAGCAACACAGGCACGTGATATTAAATATTTACAAGAACATAATTATTTTGTAGATCTTTGTCAGCCGGTGGATATGTTCCCACATACAACTCATATTGAAAATATTGTACGTTTAAATCGTGTTTAGAAGATTAACTTAAGATGCTAATAGCTATTTAGCTATCTTAAGTTTTTTTATTTATTAAAAACAACTTTTTACTTATTTATAGTAAAATATATAATATTATTAGGAGGAACTTCTATGACTGAAAAAGAAAAAATGATTAATGGTCTAAAATATAATCCTGCTAATTGGAAATTAGTATTAGATAGGGCAAAAGCCAACTGTATTTGTACTAAATATAATCGACGTGCTTTTAATGAAATTAATATGCGCTCAAGAAAGATGAAAAAGCTGTTAAATACTACTGGTAATTTTTGGATCAAACCACCATTTTATGTTGATTATGGCTATAATGTTTTTCTTGGTAAAAATGTAATGTTGAATTATGGATGTGTTATATTAGATGTTTGTCCAGTTAGAATTGGAGATCATACATTAATTGGACCGGGAACCCATATTTATACAGCGTGTCACTCTTTAAATGCTATGGAACGTAAAGCTGATATTGAGTGGGGAAAACCGGTTATTATCGGTAAAAATGTATGGATTGGTGGAAATTGTTGTATATTGCCAGGTATAACAATAGGTGATAATACTATCATTGGTGCTGGTAGTGTAGTTACAAAAGATATACCTGAAAATGTAGTAGCGGTTGGTAATCCATGTAAAGTAATTAGAAAAAATAGTGATTAGTATTATGATTTTATCCAATTTGAATCTTAGTATTAAATAGGATAGAATATAAATATAATGTTTCAAAGAGGAGGAAAGCATATGGCAAAATTAGATGGAAAAGTTGCAATTATAACTGGGGCAGCTGCTGGACTTGGTAAAGGAATTGCGACAGTTTATGCAAAGTATGGAGCTAAGATGTGTTTAATTGATATTGATAAGGAAGTTGTAAATACTGCTAAACAATTACAAGAAAAATTTCAAACAGAAATAATTAGTTATGTTGGTAGTGTAGCCAATAAAGAACAAATGCAAGAAGCAGCAAAAATAACAATTGAAAAATTTGGCAAAATTAATATAGCTTGTTGTAATGCTGGAGTTTGTCGTTTAGCACCGTTTGAGCAGATGAGTGATGAAATTCGGGATTTTCATATCGATGTAAATATTAAAGGAGTTTGGAATACTTGTCAGGCGGTAATTCCATATATGTTAAAAAATGGTGGCGGTAGTATTGTAATTGCTTCTAGTGTTACAGGTGATATTGTTGCTGATGCTGGTGAAGCAGCTTATGCAATGACTAAATCAGCTTTAGTAGGTCTTACAAAGTCTTTAGCAGTTGAATATGCTAGTAGAAATATTCGTGTAAATTGTTCACAATTAGGATATGCTCGTACTCCAATGGTTGAAAAAATGGCTATTGAATCTAATCCAGATGATCCTGAAAGTGCAATTAATGATATTGCTAAAGGGGTACCAATGAACCGTCTTGCTAAACCAACTGAAGTAGGTGAATTATTTGCTTTTTTAGGTAGTGATGAATCTAGTTATCTTACTGGTTCACAGATTGTAATTGATGGTGGAAGTACTCTTCCAGAAACAATGAGTATCGGAACTAACTAATTAAATAAATGAGAAGGTCAAAAAAGTTATGAAAGAAGAATGTTTAATTTGTAAAGCACCACTTATTTATCTAGAAGAAGATGAAATGATGGAGTGTGAGTTTTGCCATAAAAAAGAGTTAAGTAAAACTAAATGTGTTAATGGACATTATGTTTGTAATGAGTGTCATAGTGCTGGTATTGATATAATTATTGATTCTTGCTTACATCAAACAAGTAAAAATCCTTATGATATATTTGAACAATTAGTATCATTGCCATTTTGTCATATGCATGGACCGGAACATCATATAATAGTTGGTTCTGCTTTGTTGACTGCATATAAAAATTCTGGTGGAGATATTGAATTAAAGAAAGCATTAATTGAAATGCAATCTCGAGGAAAACAAGTTCCAGGAGGAACATGTGGATTTTGGGGTGCTTGTGGAGCGGCTATTAGTTCTGGAATATTTATATCTATTATTACTGGATCGACACCATTAAAAGTAAAAGAGTGGGGATTATCTAATTTAATGACGGCTAAATCATTAGGTGAAATAGGTAGAATTGGTGGACCTAGATGTTGCAAACGTAATTCTTTTTTGGCAATGACATCAGCGATAGAATTTGTAAAAGAAAATTTAGGAATTGTGATGGAATCAAGTTCAATTAAGTGCACACATTCAAGTTCTAATAATCAATGTATTAAACAAAGATGTCCATTTAATCAAAGAACAGTTTAAGCTGTTCTTTTTCTTTAAATTGGTTCTAAAAAGTAGTATTATAAAAATAGATTGTATAAAGGAGAATAGATTGTGTTAAATAAATATAAGGATTATATAGGAGTCTTTGACTCTGGTGTTGGTGGAATAAGTGTATTAAAAGAATTGACAAAAATTTTACCAAATGAAAACTTTATTTTTTTTGGTGATTCAGCTAATGCACCTTATGGGGAAAAGTCAACGGAAGAGGTGAGCGCTTTAGTAACTAGAATTGCTGATGATTTAGTTAATCAGGGAGTCAAGGCAATTGTAGTTGCTTGTAATACTGCAACAAGTGTTGCTATTAGTCAATTAAGAGCTACATATCCTAATATTCCTATTATTGGAATGGAACCGGCAATTAAATTAGCAGCCATGGAACAACCTCATCATAATATTTTAGTTATGGCAACACCTGTTACTTTAAGATTAGATAAATATCAACAATTATCTAATAAGTTACAAGAGATTTCTAAATTTATTCCGGTGGCTTGTACAGGATTGGCTAAAAGAATTGAACAAGGAAATTTAGATGATGATGATATGTATCAATTGTTAAATGATCTGTTATCACAATACATAGGTAAAATAGATTGTGTTGTTTTAGGATGTACACATTATCCATTTATAAAAAAACAGATTCGTAAAGTTTTGGGAGATGTTCCTTTTTATGATGGAAATCATGGAACCGTAATGGAGTTAAAAAGACGGTTAGAAATCAATGGCCTTTTAACAAATAATCATAATAATGGAATAATTGAGTTTCAATCATCAAAAAATAATGTAGAGGAGTTACAGTTATATAAATGGTTTTATAATCAAGAAATTTAAATTATTGATAAATATTTTTAATTTGTATAAATATTTAATTAATTGCCAAGATTAAAAATAAAAGGGATGATTAAATGCAAAAAATATATTTTAATGGCGACATTATTACAATGAATGATATTAATGAAACAGTTCCAGCTATTTTAATTGAAGATGATAGTATTATTTTTACAGGTGAATTATCAAAAGCAATAAAAATAGCTAATGAAGATGTTGAAATGATTGATTTAGAAGGTAAAACTATGTTACCTGGATTTATTGATAGTCATAGTCATTTTACTGGTGTTGCTAATTCGCTTGGACAGTGTGATTTAAAAGACGCTAAATCATTTATGCAAATAAAAGAAAAAATCATTGATTTTATTAAGATAAATAAGATTAAAGAAAACGATTGGGTTTGTGCATTTAATTATGATCATAATAATCTACAAGAGCATTGTCATCCTGATCGTTTCTTTTTAGATACCATTTCAACTAAACATCCAATTATTTTGATTCATGTTTCTTCACATATGGGTGTAGTTAACACATTAGCATTGAAAAAAATGAATATTACTAATGATATATCTGATCCAGAAGGTGGACATTATGGTCGAGATGTAAATAGTGGTGAGTTAAATGGGTATCTTGAAGAAGAAGCATTTATTGAATTTAATAAACAGCGAGGAATGTTGCCAATTGAAAAGCTATTAGATTTGATGAAAAAAGCGCAGGATTTATATAGTTCTAATGGTATAACAACTGTTCAAGAGGGTATGGTAAATAGACAACTGTTTCAATTGCTTAAATTAGCTGCGAGTAAAAAAATATTTAAGCTTGATTTAATCGGTTATATTGATTTGTTAAAGGATCGTGATTTGTTATTAGATAATATTGAAAATAAAGATTATCATAATCATTTTCGAATAGGGGGCTATAAAATCTTTTTAGATGGATCTCCTCAAGGAAAAACTGCCTGGATGATAAAACCATATTTAAATAGTCAGGGATATTGTGGTTATCCTCAATTTAGTGACGATCAATTATATCAGCTGATAGCTCAAGCAATAGAAGACCATCAACAACTATTAGCACATTGCAATGGTGATAGAGCCTGCCAACAATATATTAGTCAATTTGAGCGATATTTAAATAATTATCAAGGTGCTAAAAGTTATGATCCTGTAATGATACATGCTCAATTAGTTACTAAAGAACAATTAGTTAAAATGAAGAAAATTCAAATGATTCCATCGTTTTTTATCGCTCATACTTTTTATTGGGGTGATGTACATATTGAAAATCTAGGTTATCAAAGAGCTAGTCAAATTTCCCCAGCAAAAACAGCTTTTAACCAAGGATTAAAAGTAACTTTTCATAATGATAGTCCTGTAATTTCATGCGATTTGATGAAAACAATCTGGTGTGCTGTTAATCGAAAAACTAAATCTGGTATCGATTTAGGCAAAGAAGAAACTGTAACTGTATATCAAGCTTTACAGGCTATTACGATAAATGGTGCATATATGTATCATGAGGAAAATATTAAAGGAAGTTTAGTGGCTGGTAAAAAAGCTGATTTAGTAATTTTAAATCAAAACCCATTAAAAACAGAGCCTTTAAATTTAGATAAAATTAAAGTAGTTGAAACTATTAAAAATGGACAAACTGTTTATAGAAGTGAAAAAAATCTTACTGGTGAGTAAGATTTTTTATTATAGATTTAAATCACTGATATAACTGTCTAAGTCGTAATTACTATTTAAAAGTTTACATGGTCGCCAATTAACAGAATCATCACATAATGAATGTAAAATTTCATCTGTTTTGCCAACACCACTACCACCAGATGTGCAAAATGGAATAATGGTTTTACCAGCAAAATTATAGCTTTCAATGAAAGTATTAATTATTGTTGGTGCAACATACCACCAAATAGGAAAACCGATAAATATATAATTATAATCTGCAAAGTTTTCAATTTTATTAGCGATAGCAGGGCGTGAAGCAGGGTCCTTCATTTCGATCGTACTACGACTTTTTTTGTCCATCCAGTTTAAATCAGCATAAGTATATGGTATTTCTGGCTTAATTTCAAAAAGTGTTCCGTTTGTAGCTTTAGCGATATCACTTGCTACTTTTTTAGTAGTGCCAGTACATGAAAAATAAGCAACTAAAATCTTTTTATCCATATTTTTTACCTCCAATATATTATTATTTTAAATGTTAAAGTATACTATAAGTCAATACAATTTATTTAAAATAATAACTTTAAATCATACCATGTTTGATTAGCTAATGATGATTTAGAAATACCGTAATTTTTAAAACCAAATTTTTGATAATAAGCAATTAGTTCTTTTTTACATATTAATATACAACCTTTAAGACCTTGCTTTTTAGCATCACTAATAACTTGTTTCATAATTTTTGAAGCGTAGCCTTGATTTTGATATAGAGGGTCAGTATTTACCCCTAAAATAGCTTGGTATAAGCCATCTTCATGATGAAAAGAAGGATCATGATTCATTTCATCATAAATAGTGTCATAATTAGTAACTGGTTCATTAATAAATGCAGTAATATTATTTCCATCTCGCAATAACCAAAAATGATCAGGGTAGCTTAATAAGCGATAATAATATTCTTCTTTAGTAGCTGCTTCATTTGGAGGATAACATTTTTTCCAATTTCGGTTATTCGATCTAAATCACTTATTTTTGCATTTCTTATTATCATTATAGTTTTATCCTTTCTACACAATAAATGGTCTATAAATAGACCATTTAATTATTTAGTTACATTTCCAGAATTAATTCCCATGTTATTACTTGTAAGTGGTAACCAGTCTAGAATTTTATGAATATATTTGTCCCAGAAGTACCATTCATGACCACCACTATCAATAACATATGTATGTTTTACTTGTAATTGATTTAAATATTCATCAAAATCATCTACATTTTTTAATAAGCTATCATCTTTACCTATACAGATATATAATTCAGGTAAAGTTACATTTTGTGAAACTAGTGTTTTTATTAAATGCTTGTAATCTTTATCAGAACCTTTAATATCTTCAGCTTTGCCAAATATAAATTCAAAATAATGTGACTCTTTAGGAATCAAAGGAATTTCAAGCGTACCGTTAAGATAATCATCTAACATTAATGCTGGTGAAAGTGCAGCAATATAACCAAAAGTTTCATGATATTTTAATCCGTTGATTAAAGCACCATAACCACCCATTGAAAGTCCAGCTATAAAAGTATCTTCTCTTTTATTTGATAATGGAAATAATTTACGGGTAAAAGTTACTAACTCTTCACCAATAAATTTACTCCAGCTTTCACCACTATAATTATTATCTAAATAAAACTTGTTTTCTCCAGCTGGCATAATAACAGCTAAATTATAGTCGTTTGCCCAAGCCTGGATTCTTGTACCACTAACCCAATCAGTATCATTACCAAAGATACCATGAAGCAAATATAATGTTTTAAAAGGTTTTACTTCTTGATTATATGTAGTTTCATCGAAATTATCTACGGGAATAATTGCTTGAAAACTTACTGTTCTCATTAAATATTTACTTAAAAAATCTACTTTAATTAATGCCATATTAAAATCTCCTTTGCTATTTAAAATTTTATCATAAAATTGATGATAAAAAAATACTCTGAAAATATTTAGATAAGCATATTAATTGTTTGGAATCAAAAATCATTGTAGAATAATTTATAGAAGATAGAGGAGAATTAAGATGAAAAAAGTAACTTGTTTTTATTTAGAAAAATGTCCTTATTGCATTCAAGCAAAAAAAGCCTTAGATGAATTGGTTGATGAAAATCCTGATTATGGTCAAGTAGAAATAGATTGGATTGAAGAATCAAGAAATCCAGAAATTATTGATCAATATGATTACTATGCAACACCTAGTATGTTTATTGGTCAAGAAAAGTTATATGAAGCTTATTTGTTTGAAACTTATGAAGAATGTAAAGCTCACGTAAAAGGAGTTTTAGATCAAGCTTTAGCTAGATAAAAATAGTCTCTTGAAAATAATTCAAGAGACTATTTTTTAATTTCCAAATGAAATACCTAGTAATTTTGCATCAGTAACTTCAGGACCGTTAGGGTCAACAAATTTTAATTTACCTGCTGATTCATTTAACGGAATAGCAGATATTTCATTATTTTTCAATACCACTAATTTTCCATAGTCATTAGCCATAACTAGTCTTGCTCCTTCGATACCAAATCTTGTGGAAATTTGACGGTCATAAGGGCAAGGCTGACCACCACGTTGTGCATGGCCAATACAAGAAACACGGATTTCACTATCAATATATTGTGCTAATTCTTCAGCTACTTCATAAGCTACTGAACGGCCATTACGAGCTTGAACAATTGCTTTATATTCTTTTTTTGTAAGACGAGCATCTTCTTTAGAAATAGCTCCTTCAGCACAAGCAATAATACTAAATTTTTTACCATCTTTTTCTCTTTGTTTGATTGCTTTACTTACTTTTTTAATATCGTAAGGAATTTCTGGTAATAAAATAACATCAGCACCTGAAGCGATACCTGCTGATAAACAAATATGTCCAACTTTATGACCCATTACTTCGATTATAAAGACACGATTGTGACTAGCAGCAGTAGTATGAATTTGATCTAAATAATTAGTAGCAATATTTATTGCTGATTGATAGCCAAATGTATAATCAGTTCCCCAAGTATCATTATCAATTGTTTTAGGTAAGGCAATGACATTTAATCCTTCTTCAGATAGTAGATTTGCAGATTTAATAGAACCATTACCACCTAATACTACAAGACAATCTAGTTTTAAATCCTGATATGTTTTTTTCATGGCTGCTACTTTATCAAAACCATCTTCAATTACGCGCATCTTTTTAAATGGACATCTTGAAGTACCTAAAATAGTACCACCAACATTTATTATTCCTGAAAAGTCTTTTGGTTTCATTTTTTGATAATCACCATACATTAGACCTTTATAACCATGTAAAAAACCGATAATTTCTACATCTTCTACATTACGATATAATGTTTTTGCTAAGCCGCGCATAGTTACGTTTAAGGCTTGACAATCGCCTCCGCTTGTTAATAATCCAACACGCAATTTTATCACTCCTTCTTTTATTTTATTGACGTTCTTTGAAAAAATATTCTTGGCTGTTTAATGGCGGCTTTTTATTTTTAACTCTTTTATAAGTACCATCGCTTAAAAGTCGACTAGCTTTAACATTATCTTGAAGCATAGTTTCAAACATACCTACAACTCTTTTCTTTAATTTCTCATCTAGAACTGGAGCTGCAACTTCAACACGTCTTTCTAGATTACGAGTCATCAAATCAGCAGAAGAAATAAATACTTCTTGATCTTCACCAGTTCCAAAAATATAGATTCTTGAATGTTCAAGATAACGACCAACAATAGAGATAATATTAATATTTTCAGTTAGTCCAGGAACACCTGGAAGAATACAACAAATACCACGAACAATCATATCAATTTTTACACCAGCTTGACTAGCTTCTATTAATTTATCAATCATTTCTTTTGAAGTAACTGAATTGCATTTAAAACCAACATATGCTTCTTTTCCTTCTTTTGCTAAGGCAATTTGTTTATCAATTCGTTCAAAAATCTTAGAAATCATACAATTTGGAGCAACCATTAATAATTTTTCATCATTATCAGTTTCCCCAAGTGATAAATGATTGAAAATAGTATTCATTTCCTCACCAATTTCATGATTAGAAGTCATTAAAGATAAATCGGTATATAATTTTGCAGTATTTTCATTGTAATTACCAGTACCAATTTGACAAATATATTGAACCCCTTGATTGTTTTTATATGTTATTAAACATAATTTTGAATGAACTTTTAAACCATCTAAACCATAGATAACACGACAACCAGATTCTTCTAATCGTTTTGACCAGTCAATATTATTTTCTTCATCAAATCTTGCACGTAACTCTACTAATACAACGACTTCTTTACCGTTTTCAGCTGCTTCAATTAATGATTTAATAATTTTAGATTTTTTAGCTACCCGATATAAAGTCATTTTAATACTAGCAACATTTGGATCACGACTAGCTTCATCAAGTAATCGTAAAAATGGTGACATTGATTCAAATGGATATGCCAGTAAAATATCTTTCTTTAAAATCTGTTTAATCATTGGCACTCTATTTTCAACTAATGGACTATTTTGAGCTTCCAAACGTTTATAAAAAATTTCAGGATGAATAAAGCGTAAATAATCACGAAGTTTGCTTGTAAAGGATAAATCTAATGGTGCATTACTAGTAAATACTTGATTTTTCTTTAAATTCAAGAAATTCATTAGCATTAAGACTTCTAAATCTTCTAATCCTGGTGACATTTCTAAACGCATTGGATTTAATTTTCGTCTTTGTTTAATTAATGTCTCCATCATTTCTCGATAATCTTCATGTCCCTCTAAAGAATGATCATCTTCATCAATATCAGCACTACGAGTAACGCGAATAAATGCTTTATTTTTAATTTTGTATTTAGAAAAAACCTTAGAAACAAAATGTAAAATAATATCTTCTACTAAAATAAATTTTCCTTGCATACTAGGAATAGCAATTAATCTTTGATCCATAGCATTAGAACAAGAAACAATTCCCATTTTACGTTTTCCTTTTTTAGATTCTAATTGAACAACAATATATAATTCACGATTTTTTAAAAAAGGGAAAGGTTGTCTTTTAGAAATAACTTGTGGAGAAACTAAAGGCAAGATTTCTCTTTCAAAATAATCTCCAAAATATTTGCGATCTTCTTTGTTTTTTAAATCTTTATATTTAACAATTCCCCAACCTAAAACATTTAATTCATCTAAAATATGTTGATAAATCTGGTCTTTTTTCTTATTTAAATATGTAATTCTTTTTAAACAGGCGCTTAGCTGTTGTTGGGCAGTCATTCCTGTTTTATTATCTTTAGATGCTGGATAGAATAACATTTGATCATATAATGATCCAATTCTAACCATAAAAAATTCATCTAAATTAGATTGAAATATTGAAATAAAACTTAATTTTTCTCCTAATGGAACATCTTTATCTTTGGCTTGCAATAAAACACGATTATTAAATTTTAGCCAAGATAACTCTCTGTTTTCCATGCATATATTCATAAAAAAATTCCTCCTAATTTTTCTTAGAAATAACATAATATTATTTTAGAAATTATTCAAGTAAAAAAGACTATCTTACAAAACCATAACCAATTCTTTAGATAACCTTAACGTTTTGACATGAATTTCTACCATAATATGCCACTGTCTATTTTAATTATACTTTGATTTTATTAGATGACAACTTAATTTATTAAAAAAACACCGTAATTTAAAACGGTGTTATTTCTATAATAAATGGATATTATGCTTTTCGCATTCTTCAATCATTTCTTGAGGCCAGATACTAGCTTGTACTTCGCCAACATGAACTTTATTTAATAATAACATACATAAACGTGATTGACCAATACCACCACCAATTGTATATGGTAATTCTTTATTTAAAATTTGTTTGTGGAATGGTAATTCTAATCGTTCCAAACAATTTTCTGCTTTTAATTGTTTAACTAAAGTGTCTTCATCAACACGAATTCCCATTGAAGATATTTCTAAAGCACATTGTAATGGTTCAAACCAGAATAAAATATCACCATTCAAATCCCAATCATCATAATCAGGAGCGCGACCATCATGTTTAATACCGCTTTTTAATTTCTTTCCAACTCCCATTACAAAAACGCAACCTAATTCTTTACAGATTCTGTTTTCTCTTTCTGTAGGAACCAAATCAGGATAACGATCTTCAAGTTCTTGAGAAGTGATGAAATGAATTTGATCAGGTAATGGATTAACAGCTTGAGGGTATTTATACCAAACTTCATGTTCCATATGTTTTATTACTTTAAAGATTTCACGTACATGATGTTTTAAAGTTTCTTCATTTCGTTCTTCTTTAGCAATGATTTTTTCCCAATCCCATTGATCTACATAGTATGAATGTAAATTATCGACTTCTTCATCTTTTCTAATGGCATTCATGTTAGTATATAAACCTTCATGCATTTTAAAGTTATATTTTTTTAATGCCATTCTTTTCCATTTTGCAAGGGAATGAACAACTTCAATTGTTTGTCCAGGAATTTCTTTAATTTCAAAAGAAACCGGAGATTCAAAACCATTTAAGTTATCATTTAAACCACTGTTTCTAGGTACGAATAATGGAGCAGAAATTCTTGATACTCCTAAAACTTTTCCTATTTCTTTTTGAAATGTGTCACGAATGTATTTAATTGCTTCCTGTGTTTGACGCAAGTCTAAAACAGGATCATAGTTTTCTGGTAAAATCAGTTTCATTGTAGTATTAACTCTCCTTTGATTAATTTTTATCCATTGTAACATGTATAAAGACAAGGTTACAACACTAAAATAGTAGATTTTTATTGTAAAAGACTAAAAAAACCGCTAATATTGTACGTGTGTGATAAAGGGGTGTAATAAAAATGGTAATCGATAATAAAAAGTATCAGACTTATTTGCAAATTTTAAAAGAAGAATTGGTACCGGCAATGGGTTGTACGGAACCAATTGCATTAGCTTATTGTGCAAGTAAAGCGCGTGATGTTTTAAATGCTGTTCCTACGCATTGTTTAGTAGAAGTTAGTGGGAATATTATTAAAAACGTTAAAAGTGTAATTGTTCCCAATACCCATTCTTTAAAAGGAATTGAAGCAGCTGTTGCAGCTGGAATAATTGCTGGTAAAACAGATCGAATCCTAGAGGTAATTGCAGATGTAAAAAAGGAACAGATTAGTAAAATAGAAGAATATTTAGCTAAAGATTGTATCGAAATTAAACCGTTGGATAGTGATCATATTTTAGATATTAAAATTACATTGTTCAATAATAATGATAAGGTAGTAGTTAGAATTGTTGATCAACATACTAATATTATCTTAATTGAAAAAAATGATGAAAAAATATTTGTAAAAGATGAAAATTGCAAATGTCAAAAAGAAAATAATAATCGTGATTGTTTAAATGTTGCTGATATATATGAATTTGCAAATACTGTAAAGATAGATGATATCAAAGCAACGATTGAACGACAAATAAACTATAATAGTGCTATAGCTAAAGAAGGATTAGAAAATGATTATGGTGCTAATATTGGTAGTGTATTATTAAAGACTGGTAATGATATTGCAATCAAAGCTAAAGCTATGGCCGCTGCTGGTAGCGACGCTAGAATGAGTGGATGTGAATTACCAGTTGTAATCAATTCTGGAAGTGGAAATCAAGGGTTGACGGTTTCATTGCCGGTAATCGAATATGCTAAAGAATTAAAAGTTAGTCAAACAAAATTATATCGGGCTTTAGTACTAGCTAATTTAATTGCAATTCATCAAAAATCCGGAATGGGTCGTTTATCAGCATATTGTGGGGCAGTAAGTGCTGGTTGTGCTGCTGGCTGTGGAATTGCTTATTTATATGGTGGCGATTATAAATGTATTGCTCACACTATTGTAAATTCATTGGCGATAACTTCAGGAATTATTTGTGATGGAGCAAAGTCTTCTTGTGCAGCTAAAATTGCTGCAAGTGTTGATGCTGGGATTTTAGGATATCGAATGTATATTGAAGGACAGCAGTTTAAAGATGGTGACGGTATCGTTAAAAAAGGAGTCGAAAATACTATCGCTAATGTTGTTAGACTTGGTAAAGAAGGCATGAAAGAAACTGATAAAGAAATAATCAAGATTATGACAAATTGTTAGTTAAAAGCTGTCTAGACTATTAGATGGCTTTTTTATTAGAAAATTTGAAAACTAGTAAAAATAGATTGTAAAGATAAAATATTTTAAAATAAACAACTATTTTTTTATTTTTTAAATAAATACTTATTATTGGCTTTAGATTAATTATTATGATAAACTAGTCATATGTGAGGTGAAATAATGAGCGCGCGTTATGTTGTAATGGATTTTGAAACTACCGGAATCAATAAATATCATGATGATGAAGTAGTACAAGTAGCTATTATTAATCAAGATGATGAAATTTTATTACATGAGTTGTGTTGCCCTAAGCATCATTTTTCTTGGGTAGATGCTCAAAAAGTTCATGGGATTACACCAGCCATGGTAAAAAATAAAATGCCTTTTGAACATTATTTAGAACAGATTATTAGTATATTTGAAGATTATGATTTTATTGTTTGTTACAATATTGCTTTTGAAAAAGGAATGTTGGAAAATTATGGTATTGATGTTTCAAAATACCAGTTTCGTGATCCAATGAAAGAGTTTGCTCCAATTTATGGAGAAAAAAGTTATCGTGGTGGTTATAAATGGAAATCACTGACTGTTTGCGCTCAGTACTTTGGTTTTGAGTTTAAAGCACATGATGCTTTAGAAGATGTAAAGGCTACTCGTTATTGTTTTGATAAGATTCAGGAATTAAAAAATCATAAAAAACAATTGCAAGAAGCAACAATTGATAATTGGCAAAGTTTATTTAGAAAACAGATAATAAATAATGGACAACAAATATATGACAATAACAGTGTAGATATTATATATCAAGAAAAACAACAGATTGTAGCTAGTGTTAAAGGTAGTCAAGATTATTTAGTGTCAATTATTGTTGAACAGGGTAAAATAAAAAAGATGGCATGTAATTGTCCTTATGCAATGCGTGGTAATAAATGTAAGCATATGGCAGCTTTATTGATGAAAATCAATGAGTAGTGGAGGAATTATGGCAAATAAATATCGATTAAAAATTATATATAAAGATATAAATGAAGTTTTTGATATTGAACAAGATAAATCATTTGAAGAACTAAGTGATATTATTAATACTATGGTGGGAATTAAAAAATATCACGATTATACTTTTTTAAAAGGAAAAACTGTATTAGCTGCCAATAACTTGGATACTCGTTTTTGGCAGCTGGCTGGAAATTTAAAATTAGAAGATAAATTATTATATACTGTTAGTGATAATAAGCGTATATATAGTATTAAAGTAATTGTTTGGGATTATATTATCGAATCAGATAATAAAACAATGGAAAAATTTATCCAGATGGCTAAGCATTTAGAAGCAATCAAACCTAAACAAAAATATTATTTATCGGTAAAAAAACAGAATTTTATTGATAAAGCTTTATATGATTGCTATGGTGTCTTAAAGGATTTGGATTTTAGTGGTATTTATAATTTTCATTTGTTGAAAAATAATGAAAATTATTCAGTTGTTAAGCTTATTTATTATATTTTAGATGATAAATACGAATTATGGATTTATAATAATTTAGATGATAAAGAAAATGATGATTATGAGTATTTGATAACTTTTTACCGTGAGGATCGAGCTTATTTTAAAGGATATCAAGGCAGCCATCGTAATATTTTTGTCTTGCATCGTGATAATACTTTAAAAAATAGTGATTTTGAAAATGTATTTAATATTTTGAATCGAATTACATATATGTTAACTACCGTTGATAGTGATATATTATTTAAAAATCATGAAAATTTTTTAGTATATGATTTTGTAACTGAACAAGTGCTAAAATAAAAATGTTTAATATTAATGAAAACTAAAGGATAGATATAATTGATTGTCGATAAATTAACAAATAAAGCTATTGGTAACTTTGCTTAACCAATAGCTTTATTTTTATAAATCAAAATCATCTAAATCATCACTACTATCATCAAAGAATTCTTTGCCAACTACTTTTTTACGATCTCTAGCTTCTTCAACAAGATGTGAAATTAGATCTTTTACTTCTTTTGGATTTTTTACATTTTTTAATAAAACTTCTTTATCACTATCTGCTTTAGTAGATAAAACAATTGTACCAGTACCAAAGATTTTTTGTGCTAATGATCTTTTAAGACATAGATCTGTGATTCGGTATAAAAGTAATTCATCATAGTGAGTATTAAAAAGACCGGTTTCTTGATATAAACGTTCATTTTTAATTTCATATTTAGTGAAACTAATTGGAAACCACAAAAAATGTTTTCGATCTTTCCAAACAGTATTGTTATTCATAAAGTTCACCACCTTTATTTGCTTTTAAAAATTATATCAATAATTTTGGTGTTTTAAAATAAAAAATTAAATTGTATAAGATAAAATTATATGATATACTCTCACAGAAATATTTAGAAAGGTATGTAGAATGATTGAAAATAAATTTAATGAATTAGGATTAAGTAAAAATGTATTAAAAGCAATTGCAACAATGGGATTTTCTAACCCTTCACGGATTCAAGAAGAGGCAATACCAGTATTATTAACAGGTGTTGATGTAATTGGGCAGGCTCAAACGGGGACTGGAAAAACATTAGCATTTGGAAGTGTTTTATTATCAAAGTTAAAAGCTGGTAATGATATATTGCCACAGGCAATTGTTTTATCACCAACTCGTGAATTGGCAATGCAGATTCATGAAGAATTGGGACGAATTGGTAAATTCAGTGATTGTCGAATTACTTGTGTGTATGGAGGCAGTGAAATTGAACGACAGATTCGTAATATTAAAAAAGGTATTGATATTATTGTTGGAACACCAGGACGGGTTATGGATTTAATGCGCCGTAATGTTTTAAAATTAGACAATATCAAGTATGTTGTATTAGATGAAGCTGATGAAATGTTAAATATGGGATTTGTTGAAGATATTGAAACGATCCTTGAAAAAATCGATGATGATCGTCAGACGATTTTATTTTCAGCAACAATGCCAGCAGGAATTAAAAAAATTGCTCAAAATTATATGCATGATGATTTTAAACACGTTGCGGTAATTTCAAAACAAACTACAGCAACTTCAGTTAAACAATATTATTATGAAGTAAAGCATAAAGATCGTTTTGAAGCGATGTGTAGATTAATCGATGCTGCTGATATTAAAACCGGTATTATTTTTTGCCGTACTAAAAGAAGTGTTGATGAAGTTACAGAAAAAATGCAACAGGCAAAATATAATGTTGAAGCTATGCATGGTGATTTATCACAAAATCATCGTTTGAATACGTTAAGAAAGTTTAAAAATGGAACTATTAATTTTTTAGTTGCTACTGATGTAGCTGCTCGAGGAATCGATGTTGAAAACGTAACCCACGTAATTAATTATGAGTTACCACAAGATATCGAATCTTATGTTCATCGAATTGGACGTACTGGTCGTGCTAATAAAGAAGGACAGGCTTATACTATCATTACGCCACGCGAAAAAAGCTTTTTAAGACAAATCGAACGAGTAACTAAAACAACTATTTCTAAAGCTAAAATACCTACTCTTCAAGAAATTTCTGAAAATAAGATTGGAACATTAGTAAGTCAGGTCGAAGATGAAATTTTAGCTGGAAATCATAAGAAATTTAAATCAATTATCAATGAATTAGATCCAACATTATTACCAGATTTTGCTGCAGCATTATTACATATGTTATATCGTCAACAATTAGGATATGATTATAAACGTGATGAAATTCAAGAGATAACTAATTCTAAAAAACAACGGCAAAGAAATGAAGATGGTTATGTAAGAATTTTTATAACTGCTGGTAGTATGGATCGCATTAAAGCAAGTAATATTATTAATTTCTTTGTTTCTAAAGCTGGAATTAGAAAAGATGATATTGGTGATATTGATATTAAAAGAAAATTTACTTTTGTCGATATTAATGAACAGGTAATTAGTAAGGTGTTAAAAAAATGTAATCGTCAAAAGATCAATAATCGTCGAATTGAAATAGAAATTGCAAACCAAAAGTAAGATAGAAAGATTGTGTGAAAGCGCAATCTTTTTTTGGGAAAAAATAATTTTTAAACCGCTTACACTTGAACCGATTGAATAAGATGTGTATAATATACTCATGGATTAATTCTAAGGAGGATTAGATTAGATGAAAAAATATGTTTATATGTTTAGTGAAGGGAACGAAATGATGCGTGACCTTCTTGGTGGTAAAGGTGCTAACTTAGCTGCTATGGTTAATTTAGGATTACCTGTACCTCAAGGTTTCACTGTTACAACAGAAGCATGTAATGAATATTATGCTGATGGACAAATCATCAATGATGAAATGAAAAAACAAATTGATGAATGCTTAGAAAGACTTGAAAAATTAGCTGGTAAAAAATTAGGAGATATGGAAAACCCATTATTAGTTTCTGTACGTTCTGGGGCAAAATTCTCTATGCCAGGTATGATGGATACAATTCTTAACCTAGGTTTAAATGATCAAACTGTTGAAGTAGTAGCAAAACAATCAAACAATAGAAGATTTGCTTATGACAGTTATCGTCGTTTTATTCAAATGTACAGTGATGTCGTTTGTGAAATCGACAAAGAAAAATTTGAAGAAAAATTAACTGAATTAAAAACTAAAAATGGATATGAAAGTGATTTGGATATCACTGCAGATGATTTTGAAAATATTATTATTCCTCAATATAAAGAAATTTTCAAAACAGAATTAGGAAGAGATTTCCCACAAGATGCTAAAGAACAATTAATGGGGGCTGTTCTAGCTGTATTTAGATCTTGGAATAATGAACGTGCTATTATCTATCGTAATTTAAACGGTATTTCTCATGATTTAGGTACTGCAGTAAACGTTCAACAAATGGTATTTGGTAATATGGGTAATGACTCAGGAACTGGGGTATTATTTACTCGTAATGCTGCTAATGGGGATAATCATATTTATGGTGAATATTTAATTAACGCACAAGGTGAAGACGTTGTTGCTGGTATTAGAACACCTCAAAAAATCGCTAAATTAGAAGAAGATATGCCAGAAATCTATGCTCAATTAGTAAAAATTGTTAAAGGCTTAGAAACTCATTATCGTGATATGCAAGACTGTGAATTTACAGTTGAAAATGGTAAATTATTCATTTTACAAACTCGTAATGGTAAACGTACAGGTCAAGCAGCTTTAAAAATTGCAGTAGATTTAGTACATGAAGGATTAATTACAAAACAAGAAGCTTTAACTAGAATTGAAGCTGATCAAGTATCTCAATTATTACATCCAAACTTCACTGAAGAAGCTTTGAAAAATGGTAAAGAATTAGCAGAAGGTTTACCTGCTTCACCAGGTGCTGGATCAGGTAAAGTATATTTAACAGCTGATAAAGTTCATGAAATGAAAGAAGCTGGAGAAAATGTTTTATTAGTAAGACATGAAACTTCACCAGAAGATATCCAAGGTATGGTTGACTGCGAAGGTATCTTAACTTCTACTGGTGGTATGACTAGTCATGCAGCTGTAGTTGCTCGTGGTATGGGTAAATGCTGTATCGTAGGTGCTAAAGCATTATCAATTGATTATGATGCAAGAACATTTACAATTGATGGTGTAACTTATCCAGAAGGAACTGAATTATCATTAGATGGTACTACTGGTAAAGTATACGAAGGTGTCTTAGAAGTACAAGAATCAGAATTGACTGGTGACTTTGCTGAATTAATGAGTTGGGCTGATGAAGTTAAAACTTTAGCAGTTCGTGCAAATGCTGATAGTCCTAGAGATGCTGAAGTAGCAATTAAATTTGGTGCTGAAGGTATTGGATTATGCCGTACAGAACATATGTTCTTTGAAGGAGATAGAATTGAATATGTAAGACAAATGATTCTATCTGATACACTTGAAGAAAGAATTAAAGCATTAGATGAATTATATAAATTCCAAGTAGAAGACTTTAGAGGAATTTACCGTGCTATGGTAGGTTTACCAGTAACAGTACGTTTATTAGATCCACCTCTTCATGAATTCTTACCACATACTGATGAAGAATATCAAGCAGTTGCTGATAAATTAGGTAAGACTTTAGAAGAAGTTAAAATTAAAGGTGCTTCATTAAAAGAAATGAACCCAATGTTAGGACATCGTGGATCTCGTTTAGCAGTAACTTATCCAGAAATCTACAATATGCAAGTAAAAGCAATTGTTGATGCTGCAATCGATGTTGAAAGAGAATTAGGATGTACAATTGTTCCAGAAATCATGTTACCATTAATTGGTAGTGAAGCTGAAATTGTATATGTTAAAAATAATGTAGTAAAAGCTATTGAAGCTGCTAAAGAAGCTAAAAACTCTGATATCCAATATAAGATTGGTACTATGATTGAAATTCCTAGAGCTGCTTTAACTGCTGATCAAATCGCTAAACATGCAGAATTCTTCTCATTTGGTACAAATGACTTAACTCAAATGACATTTGGATTCTCTCGTGATGATATTGGAAGCTTCTTACCAGATTATATTGAGAAAAAAGTATTCCAAGTTGACCCATTTGTATCATTAGATCAAAATGGTGTTGGACAATTAATTGAAATTGCTGCTCAAAAAGGTCGTAGCACTCGTCCTGATATTAAATTAGGAATCTGTGGAGAACATGGTGGAGATCCTGAATCTATTAAATTCTGCCACAAAGCAGGTTTAAATTACGTTTCTTGTTCACCATACCGTGTATTAGTAGCTCGTTTAGCTGCTGCACAAGCTGCTGCAGAACAAATTATCTTAGAACATAACAAAGATAAAGTTATCGTATCTGATAAATAAGATAATAAATTTAACGTCTCTTGAATAAAGAGACGTTTTTTCTTTTTATCGTCTAATTATTTTGTTATAATGTTTTTGGTGATTAAATGAAGAAAATTGTTATAGTAGCAACAGGTGGTACAATTGCAGGTAGTGGTAAAGCTGGAAAAACAGCTAATTATCATGCTGGTACAATTGCCATCGAAAATATTGTAGAATCTATTCCATTAATTAATGATGTTGCAGATTTAGAAGCAATCCAGCTGTTTAATTTTGATAGTAATGAAATGAATGAAGAACGCTGGATTATTTTAGCTAATAAAATTAATGAACTAACAAAAAGAGATGATGTTGATGGTGTTGTTGTTACCCATGGAACAGATACGCTCGATGAAACAGCTTATTTTTTGAATTTAACTTTGCATACCTACAAACCGGTAGTTTTAACTGGGGCAATGAGACCAGCTAGCGCTACTAGTGCTGATGGTCCGTTGAATTTATATCAGGCAGTATGCTTAGCATCAAGTGATGAAGCAATTGGTCATGGTGTTATGGCGGTTTTTTCAAGTACGATATATTCTGGTCGTGATATTCAAAAAACTAATAACTTTAAAACTGATGCTTTTGATCAAAAAGATTTTGGCTGTCTTGGATATATGAACGATGATAAAGTAATGATGTTTTCAAGAATGTTTAAAAAACATACTTTATTATCAGTGTTTAGTAAGATGACTTTAGCTAAATTGCCAGCTGTAGGAATTGTATATTATTATGTTGGTGCTGATGCCCGTATTTTAGATTTTATGGCTCAAAATCATCGTGGGATTGTCATAATTGGCAGTGGCCGTGGTAATTACAATAAAGCCTGGTTAGAAAAAATCGAAAGTTTAAGTGCAAAAGGCATTGTTTTTGTCCGTGCTTCTCGAGTACAGCAAGGGATTGTCATTGAAGATGAATATTTTGATCCTGATAATATTTGTGTTCCAGCCAACACTTTATCAGGTCAAAAGGCACGGGTATTATTGATGTTATCATTAGCATATACTAATGATATTAAGGAAATTAAGAAGATATTTAATGAATATTAGGAAAGGGGCATAATAATGGGACAAATTAGATTAAATCTTGATAGCATTGCAATGATGTTGTTTTGTGCCCGATTAAAAGCCTATAAAGAAGCGCCTTTATCGAATGACGAATGGCTTGTAGTCGAAAAGGCAATTAAAAAACATGGGTTAAAAGGACCAGCTAGTTTATTGTCGATGAGTCAAAGTGAATTAGAGGAATTATTAGAGATCAATGAGTTTGTTGCTTATAAAATGAGCAAGCGAATAAAAACATTAAATATATTTTTAAGTATCTTGAATAATTTTGAAGAAAAAGGTATCAATGTCACTACAAAATACGAAGATAATTTCCCTAATCTTTTAACAAAACATTTAAGAAAAAGAGCACCGTTATATTTATTTTATTGTGGTGATATTAGCATAATTAAAAATGGTATTTCGTTAATGGGGTTAGTTAAAGTAACAAAAAAAGATCGAATTCATACTAAACGTTTGATTGATAAAGTTGTGGATGAAGATTATGTATATATTTCTAATGATTCAAAAGGAATTGATACTGTTGCGTTAAAATATGCTTTACAACATGGCTGTAATTGTGTAAGTTTTGTCTGTGAACGTTTAGCGGCTAAACAAAAAGAATATAGTCGTTATATTAAAAATGGGCAATTAGTAATGTTATGTGCAGAAGATCCGAATTCTTACTTTGATGTTACTAATGCTATTGATCGTAATAGTTATGTTTGTGCTTTATCAAAATATCAGATTATTATTTCAAGTAGCATTAATAACGGTGCTACCTGGTTTACTACATTACAGAATTTACATAATAAATGGACAATTCCAATGGCAATTGAAGGGGTTTATTTAGGAAATGATCGTTTGTTAGATATGGGAGTAACACCGGTGTATGTAAATGATGTTTTATCTGATTATACATTTGATATGATTTATGAAAAAAATAAAAAAGTAATTGAAAACAATGAGATAAATATTGATCAAATGTCAATATTTGAATTTATAGGAGAATAAAATGGATTATGATTATCGTAAGTTTCCAGCAACATCTTTGATTGTTGGAATCTGTATTGTTGTTTATATATATACAACAATAAAATATGGATTTGAAATGAATGCTTATCAGGGAATTGAAGCTGGGGGATTTAATCCAATTTTGGTAATTGAACTAAATCAATATTATCGTTTAATAACAGCAAATTTTATTCATTTTGGAATTATGCATATTTTTTGTAACTGTTATTCTTTGATAAATTTAGGCTCAGTTATGGAACATTTGTTGGGAATGAAACGCTATTTAATTATATTATTATCTTCAGCGCTGGCAACGACAGTTTTACCATGTATTTATTATATGTTTACTGGAAGTGGTGCTAATAGTATAATGGGAGGTATCTCAGGGGCAATTTTCGGTTTAATGGGTTCATTACTTGCTTTGGCTTGGAAATTTAAAAATGTTTATGCTTACCTGTTTAAACAAATTGCACCTAGTGTTATTTTGATGCTTTTGATTTCTGTATTGATTCCATCAATATCGTTATCTGGACATGTTTCTGGAATGATAGGCGGGTTTGTTGCAACTTTGTTAGTAATTAAATTTATGCCTCTTTCATTTTGGAAACCAAATGACCATAATTTTGTTAATTAATAAGGAGAGAAGAAATGAAACAAACAGTAAAAAAAGCAATTATTCCAGCAGCGGGACTTGGAACACGTTTTTTACCTGCTACTAAAGCGTTAGCAAAGGAAATGCTACCGATTGTTGATACACCAACAATCCAATATATTATTCAAGAAGCTGTTGATAGTGGAATTGAAGAAATTTTGATTATTACTAATTCAAATAAACATTCAATGGAAAATCATTTTGATAAATCATATGAATTAGAAGCTCGTTTAACTGAAGCTGGAAAAATGGATCAGGTTAAAATGATCCAGGATATTGCCAATATGGCTAATATTTACTATATCCGTCAAAAAGAACCTAAAGGGTTAGGGCATGCTGTATTATGTGCAAAATCGTTTATCGGAGATGAGCCTTTTGCGGTTTTACTAGGTGATGATGTAGTTGTTAATGAAGGTGGTAAACCGGCTTTAAAACAGTTGATTGATAGTTTTATGAAAAAAGAAGCTTCAGTTGTAGGAGTGCAGACAGTTGATCATAAAGATGTTAATAAATATGGGATTGTCAGTCCATCTAAATCTCATCCTGTTGAAAGTAATGGCCGTTTAGTTAAACTTAATGATATGGTTGAAAAACCAGAAGTTGATAAGGCGCCTAGTGATATGGCGGTGTTAGGACGCTATGTATTAACACCAAAGATTTTTGAATTGTTAGAGACACAACAAAAAGGGGCAGGAAATGAAATTCAGTTAACGGATGCTATTAAAAGATTAATGGATATACAGGCAGTATATGCATATGATTTTGAAGGTATTCGTTATGATGTAGGAGATAAATTTGGTTTTGTTAAGGCAACAATTGATTTTGCTTTAAAAAGAGATGATTTAAAAGAAAAAGTTCACGATTATATTAAAAAAATTGTAGAGGAAGAAATGTAAATGGGATTTAGTGAAAAATATCAAGAATATAAGCAAAGAAAAGAAGCAAAAGCTTTTTTTAATCAGCATAACACTGAAAAAGTTCGTGGCAGTGACTATTTAATTGCTTTTGCAGTTGGTATTGCGGTAACAGCGTTTTTAAATGTTCTTCTTATTTCAACTGGATTTAGTTTTATGCTTTTAACGGTTGTAATTGGAATTATTCAAGCTCAGGCAATACGACGTGTCTTAAATAAAAGTGGACAGCAGTTAGCTATTATTTCTGTCATAACTTATTTTTTAGGAATTGTTGTTTCACAAACTCTATACAGTTATTTGACTTTACCAATAAATGATTTTTCGATTATATTTGATTTATTTTTGACTTATCTTAGATTGTTGTTTACTGGTGATTTTAGAAGTCTGATAATTTATTTATTTGGGGCAATTGTTTCTTATTTGTCAATTAAAGATTAATAGTAATGTTATTTTATCAATTGACTATGTTAAAAAAGATATTTTAAAACATTAATTTTCTATAATCTAATAAAAACACTGTAACTTTAAGTAGTTTTGACTATTTAAAGTTACAGCTTTTTTATTTTAAATTATCTTTTAATATAAAAAATTTTAATGTTGGCAATACAAATAATTTTACTATGTTTTAATGTAATAGTGCGATGTAATATAGGCATTGTACTTAAGGGTAAATGAAAATTATAATTATAGTATAAAAATAATTGTTTTATTATGTGTGTTAATAATATATGGTTTAGTGGTTGTTTTTGCTAAAAAGTTATGACTCATTAGATTTAAAAACTATTTAAAAATTTTTAGACATTATTGTAATAATTGAAAACGTTATTTTTATGGAAATATACTACAATTGATTTATAAAGCGTTTCATACGTGGCTGAATTTTTTGATAAAATCTTATTAATAAATTGAATAAAAATACGATATTCAGGTTTCTAATTTTAATCTTTTAAATAAGTTTAAAAAATTGATATTTTTGAGATTTTTCAATAAGTAAAGTCTTTTGACATTTATATAAACAAAGTAGTATAATGAAGTTATGCAAAAGGAGGATTTAAAAAAATGGCTAAAAAGTTTTTATCAATGGATGGTAATACTGCTGCTGCGCATGTCGCCTATGCCTTTACAGAAGTTGCTAGTATTTATCCAATTACACCTTCATCTCCAATGGCAGAAAATGCAGAAGCGTGGGCCGCTCAAGGTAAGAAAAATATCTTTGGTTCACCAGTAAACGTAATCGAAATGCAATCTGAAGCTGGGGCTGCTGGTGCTGTCCATGGGGCTTTACAAGGAGGAGCTTTAGCTACCACTTTTACAGCGTCTCAAGGACTTTTATTGATGATTCCAAATTTATACAAAATTGCTGGTGAATTATTACCAGGTGTTTTCCATGTGTCTGCAAGAGCATTGGCTACTAGAGCACTAAATATTTTTGGTGATCATCAAGATATATATGCATGCCGTCAAGTCGGAATGCCAATGATTTGCTCTCATTCAGTTCAAGAAGTTATGGACTTGGGAGGAATTGCACATTTAACTGCAATTAAAGCTTCAGTTCCAGTTATGCACTTTTTTGATGGATTTAGAACATCTCATGAAATTCAAAAAGTTGAAGTAATGGATTATGATGTTCTTGAAAGCTTGTTAGATAAAGAAGCATTAGCAAGATTCAAGAAAAATGCGTTAAACCCTCATATCAATCCAATTGAAAGAGGTGGCGCTGAAAACGATGATATCTATTTCCAAGGACGTGAAGCTCAAAATAAACATTACGAAGCTGTTGTTGAAATTGTAAATGATTATATGCAAAAAATTTCTGAAATTACAGGAAGACATTATGCACCATTTACATACTACGGAGCACCAGATGCTACTAGAATAATTATTGCAATGGGTTCTGTAACAGAAACAATTAAAGAAACAATTGATGAATTAGATCGCAGAGGCGAAAAAGTTGGTTTAATTAAAGTACATTTATATCGGCCATTTTCACCTAAATATTTATTAAAAGTTTTACCTGATACAGTTGAAAAAGTTGCAGTATTAGATAGAACTAAAGAAATGGGTGCTACTGGGGAACCTTTATACTTAGATGTTGTAAGTGTATTAAAAGATGCAAAACATGTAAAAACTATAATTGGTGGACGTTATGGTATGGGATCTAAAGATACTACACCACGTCAAATTAAAGCTGTTTATGATCATTTATTAGAAGAAGATCCATTTACATCATTTACAATCGGTATTAATGATGATGTAACTCATTTATCATTAAAAGAAGATCCAACATTCAATGTTGAAGCTGATTATACAGCTTGCTTATTCTATGGTTTAGGATCAGATGGAACAGTTTCAGCTAATAAATCATCAATTAAAATTATTGGTGACCATACTGATTTATATTCACAAGCATATTTTGCTTATGATTCAAAAAAAGCTGGTGGAGCTACTCGTTCTAATTTAAGATTTGGACATTCTCCAATTAGAGCTACTTATTATGTAAATAATGCTGATTTTATTTCTTGTTCATTAGATAACTATGTAATTAAATATGATATGTTAAAAAATCTTAAAGATGGGGGAACATTCTTATTAAATACTGAATTTTCAAAAGAAGAAATAGTAGATTATTTACCAAATCGAGTTAAAAAACAATTGGCAGATAAAAAAGCTAAATTCTATATTATAAATGCTAACGACATTGCAAGTGAAATTGGAATGGGACGTAGAACTAATACAATTTTACAATCTGCATTCTTTGCATTAAATCCGCAAATTTTACCAATTGATAAGGCTGTTGAATATATGAAAGAAATGGCTAAAAAGACATATGGTAAAAAAGGTGATGCTATTGTTCAATTAAACTATAAAGCTATTGATGCTGGAAAAGATGCTATTGAAGAAGTAACTGTTGATCCTACATGGTCTGATTTAACAGTTAATAATACTAGAGCTACTACAGGAGATGAACATTTTGACCAATTCGTTTCTGTAATTAATAGCTTAGATGGATATGATTTACCAGTATCTGCATTCATGGATAAATTAGATGGTTCTATGAAATCAGGTGTGGCAATTAAAGAAAAACGAGCTATTGCAATTCAAGTGCCTCGTTGGAATAAAGAAA
This sequence comes from Erysipelatoclostridium sp. An173, assembly GCF_963931465.1. Taxonomy (GTDB): domain Bacteria; phylum Bacillota_I; class Bacilli_A; order Erysipelotrichales; family Coprobacillaceae; genus Thomasclavelia; species Thomasclavelia merdavium. The sequence goes on along the minus strand of NZ_OZ007017.1, from coordinate 1,684,987 downwards.
ATTGTATCCAATGTAATAACTGTGTAATGGTATGTCCTCATGCAACAATTCGTGCATTCTTATTAGATGAAGAAGAAATGGCTAATTTACCAGAAGATATTGCTGATGACGTATTAACACCAATGGGTAAAGATATGGGTGGTTTAGTATATCGTATCCAAGTTTCACCAGATAACTGTGTTGGATGTGGATTATGTGTTACTGAATGTCCAGGTAAAAAAGGTCAAAAAGCATTAGAAATGGTTAATGTTAAAGAAGAATTAAAACATGCTCCATTAGCAGATTATATGTATGCTAAAGTGAAATATCGTGATGATAAATATCCTTTAACTACTGCTAAAGGTGTTGGATTCATGAGACCTTATTTCGAAGTATCAGGAGCTTGTGGTGGATGTGGTGAAACACCATACTATCGTTTAGTTTCTCAATTATTTGGTAAAGATATGATGATTGCAAATGCTACAGGATGTAGTTCAATTTACTCTGGTTCTACTCCTTCAACTCCTTGTACAATTGATCCAAATGGTCAAGGACCTGCATGGGCAAATTCATTATTCGAAGATAATGCTGAATATGGTTTTGGAATGAAATTAGCTGAAAACTATAAAACAGGTCATTTATTAAAAATTATTGAAGAAAATAAAGATGATTGTGAACCTGAATTAAAAGCATTACTAGAAGAATATGTAGATAATAAAGGTAACCGTAATAAAGAAAGAGAATTAACACCAAAGATTTTAGCAGCTGTTAATGATTCTGCTAATGAAAATATTAAAGAATTATTAAATCATGAAGGTGACATGGTTACAAAATCACAATGGATCATCGGTGGAGATGGTTGGGCATATGATATTGGTTATGGTGGATTAGATCATGTAATAGCTAATAATCAAAATGTAAATATTTTAGTATTAGATACTGAAGTATATTCTAATACAGGTGGTCAATCATCAAAATCTTCACAAGCTGGTTCAATCGCTAAATTTACTGCTGGTGGTAAATCTGTAGCTAAAAAAGATTTAGCCCAAATTGCAATGGCTTATGGACATGTATATGTTGCTCAAATTGCAATGGGAGCTAATACTGCTCAAACTATCAAAGCATTAAAAGAAGCTGAAAGCTATGATGGACCATCATTAATTATCGCTTATGCACCATGTGCTGAACATGGAATTAAGGGTGGTTTAGCAAATCATCAAAGACAACAAAAAGAAGCAGTTGCTTGTGGATACTTTAACTTATTACGTTATGATCCAAGATTAGAAGATCAAGGAAAGAATCCATTACAAATCGATTCTAAAGCACCAAACTTTGATAACTTTAAAAATTTCTTGTTATCAGAAAATCGTTTCGCGCAATTATCTAAAGTTAATCCAGAACATGCTGATGAATTAATGGATAAATGTTTATTAGATGCTAAAAAACGTCGTGAAAGATTAGAAAGAATGGTATAAAATCAGAGGGAAACCTCTGATTTTTCTTTAAAAATGAAAAAAAGTAAAAAAATTATAAAAAAATTGTATAAAAATCTTTACAATTGTAAATATTAATGCTAGAATAACAATGCACTTGGGAAATAGAAAATATTCAACAAAAGAGTGTAGGATAAACTAGTCGGCAAAAGAGCCGGAGAGGACATTGAAAACTGAACAGAATCGAAAAGAACACACGTCAATTAATAGATAAAAAGAGAGCAGAAGCCGAGAGGCTTTGAAAAGGATAAGACAATGGAGAGTTTGATCCTGGCTCAGGATGAACGCTGGCGGCGTGCCTAATACATGCAAGTCGAACGCGAGCCTTCGGGCTCGAGTGGCGAACGGGTGAGTAATACGTAAGCAACCTGGCCTTTACAGGGGGATAACTGATGGAAACGTCAGCTAAGACCGCATAGGTACAGAGATCGCATGATAACTGTATTAAAAGTGCTACGGGACTGGTAGAGGATGGGCTTACGGCGCATTAGCTTGTTGGAGGGGTAACGGCCCACCAAGGCGACGATGCGTAGCCGACCTGAGAGGGTGACCGGCCACACTGGGACTGAGACACGGCCCAGACTCCTACGGGAGGCAGCAGTAGGGAATTTTCGGCAATGGGGGGAACCCTGACCGAGCAACGCCGCGTGAAGGAAGAAGGAATTCGTTCTGTAAACTTCTGTTATAAAGGAAGAACGGCACATATAGGGAATGATATGTGAGTGACGGTACTTTATGAGGAAGCCACGGCTAACTACGTGCCAGCAGCCGCGGTAATACGTAGGTGGCGAGCGTTATCCGGAATTATTGGGCGTAAAGAGGGAGCAGGCGGCAGCAAGGGTCTGTGGTGAAAGGCTGAAGCTTAACTTCAGTGTGCCAGAGAAACCGGGCAGCTAGAGTGCAGGAGAGGATCGTGGAATTCCATGTGTAGCGGTGAAATGCGTAGATATATGGAGGAACACCAGTGGCGAAGGCGACGATCTGGACTGCAACTGACGCTCAGTCCCGAAAGCGTGGGGAGCAAATAGGATTAGATACCCTAGTAGTCCACGCCGTAAACGATGAGTACTAAGTGTTGGGAGTCAGATCCCAGTGCTGCAGTTAACGCAGTAAGTACTCCGCCTGAGTAGTACGTTCGCAAGAATGAAACTCAAAGGAATTGACGGGGGCCCGCACAAGCGGTGGAGCATGTGGTTTAATTCGAAGCAACGCGAAGAACCTTACCAGGTCTTGACATCCGGATAAAGGCTCCAGAGATGGAGAGATAGATATATCCGAGACAGGTGGTGCATGGTTGTCGTCAGCTCGTGTCGTGAGATGTTGGGTTAAGTCCCGCAACGAGCGCAACCCCTGTTGCTAGTTGCCATCATTAAGTTGGGGACTCTAGCGAGACTGCCGGTGACAAGCCGGAGGAAGGCGGGGATGACGTCAAATCATCATGCCCCTTATGACCTGGGCTACACACGTGCTACAATGGACGGATCAGAGGGAAGCGAAGCCGCGAGGCGGAGCGAAACCCAGAAACCCGTTCTCAGTTCGGATTGCACTCTGCAACTCGAGTGCATGAAGATGGAATCGCTAGTAATCGCGAATCAGAATGTCGCGGTGAATACGTTCTCGGGCCTTGTACACACCGCCCGTCACACCACGAGAGTTGATAACACCCGAAGCCGGTGGCCTAACCGAAAGGGAGGAGCTGTCTAAGGTGGGATTGATGATTGGGGTGAAGTCGTAACAAGGTATCCCTACGGGAACGTGGGGATGGATCACCTCCTTTCTAAGGAGAAAGCAAGTGTGGAGATTCTGTTTAGTTTTGAGTGGACCTCATTGAGGGAAGCTCAGGAAGAGATCATTGAAAACTGGATAATAGAAAAGCGAAAGAGAGAAGATCGAGATAAAGAGATATCAAGGTCTTTCTAAGAAAGTCGAAGAAAACTAAGAAACAACGAGAAGAAGTTGAAGATAGAAAGTGATCAAGCGACACCGAAGAAGGTAAAGTAAGAAAGGGCGTATGGCGGATGCCTAGGCACAGAGAGGCGAAGAAGGACGCAGCAAACAGCGAAATGCGACGGGGAGCAGTAAGCATGCAGTGAGCCGTCGATATCCGAATGGGGGAACCCACCCGGGATAGAGACCGGGTATCCTGGAGTGAATAGATAGCTCCAGAGAGGCGAGACTCAGGGAACTGAAACATCTAAGTACCTGAAGGAAGAGAAAATAAAGAAATGATTCCCTAAGTAGCGGCGAGCGAAAGGGGAAGAGCCCAAACCGGCAAGAGCCGGGGTAGTAGGGCTGTCAAAAAAGGGCAAGAAGACATTATAGGCGAACGGAATGGGAAGTCCGGCGAAACAGGGTGACAGCCCCGTAGCCGAAATAGTGAGGAAGTCCGAGACAGTACCTGAGTACGGCGGGACACGAGGAATCCTGTCGGAAACAGCCAGGACCATCTGGCAAGGCTAAATACTACTCTGTGACCGATAGTGAACCAGTACCGTGAGGGAAAGGTGAAAAGAACCCCGGGAGGGGAGTGAAATAGAACCTGAAACCATATGCCTACAAGAAGTTAGAGCCCGTTAAAGGGTGATAGCGTGCCTTTTGTAGAATGAACCGGCGAGTTACGATATGGAGCGAGGTTAAGCAGGATATGCGGAGCCGAAGCGAAAGCGAGTCTTAAGAGGGCGAAAGTTGCATGTCGTAGACCCGAAACCGGGTGATCTAGCCATGGCCAGGTTGAAGTTGGGGTAAAACCCGATGGAGGACCGAACCGACCCCCGTTGAAACGTTGGCGGATGAGCTGTGGCTAGGGGTGAAATTCCAATCGAACCCGGAGATAGCTGGTTCTCCCCGAAATAGCTTTAGGGCTAGCGTCGAGGCAAGTGATGTGAAGGTAGAGCACTGAATATGTGATGGCCCCATCCCGGGGTACTGAATATAATCAAACTCCGAATGACACATAAACATCCTCGGCAGTCAGACAGTGGGTGATAAGGTCCAGTGTCAAGAGGGAAACAGCCCAGACCATCAGCTAAGGTCCCAAAATATATACTAAGTGGAAAAGGATGTGGAGATGTCGAGACAACTAGGAGGTTGGCTCAGAAGCAGCCATCCTTTAAAGAGTGCGTAACAGCTCACTAGTCGAATGACTCTGCGCCGATAATTTACCGGGGCTAAGTATATTACCGAAGCTATGGATTTGCGCAAGCAAGTGGTAGGGGAGCGTTCTATATGCGGCGAAGGCGTACCGGAAGGAGCGCTGGAGCGTATAGAAGAGAGAATGCCGGTGTGAGTAGCGGAACGTGGGTGAGAATCCCACGCACCGAAAACCCAAGGTTTCCAGAGGAAGGTTCGTCCGCTCTGGGTAAGTCGGGACCTAAGGCGAGGCCGAGAGGCGTAGCCGATGGACAACAGGTGGATATTCCTGTACTTACGGTATGAATGAAGGAGTGACGGAGAAGGCTAGGTGATCCTGCTGCTGGAAAAGCAGGTGCAAGCGAGGTAGCTGACAGCCAGGCAAATCCGGCTGTCATAAAGGCGAAGGCGTGATGCGTATGGAAAGCTGAGGCAAGTACAGAAGTCATTGAAGCCAGCTTCCAAGAAAAGCTTCTAGTGCGAATCATACAGTAACCCGTACCGAAAATGGACACACATGGGTGAGGAGAGAATCCTAAGGTGAGCGAGAGAACTATAGCTAAGGAACTCTGCAAAATGACTCCGTAACTTAGGGAGAAGGAGTGCTCATAGAGATATGAGCCGCAGTGAAACGGCCCAAGCGACTGTTTACCAAAAACACAGCTCTATGCTAAGTCGAAAGACGACGTATATGGGGTGACGCCTGCCCGGTGCTGGAAGGTTAAGAGGAAGTGTCAGCGCAAGCGAAGCACAGAATTGAAGCCCCAGTAAACGGCGGCCGTAACTATAACGGTCCTAAGGTAGCGAAATTCCTTGTCAGGTAAGTTCTGACCCGCACGAAAGGCGTAACGATTTGGGCGCTGTCTCAGCTGTAGACTCGGTGAAGTCTTAGTACCTGTGAAGATGCAGGTTACCCGCGACTAGACGGAAAGACCCCATGGAGCTTTACTGCAGCCTGATATTGGACTTTGATGCAGGATGTACAGGATAGGTAGGAGACTGAGAGACATGCACGCCAGTGTGTGAGGAGTCGCTGTTGGGATACTACCCTTTGTGTATTGGAGTTCTAACCGGATGCCATGGAACTGGTGACGGGACAGTGTCAGGTGGGCAGTTTGACTGGGGCGGTCGCCTCCCAAAGAGTAACGGAGGCGCCCAAAGATACCCTCAGCTTGGATGGAAACCAAGCGCAGAGTGCAAAGGCAAAAGGGTGTTTGACTGCGAGACCCACAAGTCGAGCAGGGACGAAAGTCGGGCTTAGTGATCCGGCGGTGCTGAATGGAAAGGCCGTCGCTCAACGGATAAAAGCTACCCTGGGGATAACAGGCTGATCTCCCCCAAGAGTTCACATCGACGGGGAGGTTTGGCACCTCGATGTCGGCTCATCGCATCCTGGAGCTGAAGTCGGTTCCAAGGGTTGGGCTGTTCGCCCATTAAAGCGGTACGCGAGCTGGGTTCAGAACGTCGTGAGACAGTTCGGTCCCTATCTGTCGTGGGCGCAGGAAGTTTGAGAAGAGCTGTCCTTAGTACGAGAGGACCGGGATGGACATATCAATGGTGGACCAGTTGTCACGCCAGTGGCACAGCTGGGTAGCTAAATATGGAAGGGATAAACGCTGAAGGCATCTAAGTGTGAAACCCACTTCAAGATGAGACTTCCCAATACGAAAGTATATAAGACCCCTTAAAGACGATAAGGTAGATAGGTCAGGAGTGCAAGCATGGTGACATGTTCAGCGGACTGATACTAATAGGTCGAAGACTTGACCAGAAGCGGTAGAAACTTGAAAGAGACGAAGAGCTTTGCTATTATCTAGTTTTGAGTGATCTTGAAAAAGACACTTGAAAAAAAGAAGATCTGGTGGCGATAGCATGATGGACACACCTGTACCCATTCCGAACACAGAAGTTAAGCATCATAACGGCGACGATAGTACTTACGTGCAACAATAGCTAGCTGCCGGTTCTTCTTTTTTTGTATGTAATTTTATATCATATATCCTGACATATCTTCTCTATTTTTTTTATGTCTTTATTTTTACTGGGTCTTTTTGGCCTTTTTTTTGTAAGTTTTATGTTAAGGTTTCCTTTTGTCTTTGTTCTTTAAATAGAGCGTGTTTTGTAGTATAATAATTGTGGTGATAAAATGAAAATTAAGTTATATTTTGGACGAGAGAATACGATAAAAAAATCGGGTATTGGTAGAGCTTTTATTCATCAAAAGAAAGCTTTGGAGTTAACAGGAATACCCTACACAGTTGATTTTGATGATTTAGATTATGATATTTTGCATATCAATACAGTATGGCCTGATAGCTATCGAATAATCAATCAGGCAAGAAAGAATAATAAAAAAATCATATATCATGCTCATAGTACTGAAGAGGATTTTAGAAATTCTTTTATGTTTTCTAATACCGTTTCTGGTATTTATAAAAAATGGCTAATTAATATGTACAGTAAGGCTGATTATATTATTACACCTACACCATATTCAAAAAGATTACTAGAATCTTATGGTATTAATATTCCAATCAAGGCTATTTCTAATGGTGTTGACCTAGAACAGTTTAATCCAACAAAAGAACAGATTTCATTGTTTGAAAAAGAATATAATATTAAAGAAGATGATATTTTAATTATTTCAGTTGGCTGGTTGTTTGAACGTAAAGGATTTGATACTTTTGTAGAAGTTGCCAGAAAATTACCTGAATATCGTTTTATGTGGTTTGGTGATGTAAAGATGTCAGTTCCTACCAAAAAAATTAAAGACTTATTAGATAATTTACCAGATAATTTGCTTTTACCAGGTTATGTAAGTGGTGATGTTATTAAAGGTGCTTATGGTAGATCAAATATTTTCTTTTTTCCTTCACGAGAGGAAACTGAAGGAATTGTTGTTTTAGAGGCATTAGCTAGTCGTTGTAATGTTTTATTACGTGATATCCCGGTTTTTTCCGATTGGTTGACTAATGGGGTCAATTGTTATATGGGAAAAGATACTGATGATTTTGTCGATATAATCAAAAAAATGATTAATCATGAATATCCTTCTTTAATTGAGCAAGGATATCAAGTAGCAAAACAACGACAACTTGCTAATATCGGAAAAGAGTTATTAGAGGTGTATAATATTACATTGAATCTCTAATTAGAGGTGTTTTTATGAAAAATAATTCGAAAAAAAAGTATCTCATTAATTTTTTATTAATTATTGTAATTGGTGCTGCTGTTATTTATTTTACAATGAAAGATGATTTAGAAGCATCAATAGAAGCTTTACTAACAGCTTCAGCTGGCTGGATAATAGTGTCGTTAATTCTAATGATTATTTATTATATACTTGATGGAATTAACCTCTATACGTTCGGTCAGCTTTATAAAAAAGATTATTCTTTTAAACAAGCGTTTGTAAATTCAATATCTGGTATATTATTTAATGGTTTAACTCCTTTTTCAAGTGGTGGGCAATTTGCTCAGGTTTATATTTTTAATAAACAAGGGATACCGCCTACTAATTCTGCTAGTATTTTGTTAATGGCATTTATTGTTTATCAGTCGGTACTAGTTATTTTTACAGCAATTGTAATGGTATTTAGATATACAACATATAGTAAAATTTATTCAAATTTTTTTTCATTAGCTATTTTAGGATTTTTAATTAATTTTTTTGTAATAGCAGGGTTATTTTTAGGAGCTAAATCTAAACGATTGCAGGATTTTGTTTGTAATTCAGTGATAAAGGTTTTAAGTAAAATTAGAATTGTTAAAGATTATGAAGAAACAACAATAAAAATTTCTCGATCATTAGAAAATTTTAGAACTGAACTTAGTATATTGCAAAAAAACAAAATAATATTATTTAAGTCATCAATGTTGAATTTAGGTAAATTATTGATTTTATATAGTATTCCTTTTTTTGTAGCAAAAGCTTTAAATCTGAGTGTTAATTATGGACAAATATTTGATTTTATTGGAATATGTTCATTTGTTTATATGATAACTGCCTTTGTTCCTATTCCAGGAGCTAGTGGTGGTAGCGAGGGAGTTTATTATATGTTATTCAGTCCTATATTAGGATCTGTTGGTACGCCGACATCAATGCTTATTTGGCGTTTTATGACATATTATTTGGGATTAATTTTAGGTGCGATTGTTTTTGCAACTAATCGCGAAATTAACAGAATGGAGTGAAGATATGAAAATTGCAATTTTTTCAGATACATATACGCCTGATTTAAATGGTGTGGCAACTTCAACAAGAATTTTAAGAGATCAATTAGTAAAAAACGGACATGATGTTGTTGTTGTAACTAGTGAATTACCTAGTGATACTGAATATTTTGATGATCCAAATGATAATATTTTAAGAGTTCCAGGTTTAGAGATTCAAGCTCTTTATGGTTATCGGGCATGTAATATCTATTCTTTTAAAGGAATGCGTGAATTAAAAAGAATGAATATAGAAGTAATTCATGTTCAAACAGAATTTGGAATTGGAATTTTTGGACGTATTGTTGGTGAAGTTTTAGATATTCCAGTTGTTTATACATACCATACAATGTGGGCTGATTATACTCATTATGTAAATCCGGTAAATTCTGAGGCACTTGATGGATTATTTAAAAAGGCAGTTTTTAAGATAAGCAGATTTTATGGTGATAAAAGTACTGAACTAATTGTTCCGTCTAAAAAAACAAAAGAGGCGTTGGAAAAGTATGGTTTAGATAAAGAAGTACATATTATTCCAACTGGATTGGATTTACAAAAATTTAATCCAGAAAATAGAAATGAAGAATTGATTGCAAAGATTAAAGAACAATATGGCATAAAAGATCAATTTGTAATTACTTTTTTAGGTAGAATAGCTAAAGAGAAAAGTATTGAAGTTTTAATTGATGCAATGAAAGAAATTGTTAAGATAAATGATAATGTACTTTGTTTAATTGTTGGTGGTGGACCACAATTAGATGAATTAAAAGAATTAGTAAAAGATGATCATATTAGTAAGTATGTTGTTTTTACTGGTCCTAAGCCAGGTTATGAGGTACCTAGTTATTATCATCTATCTAATGTTTTTGTTTCAGCATCAGTTTCAGAAACCCAAGGGTTGACGTATATAGAAGCAATGGCAAGTGGAATACCAGCAGTTGCTCGATATGACAAAAACCTTGAGGATGTTATTACTGATGGTTTTAATGGGTATTTTTTTAATGATACTAATGAATTGGTTGCAATTTTATTGAATTTAATAAAAGATGATTTTACAGAAATTGCTCATAATGCTTTGTTGAGTGTAAAAAAATATAGCAGTGAAGTTTTTTGTGAGAAGGTCTTAGAAGTTTATCGCCAAGCGATTAAATCTAAACATTATTCATATACTGTAAAATCGATATATCCAATTAAAAATGGAATTAATGAAGTAGTTTTCTTATATGATGAAAGTGAAATAATTGTAGAAGTAAGTGATAAGTTAATTAAAAATTATCAATTAAAACCTGGTGTTGTTATTGATAAAGAAGTTTTTGATTCTATTAAGGATTTTGAACAAGTTAGCAGAGCTTATCATAAAGCTTTAAAATTATTAACTATAAAAGATTACACTTACAAGCAAATGAAAAAAAAGCTGATGGATAGTGGTGCGTATGATGATACACAGCTCGATGCAACGCTTTCTTTATTGCAGGAGAAGAATTTAATCAATGATGAGGCATTTACTACTAATTATTTAAATCGCTGTCTACGCTTAGGAATTGGCATAAATAAGGCAGTTTATAATTTAAGAAATTACGGTGTTGATAGCGAAGTTATTGATAAATGTTTAGCTGAATTAGATAATGATAGTGAATATAATGAAGCAACGGCACTGATTGATACTATTTATAATCGAAACAATAATTTTTCATATAAAGCAATGTTAAAGAAGATTCGTGATAAGCTATTTATGAAAGGTTTTACATCAGAAACAATTGAACGAGCTTTAAATGATTATGATTTTGAATATGATATAAATAAAGAACAAGAGGCATTAAGAAAAGAATTTGAAAAACAAAAGCATAAATTTCAAAAAAAATATAAAGATTCGCAATTGAAAGAAAAAATCATTGATACTCTTTTAAGAAAAGGTTACAATTATGAACATATTAAAGAATTAATAAATGAAGAAGGAGCATTAGATGATGAATAAAATTATTGAACTAAAACCGGGAGATGAAGGCGTTTTAATAGAAGCTTTAATCAACCGAGTTGTAACTGGTAAAACTAATGGCGCTAATCGTTCTACATATTTAAGCATAACATTGCAAGATAAAACTGGAACAATAGATGCTAAATTATGGAATGCAAGCAATGAACAAGTTGAACAACTAAAAGCAGGTTGTGTTGTTCAAGTTATGGGTGATATAATAAAATATAATGAAGATCGTCAAATGAAAATCATTAAAATAAAGATTGCTTCAACAGATGCTAATGAACAAGTTAAATTTTTAAAAAGTGCACCTGAAGATGCTGGAGAATTAATTAAAGAAATTTATGGTTATATTGATCAAATTGATAATCAAAAATTACATCAATTAGTTAAAACAATCTTTAATCGTTATGTTGATAAATTATCTATTTATCCAGCCGCTAGTAAAAACCATCATGAATATGTTTCTGGTTTGGCTTATCATACATGTAGTATGTTAAGAATTGCTAATGCGATTTGTGAATTATATCCTTCATTAAATAAAGATTTATTATTTTCTGGAATTACGTTACATGATCTTGGTAAAACAATAGAGTTAAGTGGGCCAGTTGTTCCTGAATACACTGTTGAAGGTAAGTTGTTAGGACATATTTCTATCTCTCAAGCAATTATTAAAGAAACTGCTGATGAAATGCATATTAGTGGGGAAGAGGTAGTTTTATTACAACATATGATATTAGCTCATCATGGTAAAAATGAATATGGTTCACCAGTATTACCACAAATTAAAGAAGCAGAAGTACTATATTTGATTGATAATATGGATGCTCGTATTAATATGTTGGATAAAGCATTAGAAACAGTAGAGCCAGGAAGTTTTTCTAAACGCGTTTTTGCTTTAGAAAATAGAGCTTTTTACAAACCAAAAATTGATTAATATTTAATAGCTGAAACGATTGTATTAAATCTTTCAGCTTTTTTGTTTAGAAAAAGGAGGTATTAACCTCCTTAAATTTTATTCCATTATTTGATTAAATAAGCTATCTAAATTAACTTCATTACTTCTATCGCTAAAATTAATTTCAATTTGATCATTATTATCATAACGCGGAATAATATGAAGATGAAAATGCATCACAGTTTGACCAGCTACTTCATTAGCATTAGTTAAAATATTTACCCCATTAGCATTTAATTTAGTAACAATCTTATTAGCAATATCTTTTGTCACTTTAATCATATGAGCTAGTGTATCATTATCAACTTCTAAAAAGTTTTTGAAGTGCTTTTTAGGAATTACTAATGTATGACCATTAGTTGTCTGACTTAAATCTAAAAAAGCAACACAAATATCATCTTCATAAATTATTTTACCTGGTATTTCTTTATTAGCAATTTTACAAAAAATACAATTATCCATTTCAAATTCCTCCTATTTATATTTTAACATACAAAAAAGATAAGGGGAAACCCCTTATCCAAAATAATCTTCATTTGTTTCTTCAATTTCATCTTTTAGAGCTTCTTCATATACATCGAAGTTATACTTCCGTAAATAATGAGTTTCCATTTTTGTTGAAATATCACTTAATGAAGTAAGATTTTCTTTGATTTCAGATTCTAAATTAGTTTTATCAGTATTATATACATATACAACAGCATATTTAGAGTCTGAAGTTTTAATTACTTTATTATAAATGCCATCTTTTTTAAACTTATCTAATTTATCAATAATATTTTTATCAATGCTACTTGAATCAGTAGTTACCATACCATTATCGCTGCCACTATTAGCACTCATTAAAGTATCAAAGTCACTACCATTTTTCACTTGATCAATAATGCTTAAAGCAGCTGATTCAGTATCTAAAGTAATTGTTTTTATATATTTTACTTTATATTCATCAAGTAAATCATCGTAATTTTCATCAATATATTTTTTAAGCAATAAATTTTGTTTAACACCATCAGTAATTACATCATCAATATATTCTTGACTAGATTCATAACCACTTTGTTTAGCATAATCTTCAAATGACATTGTTAAACTTTCAGTATAAGAAGCGACTTGTTCATCAATACCTGCTTGAATTTGTTGTTCATCAGTAATTTCTTGATCTGCGATATAAGTAAGTGCTAATGTTAAAATTTCTGAACTACCATATTGTTCTAAAATATAATAGTAAATATCATTTTTTGTAATCTCAACATCATCACCAGAAATAATAGTTTTATCACCATCAGTAACTTCTGTAGAATAATTTACAGTATTAGAAGAACCACATCCTACTAATAAAGTAGCAATTAATGCAAACGAAATTCCTTTTTTCATTATTCGCTACCTCCTCTGCTAGTTTCACGTTCTTCTAACGCATTTGAAATAACTTCATTAATTATTTTCTCAGTTTCTTTATCATCATATTTAAGATCATATGATTGATAAGCATCATAAACCATATAACTATCGTAAGCAATTAAAGGTGTATCAATTGATAAATCTTTTTTAGTTTGTTTTTTGATACTATCTTTATCAGTATTAGTTACTTTAACAATGTAATATCCACTTTCACCTTTGATAGGATCACTAACTTGGTCTTGACCTAAAGAAAAAATTGTACTTTCTACATCCTCACCATAAGTTTCAGATAGATATGATGTTGTATCAACAATACCTAAGCGACCTTTATTTTTATTTGTATTAGTATCATCAGAATAATCAGTAGCAATATCAGCAAAACTTTTACTAGATGATAATAACGCAGTTACCTCAGATAGTTTTGCAGATTCTTCTTCTGTTGGGTTTTCAACATCAGACATTGCCACTTCAATTATACTAACTTCACGAGGTGTCGCTTGAGTGAAATAATCATCAAAAACTTTATCAAAGTTATCTTCTACATAAGCAAGTAGAAAATTACTTCTTTGATATGCTTCTACCATATATTTGCGATATTCATCTAATGATTCAAAACCGCTACTTGATAATGCTGATTCAAGGTATTCTTCAGCATCATCACCATAAGAGCTTTCGTAGTATTCTTGAATTTGAGTGATTGTGTTATCAGCATCAGTCTCCATATCTTCATCAACTGGAAATTTTTGATCGATCAGCTGTTGTAAAGCAGCATCAAAATATGCACTTTTCCCACTAGCTGTAGAAATGATATCATCAAAAACATCATCAGCAAAAATATTTTTTTCTTTATCATCTTTACTTAATGAAGAAATTACGAATTTATCATCTTCTTTAACTGTCTTAGATCCATTTTGACAGCCAGTTAATAAGAAACTAGTAACCACAAGTGCTGCAGCACATTTTCCTAATTTCATATGTTTCCTCCTTTTGTTATCGAACGTTACAATTATACTATTTATTGCTTGTAATTTCAATAAATTAGGCAAAAACACATTGGCAATTGTTATTTTAACATAATTTATAATATGTAGGTGGTAGGAGGGAATTTGATGAATAACTGTAAGTGCTCGAATGTAAATGTCTTTGTATTGTTTATTATTTTAGTTATTGTTGGAATCTACTGTATTTAATAAGGGGGCGATTATAATGGCATGTCAAGATAATTCTTTTACATTGATTTTAGTATTATTTATTTTACTAGTTATTATTTGTAATATGTGTTAAAACGAATTAATTCTTGATAATGATTCGTTTATGGGTGCTTTAAGCACCCTGTTTTTTTGTTGATGAAAAGAATCAGATGTTTAAATAATAGGTTAAATGTTATTAGTAAAATGAATAAAAAAGACAAAACTTTTTAACTAAATCCCAATAGTTAAATTATTAACTAAGGATTAGTTTTAGTTTTGTCTAGATATAAAATACAATTGCAATAAAGTGTAAAATCGATGCAAGAGAAATAAAAATATGCCAGATAACATGGTTATATGGAATTTTTTTATTAGCATAAAAAAATGCACCAATTGAATATAGAATTCCTCCAGCAACAATTAATACCATAAACATCGTCGAAGAATTTTTTATTAAAGATGGTAAAAATAATACAGCTGTCCAACCCATTACTAAATAAATCGTTAATGAAAGTTTAGGTAGACTTTTTATTGAAAGAGATTTATATAATATTCCAATAAGTACCATTGTCCATTGAATAACAAGAATAATAATTCCTTGATAACCTTTAATTAAACATAAAGCCGCTGGAGTATAACTACCAGCAATAGCAAAATAAATAAAAATATGATCAAGAATTCTAAATACTTGTTTATGAGGACTATCGTGTTCCATTGCATGATATAAAGTAGAAACAAGAAACATTAAAAAAATACAAATCATGAAAACACTAACGCCTATCGCTTGAACAATGCCACCTTTAATGTAACTGTATACTGCACAAGCTGGAATTAAAAGCAATGTAATAAATGACATTATGCCATGAGTAATACAGTTAAATAATTCTTCTTTAAAATATGGCGGAAAAATTTGTTTAATTCCTTTTGCAATTTCTGTGTTTACCTTACCCATTTTATCACCCGCAATTACTATAATACAAATTACTTTGAATTTCAAACAAAATAATATAAATAAAAAATGATACCTAAAGCAGTATCATTTAAATTAAATATTTTTTGTGATAACGATCTTTGTAAACCTGAATTGCAACCTTGATAGTCACTAATAAAGGCATTGCTATTACCATACCCCAAATACCAAATAATGATGAACCAGATAAGATACCAAATAGTACCCACATAATGCTCAAATCTATTTTTGAAGAATAAATTCGAGGAGTAATTACATACGAGGTAACAATTGATTGAATAAAAATCAAAATACATAAAATTACTATTGTAGAAGTTCCCATACCTAATGAAGTAATTAATCCAAGACAGTTAGCCGCAATTGGTCCAACGTAAGGAATAATTGAACTAGCACCAGAAATACACCCTAGAATCAGCCAGTTAGGATGACCAATGATTAAATACATTACCATTGTTGTAAGTGCCTGGGCTATTGCACCTATAAAGAAAGCTTTAACATATTGAATTAATGAAAGATCAATTTCTCTTAAATAAATTGGTAAACGATTATCAATTTTTGTAGCAATATTTTTTATATAACTTCGGATATTTGAAAAATTACCAGACATATAAACAGCTAGGATAGTATAGATTAAAAAGTTTGTAACATTTATTAAAACCTGATTTAATACATCGATTGTTGTATCTACAACAACTGAATCATCAAAAAATTGATTGATAATTCCTTCAATATATTTTGTTAAAGAAGAAATATCATAATTGAAATTCTCTTTTACAAAATCACCGATTTCACTCAATCCTGAATAGAATGCTGGAAACATTTCCGAGATACTTTCAGAAATTAATGGTATTGCTAGTGAAATTAATAAACTTAATATAGCAAAAGAAGCTAAATAAACCATGAATACAGCTATTCCTCTTTTTACAACATATTTTTCAACATAATTGATAACAGGATTTAAAACATATGCAAAGGCAAAGCCGATAATAAATGGTTTTGATACAAGCCATATTACAGATAAAATACCATACCACAACTCACTAGTATTCATAAATAAAAGTACGATTACTAAAACTATCATCAAATTTAATAAAGTATGGGTGATTTTTTTTGAAGAAATTATTTTAAATAATTCTTTAAGAAATTCCATTTTTACACCCCCATTAATATAAATATACCACATTTTGGCTATAATATAAATTGAATTGGATTTCTATTTTAGAAAAGAAATAATTTTTTATTATTATTATTTATCATTTTATTTGTTTTTTGTAAAGTTATCTAGTAGAATTATTGAAGATAGAAAGGGGCTTAAGTATGTCAACTTTAAAAATAGAAAATTTGCATGTAAGTATTGGTGAAAAAGAAATATTAAAAGGTATCGATTTAGTTGTTAACACTGGTGAAACTCATGCGATTATGGGGCCTAATGGTAATGGTAAATCAACACTGTTATCAACTATTATGGGACATCCTAGATATACAGTTACTCAAGGAAGTATATACATAGACGATAAAAACGTATTAGAAATGAGCGTAGATGAACGCAGTAAGGCAGGATTATTTTTAGGGATGCAATATCCTCAAGAAATTCCTGGAGTTAAAACTTCAGATTTTTT
The DNA here is from genome assembly GCF_963931465.1 of Erysipelatoclostridium sp. An173. Lineage (GTDB taxonomy): Bacteria > Bacillota_I > Bacilli_A > Erysipelotrichales > Coprobacillaceae > Thomasclavelia > Thomasclavelia merdavium. The sequence goes on along the minus strand of NZ_OZ007017.1, from coordinate 1,668,064 downwards.
AAGAGCAGCTGTTAATGCTCATCAAGAAAAACCAGTATCATTGTTTAAATTTATTAGAATGTTGGAAAAAAACATTGATGAATTACATATGGATGAAAATCTAGCACATCGTTATTTGAATGAAGGTTTTTCTGGCGGCGAAAAAAAACGTAATGAAATTTTACAGATGAAATTATTGCAACCTAAGTTTGCGTTGTTAGATGAAATTGATTCTGGATTAGATGTAGATGCTTTAAAAATTGTTGCTAAAGCAATTAATGATATGCAAAGTGATGACTTTGGATGTATCATGGTATCTCACTATGAACGTTTATTTGAACTAGTTCCACCTACACATGTTCATGTAATTGTAAATGGAAAAATTATTTTAAGTGGTGGAAAAGAAGTTATTGAAAAGATTGATCAAGAAGGATATGAATGGGTAAAAAAATTGGGAGTAGAAATAGCTGGTGAAGAAGAAAAGAAACCAATTTTACTTGAAAACTGTGCCAATAAAGAAAGAATTAAATCTAAATAATGAATCAGTTAAAAACTATTAACAATTATTTAGTATTTCATAATGGCACAATAGAAAGTCAAGTTTGTAATGATGATATTATTTTTGAAAAAAATAATGTAACTGTTAAACAAGCAGTTTCATTACAAATTGTTTATCTGATTGATCAAGAAGGTGAATATCAGTTTGATTTAAATATTAATGGTGAATTAGAACTGATTGAAATATATGATATTAAAACAGATGCTGTTTTAAATAAAAAAATTAGTATTTATGAAAACAGTAAATTATTAAGATATGTAGATAATCAAAGTATTGATAACATCAAAACAAAAATATCTGAAGATGTAGCAGTAGCTAAAAATGCTGATATTAGATGTGCATACGTAGAATTATCTAATAGTAATGTTGATTTAGATATCAACTATTCATTAAATGAACCTGAAGCAAAAGCAACTGTTAGACTTGCTTCTTTAGCAAAAAAAGATGAACAAAAGCATGTAACTATTGCAATTAGTCATGATGCTTGTTATACAACAGGAATCATGGATAACTATGGTGTTGTTAAAGATGCAGCTAGTTTAGTTATTGATGGAATTGGAACGATTCATAAAGGTAACCATCAATCAAATAGCCATCAAACAAATAAGATTATTGTTTTTGATGAAAAATGTAATGCTAAAGCTAATCCATATTTATATATTGATGAATATGATGTTAAAGCTAGTCATGGTGCTAGTGTTGGTAAAATTGATGAAAACCATTTATACTACTTACAATCTAGAGGTTTAAGTAGACAAGAAGCTATGCATTTGGTTACTTATGGATATTTTATCCCAGTATTAGAATTTATCGATAATGATGAATTGAAAGATATATTTAGTCAAACTTTAATGGAGAAGGTGGGTCTTTAATGCTTGATGTTGAAAAAATAAGACAAGATTTTCCGATGCTCAATGGAACAACAATGCATGGAAAACCACTTATATATTTTGATAACGGAGCAACAACTTTAAAACCACAGTGTGTAATTGATGCTGTTTGCGATTATTTAACTAATTATTCAGGTAATGCTCATCGTGGTGATTATGATTTATCTCATGATGTCGATACCCGTTTTGAACATACCCGTGATTTAGTTGCAAAATTAATTAACTGTGATCGTAAGGAAGTTGTTTATACTTATGGTTCAACTGATAGTTTGAATTTAGTAGCTTTTGGATATGGAGCGTTACATTTACAAAAAGACGACGAAGTTTTATTAACTGTAGCTGAGCATGCCTCAAATACTTTACCATGGTTTGAGGTTTGCCAACAAACCGGCAGTGTTATTAATTATATTGATTTAGATAGCGAAGGCCGTTTGACAATTGAAAATGTAAAAAAAGCAATTACAGATAAAACAAAGATTATTTCTATTGCTCAAGTTACAAATGTTTTAGGATATGATGGTCCTATTAAAGAAATTTGCAAACTAGCTCATGATCGCGGGATAATCGTATGCGTTGATGGGGCTCAAAGTGTACCTCATCAAAGTGTTGATGTAAAAGATCTAGATGTTGATTTTTTAGCATTTTCAGGTCATAAAATGTGCGGACCAACTGGTGTAGGAATTTTATATGGTAAATATGATTTATTACAAGAAACTAGTCCTACTCGTTTAGGTGGGGGCAGCAATTCAAGATATAATAGTTGTGGATCTGTTAAATTAAAAAATGCACCGACTAAATTTGAAGCTGGCACTCCTAATATTGAAGGGGTAATCGGACTTGGAGCAGCAATTGAATATTTGATGGAAATTGGGATGGACAATATTCATGAACAAGAGTTGAAATTACGAGCTTATGCTATTAAAAAAATGCAAGAGCTTGATAATTTAGAAATATATAATCCTAATGGTCAAGGAGCAATTGCCTTTAATATTAAAGGAGTTTTCAGCCAGGATGCTGCTTCTTTATTTAATACATATGGTATTGCAGTAAGAGCGGGACAACATTGTGCTAAAATATTAGACGAATTTTTAAATGTGTCGCAAACATTAAGAGTATCATTTTATTTTTACAATACTTTTGATGAAATTGATCAATTTATTGAAGTGTGTAAGAAAGGAGATGACTTTTTAGATGCCTTCTTTGGATAGTATGATGATGCGAGAAATTATTATGGATCATTATGAAAACCCTCGTAATCACGGTTTAGTAGATGATAAAAAATATGATAGTGTTAACATGGATTCTGAAACTTGTATCGATAATATCGATGTTCAAGCATTGGTTGAAGATGGAGTGATTAAAGATATCCGTTTTGATGGGGAAGCTTGTGCAATCTGTACAGCAAGTACATCAATCATGAGTGAGCTTTTAATTGGTAAAACAATAGAAGAAGCAAATGTAATTATTGAAAATTATTATAACATGATTTATGAAAAGGATTATGATCCTGAAATTCTTGAAGAAGCGATTGCTTTTATGAATACACATCGACAAGCTAATCGAATTAAATGTGCAACTTTAGGATGGACAGGAATAAAACAAATCCTTGATCAAAAGTAGGAGGAATTATATGGATGATATAAAAAAAGAAATTCCTGATCAAGATTATGCTTATGGTTTTAATGATGGCGATGTTTCTGTTTTTAAAACACCAAAGGGTTTAAATGAAGATATTATTAGAGAAATTTCTAAAATAAAAAATGAACCTGAATGGATGTTAGAATATCGTTTAAAATCATATCGTTGTTTTATGGAAAAACCAATGCCAACCTGGGGTGTTGATTTGAGTCGTGTAAACTTTGATGAATATACATATTATATTCGTCCAAGTGATAAACAGGCCAATGATTGGGAAGATGTACCAGATACAATTAAAGAAACTTTCCAAAAACTTGGGATTCCTGAAGCAGAGCAAAAATATCTTTCTGGAGTTAGTACTCAATATGAATCTGAAGTTGTTTATCATAACATGTTAAAAGAAGTAACTGAAAAAGGTGTTATTTTCTTGGATATTGATAGTGGTCTTAGAGAATATCCAGAATTGTTTAGAAAATATTTTGATACAGTTATTCCTTACAATGACAATAAGTTTTCGGCATTAAATGGTGCCGTTTGGTCTGGAGGTTCATTTATTTATGTACCACCAGGAGTTAAATTAGATAAACCATTACAGTCATATTTTAGAATTAATGCTGAAAGAATGGCTCAATTTGAAAGAACTTTAATAATCGTTGATAAAGGTGCCGATATTCATTATGTTGAAGGATGTACAGCACCAAATTATTCAAAAGATTCACTACATGCAGGTGTAGTTGAAATCATTGTTGGTGAAGGGGCAAAATGTCGTTATACAACGATTCAAAACTGGTCTAACAATATTTTAAACCTTGTTACCCAAAGAGCTAAAGTTTATAAAAATGGTTCAATGGAGTGGGTAGATGGAAATATTGGTAGCGCTGTAACGATGAAATATCCTACTTGTGTTTTAATGGAAGAAGGAGCTAAGGGCTCATGTATTACTATTGCAGTAGCTGCAAATGATCAAATCATGGATTCAGGATCTAAGATGATTCATTTAGCACCAAATACATCAAGTAGTATTGTTTCTAAATCGGTATCTCGTCAAGGTGGAAAGGTTAATTATCGTGGAATGGTACAACATGGTAAAAATGCTTATAATTCTAAAAGTAAAGTAGAATGTGATACTTTGATATTAGATGAGATGTCAACTAGTGATACAGTACCGGTAAACTGGATGCGTAACAATGATTCAATTATTGAACATGAGGCAACGGTTTCTAAGATTTCTGAAGAACAGTTATTTTATTTGATGAGTCGTGGATTAACAAAAGAAGAAGCGATGGATATGATTATTATGGGCTTCATTGAACCATTCTCTCGTGAATTACCAATGGAATATGCTGTTGAATTGAATCGTTTAATTAAATTGGATTTTGGAGATAAGGGAATTGGATAAATCTAGTTTAAGAAAACAAATGATAAAAGCAAGATTAGATTTAGATAGTGTAAATTACACTACTAAATCTAATTTTATTATTAGTAAGTTAAAACAACATCCTGATTTTATCAAAGCTAAAACTATTGGTATTTATGTTTCATTTCGTAATGAAGTCAATACAATTTCTTTAATTAAAGAGATGCTAAGTAATAAAAATATTTGTGTTCCTAAAATTGAAGATAAAGAGATGAATTTTTATCAAATTAAATCTTTTGATGAATTAAAGCCTAATTATATGAAAATCTTAGAACCTGATAATCATCATTTTATAAGTAAAGATCAAATTGATTTAATGATCGTACCCATTGTTGCTTACGATTGTTTTAATAATCGTTTAGGCTATGGAGGCGGCTATTATGATCGTTATTTATCAGACTATAAAGGCAAGATAATAGGTTTGGCTTTTAGTTTTCAAAAAGTACCATTGTTACCGGTAGAACCCTTTGATTTACCAATTAGTACAATTATTGATGAAAAATAGAAACGATTTTGTTATAATATGGTATGTAGTTGTTTTTTAACAATGGTAAATATAAAAGTAGGGTGAAAATATGTCGAGAGAAAAGAGTTTGATCAAAAATACACTAATAATGGCTGTGGGAACTTTTTTACCACGAATTATTAATTTATTAACGACGCCTATAATTACGAGTAGTACTACTGGTGCTCAATATGGGCAAATTGATTTAGTTACATCAACAATCTTAAATTTTATTGTACCACTATGTACATTACAATTAGAACAAGCACTATTTCGATTTTTGGTTGATGCTAAAAATGAAGAAGAACAACGAAAAACGATTACTAATGGCTATTTAATTATCTTTATAATGATGATTTTAGCAGCAATAATATGCTTGTTTGTTCCAATTAATATGTTTGAAGGTCCATTGAAACTTTTTATAATCGGTTATATTTGGATTGAAATTATTGCAACTACTTCTAGATTTGTTTTAAGAGCATTTTCAAAATATAAAGAATATTCTTTTTTAGCAGCATTAGTAGTTTTTGTAAACTTTATTGTTGTATCAATCTGTTTATTGTGGTTAAAAACAGGATATATCGGGGTATTAATTGCTTTAGTTGCTGCTGATGTTGTTGGCTTTTTATATGTATTATGTGTTTGTAATGTTTTCAAATATATTCGTTTTAAATATATAGATTTTGGATTTGCATCTAAAATGTTAAGCTATGCCTTACCATTTATTCCTAATCAGGTATCTTGGTATATTAATCAATTATCAGATCGTTGGATCATTAATATCTTTTTAGGAGCTAGTGCCAATGGTATCTATGCATTAGCAAATAAGATTCCTTCAATCGTTACTATTTTATATCCAGCTTTTAACTTAGCATGGACAGATTCAGCAACAAGAAGTGTTAACGATCCTGATAGTGCTCAATACTATAATCGAATGTTTAAAATGTTGTTTTGTATTGTTTCAGCGGGATCAATATTGTTACTAGCTGTTTCGCCATTTCTTTTCATGATCTTAAATCGTAATGAATCTTTAGCGAGTGCTTATTTATATACACCAACTTTGATTTTAGCGATGTATTTCTATTGCTTTTCACAGTTTTTTGGTAGTATTTATGTGGCTGTAAAGAGTGCTAAAAATATGGCAGTTACTACTACAATTTCAGCAGCAATCAATATTATTATTAATGTTGTTTTTATTAATATTATTGGAGTTCAAGCTGCTGTAATTTCTACTTTGATTGCTAACTTATTTTTAGCGGGGTATCGTTTTATTGATTTAAATCGCCGTTTTTGTCGGCTTCGAATTAATAAACGATTGACTACTTTAACAATTATTGTTTTTGTGATTTCAATGCTTTTAGCTTTATCTATTGATTTGAAATTATGGATTGTTAATATTGTGTTTGCTGTTATTTTTGCTTATTTCATTTCTGGTGATGTATTCATAAGGATGATTCGTTCTTTTATTAAAAAAAGATAAGTTTTATAAATGTTAAAATTTAGTGATAGCATTAAATTTTAACATTTTTTTTATTCTCTTTTTTATATATTTTAATTTAAGGATATAGTGAGGAGGATATAATGGAAGCTTATCAAAAAACTTTTAGTCAAGTACAACATGAATTATCAGTAAATGATCAGGGTCTTAATTCAAAAGAAGCGTTAATTAGAATGCAGAAACATGGTAAAAATGAAATTGTTGCAAGTAAACAACCGAGTGTGTTTTCAATATTTATTGATCAGTTTAAAGATCTTTTAGTAATTATTTTAATTGTTGCGGCTTTGATATCAGCGTTTACTGGCGAAATTGAAAGTACGTTAGTAATTATTGTAGTAATTACTATAAATGCAATATTAGGGACTATTCAAAGCGTAAAAGCACAAAAATCACTTAATAGCTTAAAAGAATTATCAATTCCTAAAGTTAAAGTAATCCGTTCAGGAAAGAAAATGGAAATACTAGCAAATGAGTTAACAATAGGTGATATTGTTGTTATTGTAGCAGGCGATGTAATTTCAGGTGACGGTCGTTTAATAGAAGCTAATAACTTAATGATAAATGAAAGTGCGTTAACCGGAGAATCAGAAAGTGTCGAAAAACAAACGTTACCTTTACACCATGAATGTTCGATTGCTGATATGAATAATATGGTCTTTTCGGGTAGCTTAGTTACAAATGGAAGTGGCAGCTATGTTGTAACTAAAATAGGAATGAATACCCAGATTGGTAAAATAGCAACTATGCTTAATGAAACTAAGCAAAGAAAAACGCCTTTACAAAAGTCTTTAGATGAATTTTCATTAAGATTATCAATTGGGATCATAGTTATTTGTATTTTTGTTTTGGTGATGGATGTTTTATTTGCTAAAGAACAATTATTAGATGCCTTAATGGTGGCTGTTGCTTTAGCTGTGGCAGCTATTCCTGAGGCCTTAGGATCAATTGTAACAATTGTATTATCCATCTCTACGCAAAAAATGGCTCAAGAAAATGCGATTATAAAGAATTTAAATGCGGTAGAAAGTTTAGGGTGTATATCGGTTATTTGTTCAGATAAAACAGGTACATTAACACAGAATAAAATGGAAGCTACTGATATATATACTCGTGATCGCAGAATTAAAATTAGTGAGTTGAATCATCGCGAATATAATCATAATATTTTATTGAAGTCTTTTGCAATCTGTAATAATGCATCAATTTCAAATGGTAAAAATATTGGTGATCCTACAGAAATTGCTTTGTTAGAAGCGTATCATAACTATTGTTTTAACCATGATTATGATCTAAAAACAAAGCGTCGTTTAGAACTTCCTTTTGATTCATCACGAAAATTAATGAGTGTTGCTTCAAATAATCATTTATATACTAAAGGAGCACCTGATGTTTTATTAAATCGTTGCAAAACTATTTTAAATGATGGCTATAAAGAGATTTTAACTAATCAAGATAAAAAGAAAATTTTAGAGCAAAATGATTTTTTAGCTAGTGAGGGTAAAAGAGTCTTAGGTTTTGCTTACAAAAAATTTTATCGTAATACTTTGACGATTCAAGATGAATACGATTTAGTTTTTATCGGCTTAGTGGCGTTAATAGATCCACCACGGCCTGAAAGTTTTCAAGCAGTTCAAGATTGTATTAATGCTGGAATAAAACCGATTATGATTACTGGGGATCATGCAACGACAGCTTGTAGTATTGCTATGCAAATTGGAATATATAAACCTGGCGATAAATGTCTCGATGGTAAACAATTAGATAAAATGACTGATAATCAGCTATATGCTTATTTACCACAAATTTCTATTTATGCCCGTGTTGCTCCTGAACATAAGATTAGAATTGTTAAAGCGTGGCAAAAAAGTGGGAAGGTTGTTGCTATGACCGGTGATGGGGTAAATGACGCTCCGGCTTTAAAACAAAGCGATGTAGGGGTAGCAATGGGGATTACAGGAAGTGAAGTTGCTAAAGATGGAGCAAGTATGGTTTTAACTGATGATAATTTTGCTACTATCGTTAAAGCAATAATGACGGGACGAATTGTTTATACTAATATAAAAAATGCAATTATTTATCTATTATCGGGTAATTTATCAGCAATTATTTGTGTATTAGTAACTTCATTTTTAATCTTACCGACACCTTTTTTACCGGTTCATCTACTATTTATTAATTTAATAACTGATTCATTGCCAGCAATTGCAATTGGGATGGAAAAAGGAAATGAGGAAATTCTAAAACAAAAACCACGGAATATCAATAAATCGTTATTAAATAAAGAAACAATTTTACAAGTTGGCTTTGAAGGTTTAATCATTAGTATTTTTACGATGTTGAGTTATTTTATGGGACTTCGAAATAATGAATTAACTGCTTCGTCAATGGCTTTTGGCACTCTATGTTTAGCGCGATTGTTACATGGTTTTAATTGTCGTAGTGATTTACCACTAATTAAATTACCGTTAAATTATTATAGTTTACTGGCATTTTTAATGGGAGGACTTCTTTTAATCTGGATTCTTATCTCACCTAATTTTCATTCATTTTTTTCTATTAGTGAATTAACGTTGAGACAATTAGCAATGATTTTTATTTTTGCGACTTTACCTAGTATTATTATCCAGTTTTATAAGATGATAGCTTCTAGACATAATTTTTAGTTGATCATAGTATAATATACTGGTGATTAAATGAAAAAACGATATATATCATTGATTATAATAATAGTCTTGGCAATTATAGTTCAATTAGTTTGTATTAGTATTACGCCAGCGTTAAAAACAATTGCCAGTAAAGAAGTTAATCGTTTTTGTCAGATGATCATCAATAATACACCATTTCCAGTAGAATTAGAACATGATGATTTAATTGCAATAAGCCGTAATGGTGATGAAATCGTTGCTATTAATTTTAATACTAACTATGCTTCAAGTCTTGGAGCAAAATTAGTAAATCAGTTAGAAGATCTTTTTTATTCAATTGAATCAGGCACCTATCAAAAAGAAGATAATTCGTTTTATCAAAATAAATTGCAGCAAATGAGCGATAATGGTGGGGTAATTGCAACTATCAGACTAGGTCTTTTAACTGATAATCCGTTTTTGGCTAATGTTGGACCAAAGATAAATCTTAAATATAAAACTATTAGTGCTATTACTAGTACAGTTGAGGAAAATATAGAAAACTATGGTGTTAATCATGTTATGGTTTCGTTAAAGATAGTTATTAAAATTAGATTGATGGTGTTATTTCCCTTTTATAATGAAGAATTTTCACATAAATATGATTATCCACTTGTGATGGAAGTAATAGAAGGTGAGGTGCCAAATTGGTATCAAAACTAGATATCTTGCAACGTTTTTATCAAATTTCTTTAGATAAAGAAAGTGATTATTTTGAATATCAAGGACAATTATATTATTTTAATCAAGTTAATAATTTTACTAATTATTATCCTTATTATGTTAATGCTCTAGGGTTGAATGGATTTCAGGTAGTAATGAATTGTTTTAATCATCCAATTTCTATGGATTACATGTTGTATACTTATCAAATAGAAGAGTATCTTCTTGATAGTTTTATTAATCTATCTTTACAATCGATTAATAAAACGATTGAAATTATAAAAATAAAAGAGAGCTGGTGTACAATTTTAGATCAAGCTAAAAGTAAACTAGGCAATTATGCTTCAAGAATTAGTCATTTTGAACATTTTATTATCTTGTTTTATTATTATCAAGGATTAGGGGAAACCGCGATAAATATTTTAAATATGATTAATGAAGAAGTATTTCATTTAGGAGTTGAACACTTTTATTTTAATGATTGTTATGAGGATTTGTGTAATCCAAATAATCTTATTTTTGCTTCGCGAATAAAAGATCTTGCAAGCAGTTATAAAAAGGGAATAATTGATATCGAACAATTAGATAATTATATTAAAAGGGGAAATCTTAGTAGTAATGAAATAATATATTTATATGCTCGTTTATTGTTTCCTAGTGAATTTATGGCTCTAGCGATAAACGAGGATTGTAATGATTTGCGGATTAAAAAGAAACTGTTATTAATGTATCAAAATATTGATTATGAAAGACAACGACTTATTATAGCTATTGATTTATTAAATAATTATGTAAAATTACCACGAATAGCCTGGTTAGAACATTGACATCAAAAGATATAATGTTACTATTTAGTTATGATTTAAAAGAGGTATTGTTATGGAAGTGATTGAAAAGGTTTTAACTAGATTAGATAATTTAAATATTGATTACCAGTTAATAAAACATAAACCGGTTTATACAATTGGTGAAATTAATCAAATTAATGAAATTGATATTAGTTTTGTACTAAAAAATTTATTTTTAACTGATGATAAAAAACAACATTATTATCTTGTTTTATTAAAAAATGATCAACAGCTCGATTTAAAAAAATTAAGAAAAGTTCTTAAATCACGGCGCTTAACTTTTGCAAGTGAAGAAGATTTAAATAAGTATTTAGGTTTGAAAAAGGGTGCTGTTAGCCCGTTGGGGATATTAAATGACCATGATAAAATTGTTGATGTTATAATTGATAAAGAAATTGAAAAGATGATAAAAATTGGTATTCATCCTAATATTAATACAGCTACGATTTATTTATCTTTTACTGATTTATTAAAAGTAATCGAATCAAATGGTAATAGACATTGTTTTATTGAATTAAATGATAATGGTATATAAAATAAAAAAAACTTACAAACACAATGTTTGTAAGTTACTTTTTTAATGGAGCGGGTGATGGGAATCGAACCCACGTAGTCAGCTTGGAAGGCTGAAGTTCTACCATTGAACTACACCCGCATTGAAATGGTGACCCGCAGGCGATTCGAACGCCTGACCCTCTGATTAAAAGTCAGATGCTCTACCGACTGAGCTAGCGGGTCATCTTGGCTGGGGTACCTGGATTCGAACCAGGGAGATGACAGAGTCAAAGTCTGTTGCCTTACCGCTTGGCTATACCCCAATTTTAGTATGGTGGAGGAGGGCGGATTCGAACCACCGAACCGAAAGGAACTGAGTTACAGTCAGCCGCGTTTAGCCACTTCGCTACTCCTCCATCATGGTGCCGGCTAAAGGACTTGAACCCTCAACCTACTGATTACAAGTCAGTTGCTCTACCAATTGAGCTAAGCCGGCTTTTCTTCTTTTTTAATGGTGGAGGTTAACGGGCTCGAACCGCTGACCCTCTGCTTGTAAGGCAGATGCTCTCCCAACTGAGCTAAACCTCCATTTCTTGGCGCCTCTATATACTACCATTATCTATAACTTTAGTCAATAAAAAAATTGAAATTTTTTAAAAATATTTATTTTATGTTATAAGTTTGTAAAAACAATGTATTTATATTTTCTGTTTGTGATAGTAATTTTAATAAGTGTATCGTATATTTTTACAAAAATAAAGGTGAGCCTTGATGACCCACCTTCTTCATGTTTACTTTACTATTAATATCCTAATATCCAGGTTTACCTAATAATTTGAACATATTTGCTTTATAAACTTCAACACCTGGTTGGTTGAATGGGTTTACTCCTAATAAATAAACTGACATTGCACATGACATTTCGAAGAAATAAACCATATATCCAAATCCATAAGCATCCATTTTGTCCATTGTAATTAAGATGTTAGGTACGTTACCAGTGTTAACATGAGCATCAATAGTACCTTCACAAGCTTTCTTGTTTACATAGTCAACAGTTTTTCCAGCTAAGTAATTTAAACCATCTAAATTATCAGGATCACTAGGGATTACCATATCGCTGTTTGGTTCTTTAATTTGGAAAATAGTTTCGTATAATACTTTGCTTCCTTCTTGGATGAATTGTCCTAATGAGTGTAAATCAGTTGAGAAAGTAGCACTAGTAGGTAAAATACCTTTTCCTTCTTTACCTTCAGATTCACCATATAATTGTTTCCACCATTCAGCAACCATAGAAAGTTGTAATTCATAAGTTACAAACATTTCGGCAGGATAACCAGCTTTGTGTAAAATTTGACGAGCTACACCATAGCGATAAGCATCATTTTTTTCAAGGTCGCTTACACTATATTTATCCATCGCATCTTTGGCACCTTTCATCATTTCATCAACATCGATTCCAGCCATAGCGATAGGGAATAAACCAACTGGTGTTAATACTGAATAACGTCCTCCAACATCATCAGGAATAACAAAAGTTGTGTATCCTTCTTCAGTTGCTAGTGTTTTTAAAGCACCTTTTGCTTTATCAGTTGTTGCAACGATTCTTTCTCTAGCACCATCTTTACCATATTTCTTTTCACACATTTCTTTGAAAATTCTAAAAGCAATAGAAGTTTCAGTTGTTGTACCTGATTTTGAAATTACGTTGATTGCAAAATCTTTGTCTTCAATATAATCAGCAACTTGTTTAATATAATTTGATGAGAAAGTATTTCCTACATAAATAATTTCAACTTTATTTTTTGGATATAATCCATTAATTGCTTCGATTGCTGCACGTGCTCCTAAATAAGATCCACCAATACCGCAAACTAATAATACATCTGTTTTATCTTGTAAAGCAGCTGCTTTTTCTTTAATTAATGCTACTTCAGCCTTATCATAATTTTCTGGTAATTCTACCCAGCCAAGAAAATCATTCCCGGCACCAGTTTTGTTATGAATCATATCATGAATTTCATTAACTTTTTCTTGATATGAACTTAAATCTTCGCTTAATTTAGCTTTGCTTAAATCTAATGTAATCATTTTAATTTTCCTCCGTGATTCCTTGTTTGATCCATATTTGCATAGCTGCAGCTAATGGCTTGAAACCATTAGGTGTTTCAACGATTGATCGTCTGGGGTTTTTATAATAGACACGCTTATTTCGTCTACGATAACGATTATCAATGGCTTTTAAGCTTAGACGAGCATGATTAGTGCTTTCATCGAAGTCAATAACTTTTACTTTAATTGATTGACCAACTTTAACAAAACTATCAATACTTTTTACAAATTTATCTGAGATTTCAGAAATGTGAATTAATCCTGTAGAATTATCGGGTAAACTTGCAAAAGCACCGTAAGGCTGAATACCAGTGATTTTTACATCGATGATATCGCCACGTTTTATCTTTTGACCCATATAATAATCACTCCCTACGGAGACATTATAACATAAAATTAATAAAATTATTTCTTTTTAATGAAATTTTTGAATTATAATTATATTATTTACTATTAAAATAAAAGTTTTTGATTGTAAGATATTTTTTTATAAGTAGATGTTTTTATATTTGGATATCATATTTATTTAAAAAAATATTTTTTGTGGTACAATATACTATACAAAAGAGGTGATAATAGTGGAAAATACATATGAACAAATTGAAAAAGTTGTTAATAAATTAAGACCATATTTAAATCGTGATGGTGGAGATATTGAACTAATTGATTTTAAAGATGGGATTGTTTATGTTAAAATGCTTGGTGCATGTGCTGGATGCAGCTTATTAGATGAAACATTAAAAGATGGTGTTGAACAAATTTTAATGGAAGAAGTACCTGGTGTTTTAGAAGTAAGAAATATTGCAACTGAACCAATGTTATAAAAATGAGACAAATTTGAGATAAAATATCGTTTGTTTTATGTTAAAATATTAATAGCTATTAAATTACTTGCATATTAAAAAAAGATGTATTATTATTTATGTGTCGTTTTTAGGAATATTATTGTTTTATCAATGCAAACTAAGTTAAGGTGATAATATGGATAATATTCGTAAACAGAAAATGATAGCAAGTATTTTATTAGATATTGGTCTTGATGATGATATTATTGAAGTAATTACATCATTAAGCAAAGAAGAAATTAAACAAATAAATAAAAAAGACTCTTATTAAGAACTACTAGATGAAGATCGATGATGTAGTGGCAACCCTATATTAAATTAGAAGGTGCCTGACTTAGCAAGGTTAAACTTGAACAATGAGAGAAGGCTTCCTAAATATGTATGCTTTCTCTTTAGGAAGCTTTTTTATTTGTCGAAAGGAGAAAGAAATGAAAGAAAAATTGTTATTTACTTCAGAATCAGTATCAAAAGGACATCCTGATAAAGTATGTGATCAAATTAGCGATGCTATTTTAGATGCCTGCTTAAAAGAAGATCCTAATTCACGTGTTGCCTGTGAAGTATTTGCAACAACAGATTTAATTGTAATCGGTGGAGAAATTACTACTTTAGCTAAAGTAGATTATGAACAAGTAGCTCGTGATGTTTTAAAAGATATTGGTTATGATGATAGCGATAAAGGGATTGATTATCGAACATGTAAAGTTCAAATTGTTTTAGATAGTCAATCACCTGATATTGCATTAGGTACTAATGATGAAGTTGGTGGTGCTGGTGACCAGGGAATTATGTTTGGTTATGCTTGCAAGGAAACTAAAGGATATATGCCACTTCCAATTTCATTGGCACATCATTTAGTACGCTATGCAACAGAGAAAAAAAATAGTGGTGAATTTAAATATGCTCGTCCTGATATGAAGGCTCAAGTAACTGTTGATTATACTGATAAAGATCCTAAAATTGATACAATTTTAATGTCAATTCAACATGATCCTGATTTTGATGAAGAAGCTTTTAAAAAATACATTAAAGAAGAAATCATGGATGTTGTAGTAGGAAAATATGGATTAAATAAAGATTATCGTGTTTTAATTAATCCAACTGGAAGATTTGTTATTGGTGGTCCTCATGGTGATACAGGACTTACTGGTCGTAAAATCATTGTTGATACTTATGGTGGTGCTGCTCGTCATGGTGGGGGAGCATTTAGTGGTAAGGATCCTTCAAAAGTAGATCGTTCAGCAGCTTATATGCTTAGATATATTGCTAAAAATATTGTGGCAGCTGATCTTTGTGATCGTATTGAAATACAAGTTTCTTATGCAATTGGTGTTAAAGAACCAACTTCAGTATTTGTAGAAACTTATGGTAGTGAACATGTTGATGTTGATGTTATTATTAAAGCAATTAGAGAAAACTTTGATTTAACACCAGGTGGTATTATTAAAACATTAAATTTAAGACAACCAATTTATCAAAAAACTGCTGCATATGGACATTTTGGACGTGGTGATTTAGATTTACCATGGGAAAAATTAGATAAAGTGGAAGTTTTAAAGAAATATCGTTAGATATAAAAAAAATTTAAAATTGTATAGATGTAAAAAACTCGATTAATTCGGGTTTTTTTCATTTTGTGTAAAATTTACGAAAATTTTATCTATAATTTAAGTGTTATTTTATCATTTAATATTGTATAATATTTATATACAAAGGAGGAGTTCTTATGAAAATCTCAGTAAGAGGAAAAAACATTGAAATCACTGAAGCAATTGAACAAAAGATTTCAAAAAAATTATCAAAGCTAGACAAATATTTCATCGTTAGCGATAATGTAGAGGCTAAAGTGTTATGTCGAGTTTATCCATATGGACAAAAACTTGAAATAACTATTCCAACTGAATATGTTCTATTAAGAGCAGAAGTTGTAGATGATGATTTGTATAATGCAATCGATTTAGCTATTGATAAATTAGAAGGACAAATTAGAAAGTATAAGACACGTCTAAGTCGTAAATCAAAGGATAATAAACTTGCATTCAACCTTTCTTCAATTGAAGATGTTGAACCAGAAGAAGATGTCTTAGTAAAAGTAAAAACTATTACACCAAAACCAATGGATATGGAAGAAGCAATTATGCAAATGGAATTAATAGGACATTCATTCTTTGTTTATCGTGATTCTGAAACAGATGCTATAAGCATTGTATATCGCCGTAATGATGGTGATTATGGATTAATTGAAACTGATAATTAAAAAAAAGCCTTCGGGCTTTTTTATTTTTATAATTTGCATCCTTGATAATAATCTTTTGCGACCATCATTTTATCAATATCATTTAAAATAGTTACTTTTTTAACCGACCATAATGGAGCAATTAAATCATCAATTTTACCATCACCAGTAAGTCGTTCAATAACAATATTTTCTGGCAAATAAGCTAGTTGTTCAACAACTAATTTAATATATTCTTCACGATCGAGAATTTTAAAAGGTTTCTTTAAATATAATTGATGTAATTTTGTATTTTCAATAATATATAGCATATGAATTTTTATAGCTTGAATGTCTAACTGACCAACTGTTTTAGCTGTTTCTAGCATCATTTCAGGTGTTTCATATGGTAAACCATTGATGATATGAACACAGACATTGATATTTAGGGCTCGTAGTTTATTAAGACCATCCAGGAAATCTTGATAACTATGACAGCGATTAATGATTAGTCCGGTACGATCATGGATTGTTTGTAAACCTAATTCGACCCATAAATCACAGCGTGAATTGACATCTTTTAAGTATTCTAGAACATCATCATTTAAACAATCCGGTCTAGTAGCAATGCTTATGGCAACAACATCTTTTTTATTAATAAATGGTTCAACGCATTTTTTGATTTTTTCAACAGGACCATAAGTATTGGTATTTGCTTGAAAGTATGCGATGTATTTACAACCAGGCCATTTATTAGATAAAATTTGACTTACTTGATTAAATTGGGTTTGTAAAGAATCGTGGACATTACCGGCAAAATCACCAGAACCAGAGTCGCTACAAAAAATACAACCCCCAACCCCTTTACTGCCATCACGATTAGGGCAGGTAAATCCGGCATTTAATCCTACTTTTGCAACTTTACAATGATATTTGTTTTTTAAATAATAATTAAAGGTATGATAACGTTTGTTATCATTACTGTATTTAAATTGATTCATTTTATCACCATCAGTATTATAGCATATTGCCTAAAAGTTTAGAAATCAAATTATAATAAAGGAGGTACTGTATTAAACAGTAGAAGAATTATGGCATTACAATTAATTAAAATAACAAAATTTTATCAGTTTGGTAAAAATAAGCAGACAGTATTAAATAATCTTACAATCAAATTTCCAAGTAAAGGTTTAATTGCGATTGTCGGTAAAAGCGGTTCTGGTAAATCAACATTATTAAATATCATCGCTGGGATAGAGAAAGCTAATAGTGGTCAGATATTAATTGATGGTCATGAACTAGAAAGAGAAAATATTGTTCAATATCAAAAGGATTATATTAGTTATGTTTATCAGTTTTATAATTTAATACCATCTTTGACAATAAAGCAAAATATTATTTTACCAGCTTTGATTAAGGGCTATAGCTATAATGATATTGAATTTAAAATTATGACATATTGCAATCAGCTAGAAATTGTACATCTGTTAAATAATTATCCAGATCAATTATCTGGAGGACAAAAACAGCGTGTTGGACTGGTAAGAGCTTTTTTAT
The DNA here is from genome assembly GCF_963931465.1 of Erysipelatoclostridium sp. An173. Lineage (GTDB taxonomy): Bacteria > Bacillota_I > Bacilli_A > Erysipelotrichales > Coprobacillaceae > Thomasclavelia > Thomasclavelia merdavium. The sequence goes on along the minus strand of NZ_OZ007017.1, from coordinate 1,650,159 downwards.
GTCAAACTCCAATTCTTCTAGCTGATGAGCCAACTGGTGCCTTAAATGGTATCCAAAGCAAAGAAGTAATGAAATTATTAAAACAGTATGCAAAACAACATTTGGTTATTGTGATTTCTCATAATATTTCATTGATAAAGAAGTATACGTCGCAAATAATTGATTTAGATCAAAATATAAATTATTATGATTTTAAAACTAGTAAATACCATAAATACAGTACATATTTTTTACCTCGACAGTCTAAAAGACTGTTTTTTTATATTAAACAGCAGATAAAATATCAACGAAATAAGTTGATAATGATGTTTGTTTCACAAATATTTATTATTATTGCTTTCGTATTACTTCTTTCAGCGTGTAATGGTGGCTGGTTATATTTAAAAAATCGTTTTCAAAGTGATCCATTAAAAGAGATAATAGAAGTTTATCAAAATGATTATTTAAATACTATGTTTAAAGAAGATGATATTACTAAATTTAAAGAAAATAGTTTGATTGATGATGTATCTTTTAAATTGGATTTTAATCAAGGGGTATTTAAAGGAAATCAAAATTTTGAAATTTATCAAATAAAGAATACTAAAAATTTTGATTATCAAAGTGGCCATTATCCTAGTAAAGAAAATCAAATAGTCATTAATCAAAAGGCTGCAAAAAAATATGATTTAAAAGTCAATGATGAAATTGAATATGAATTAAATGGAATCAGTTATTCTTTTTCTATTAGTGCGATTATTAACGATTATGTTAATGAGGGTAATAATATTTATATTGATAGAAATATTATTGATGAAAACTTAAGACAACAATTAGAAACTAAAGATGTTTTAATTTTAATTAGTTCTAAATATAAACAGGTTCTTGATAAATATCAGGATGATTTTTTACTGGTAAGTTATCATCAAGAATATGTTGATAGTTATCAAATGTTATTTGATCTAGCGTATATAGTTGTAATTATTTTTATAAGTGTAAGTTTTTTTATTTCTATTATTTTAATTTCAATTATTTTAAAAACGATTTTTATTGAAAGAAAAAAAGATACTTGTATTTTACAGGTTAATGGTATTTCTAAGTTAAGGATCGTAAGTTTATTTGGATTTGAAGCGATGTTGATAGGAATGATAATTGGTATTGTAGGTAGTGTTGTAGCTTTTGGAACGCTATTTTTAATTTCATTATTTGATTTAGATAAAAATATTATAGGAATTAATAATTTATTTGTTTTGCCACGTTATTTTTTAGGTTCTTTTGATTTATTTATTTTATTAATCTTTATTTATATTATTATTTGCTGGATTTCGGGGGTTCATGGAGCATTAATAATTAATAAGATGGATGGCAGTATTTTGTTAAAGGAGAACTAGAATATGCTGGAAATTAAAAATTTAACAAAAGAATATGATGATCTTGTTATTGATAATTTAAGTGTTACTTTTCCTAGTACAGGAATGGTTATTATCACTGGTAAATCTGGATGTGGGAAAACTACGTTGTTAAATATTATTGGGGGAATTGACTTAAATTATCAAGGCAATATTTTTATTGATAATCAAAATATTCGTAAAATAAAGAATTATTGTCGGAAACATGTTGGTTTTATTTTTCAAGATTTTAATTTAATTAATTGGTTGAATGTAAAAAATAATTATTTATTATCAGGCTTTTTTACTAAGATAATTTATAAACGAGCAATTGAAGATCAAGAAGAAAAATTAGAACTACAAAAGTTAAAAAGAAAAAAAGTCAGGTTATTATCTGGTGGTCAAAAACAACGGGTTGCTTTATTACGGGCGATAATAAAAAATGTGGATATTTTATTATGTGATGAACCAACTGGCTCTTTGGATCAAGAAAATAGTCAAGCAGTATTTGAACTTTTAAAAAAAGAAGCAAAAGAAAGATTGGTAATTGTAATTAGTCACGATGAAAATTTGGCTATTAAATATGCTGATCAACTGTATGTTATGGAAAATGGCAAGTTGACTAAAAAAAGAGATTCTATTAAAACAACAGATAAATTTTATTGCCGGTTAAAAAAACATGCACCAGCTAATATTTTTAAACTAGTTTTATTACAATATCGTTCTAATTTATATCGAAATTTGAAAATATCAGCCGGAATTACCCTGGCTATTTTTTGTATTATGATAACTTTTACTTTAAGTGGCTCTTTACAAAACCAGGTCAAAAAACAATTAACCTCTATTTTTCCAAATCAGTTGATTTCAATACAACAGCAAAATCATCAAGCAATCAATTATCAAGAATTAATAAATCTAAAAGAACATTCACAAAATCAGTATTTATACGGTGAACCTGTAGATTATGAATTTATAGGGATTTCTTTAAAAAATAGCTATGCAACAGAGTCAACTGTTTATATTAGTGATATGACAAAAAAAGTTCAATCTAATAGAATTGAATATGGAAGAAAATTAAATAAGGATGATGAAATAGTTTTGACAAAAACTACAGCAGTTCATTTAAGTGATGATTATCAAAAATTGATTAATCGTTATGTATATGGATATTATTTAAAAGATAATCAAATAAAGAAGATTAAATTAAAAATTGTAGGAATAACAGATGAAGTATCGATGTTTGATACGATGTATATAAATGAGCTTGCTAATTTTGAACATATTAGTGAAATTTTTAAAGTTAATAAAGAAGAAATCACGACTCAATTAGTTTTAATGAATTTAAATCAGCTAGTAAATGTTGAAAATGAAATTAAAAATTTAAAAGAGAAATATTCATATTTGGATTTTAAGGTTGCTGGTCAAGATATCAATGCAAATGTTGATAATTTTTTGCTACAGATTCAAAGAGTTTTATTATTGTTTTCTTCATTAGCTATAATTGCAGCTTGTTTTTTAATAGGTGAGGTATTGTATTTATCTGTTGTTGAAAAGACCAAGGATTTTGGTATTTTTAAATGTTTAGGAGCAAGTAAAATTCAGATTTTATTATTAGTACTATTAGAAAGTGTAATTTTAGTTACAGTTAGTTTTGTTTTAGCGTTAATTTTATTGATTCAAATTGTTCAAATGATTAATAGTTTAGTAATTACAAGTTATAGTTTTGAAGGTAACTTTGTGTCAATTGATTTGAAGTTATTGTTAGTTATTTATTTGTTTGCTTTAGGATTAGGTATTTTAAGCAGTTGTTTACCAGCATTTAAAGCAAGTCACCTTGATCCAATTAAAGCTTTGAAATATCATGGTTAATAATTAAAATTGAGTTTGTTTGGTTTAAAATTTGTTGCATATCTATCTATTTATGTTATAATATTTGAGTATTTAAAGTCTACGAATAGGAGTAGTAGTAATTGAATTTTTTATAGAGAGTCAGTGGCTGGTGGAAACTGATAAAATAGATTATGAACTCGCCTAGGAGATGCAATAATGAAATTGTTAGTAGTTATTGCCGTTAACTGCGTTAAAGTTTTGAGTGCTAGATTTTTTTAATCTGGAACTAAGGTGGTAACGCGATATTAAGTCGTCCTTAGATGGACGGCTTTTTTTATTTTAAGGAGGAAGTATAGAATGCCGTTTGATCACAAACAAATTGAGCCGAAATGGCAAAAATATTGGGAAGAAAATAAAACTTTTTTTACTGATGTCTGGGACTTTTCTAAACCTAAATTTTATGCTTTAGATATGTTTCCATATCCTTCAGGACAAGGATTACATGTAGGGCATCCAGAAGGATATACAGCAACTGATATTGTATCAAGAATGAAAAGAATGCAAGGATACAATGTTTTACATCCAATGGGATTTGATGCCTTTGGTTTACCTGCAGAACAATATGCAATTAAAACTGGTAATCATCCTGAGGGCTTTACAGTTAAAAATATTAATACATTTACAAAACAATTAAAAATGTTAGGTTTTTCATTTGATTGGGATAAATGTGTTTCAACTTGTGATCCTAGCTATTACAAATGGACACAATGGATTTTTAAACAATTATATAACGATGGATTAGCTAAAAATGTTGATATACCAGTCAACTGGTGTGAAGAATTAGGAACCGTATTAGCTAATGATGAAATTATTGATGGTAAAAGCGAACGTGGGGGATTCCCAGTTATTCGTAAAAATATGAAACAATGGGTAATCGATATTCCGGCATACGCAGAAAAATTATTAGCTGGATTAGAAGACATTGATTGGCCTGAATCAACAAAAGAAATTCAAAGAAATTGGATTGGAAAATCAATTGGTGCCCATGTTGATTTTAAAGTTGACGGTTATGAAGATAAATTTACTGTATTTACAACACGTTGTGATACATTATTTGGTGCAACATATTGTGTGTTGGCCCCAGAACATGAACTAGTTGCAAAAATTACAACTGCAGCGCAAAAACAGGCAGTTGATGACTATATTAGTGTGTGTGCAACAAAATCAGAATTAGAACGTACTGAATTAAATAAAGATAAAACTGGGGTATTTACTGGGGCTTATGCAATTAATCCGGTAAATAATAAAAAAATCCCAATTTGGATTTCAGATTATGTTTTAGCTGGATATGGTACTGGAGCAATTATGGCAGTACCAGCTCATGATGAACGTGACTTTGAATTTGCGAAAAAATTTGGTTTAGAAATTATTCCGGTATTAGCTGGTGGCGATGTATCAAAAGCAGCTTGGACTCAAGATGGAGAACATATTAATTCTGAGTTCTTAAATGGAATGAATAAAGAAGATGCAATTAATACGATGGTTAAATGGTTAGAAGAACATCACTGTGGACAAAAGAAAATTAATTACCGTTTAAGAGAATGGATTTTTGCTAGACAAAGATATTGGGGTGAGCCAATTCCAGTAATTAATTTTGATGATGGGACATCTGTTGTTTTATCAGATGATGAGTTACCATTAATTTTACCACCATTAGAAGATTATTCACCATCAAAATCAGGAGCTTCACCACTTGATAAAGCAGTTGATTGGGTAAATGTTGAAGTTAATGGGAAAAAAGGTAAACGTGAAACAAGTACAATGCCAGGTAGTGCTGGAAGTAGCTGGTATTATATGCGCTACATTGATCCACATAATGATAAGGCTATTGCAGATCGTAAATTATTGGATCATTGGTTACCGGTAGATTTATATGTTGGTGGTCCTGAACATGCAGTTGGACATTTATTATATTCTCGTATGTGGAATAGATATTTGTATGATAAAGGATATTTATCAAATCCTGAACCATTTAAAAAATTATATCACCAAGGAATGATTTTAGGTGGTAATGGTGAAAAGATGAGTAAATCTAAAGGAAATGTAATAAATCCAGATGATATCGTTAATGAATATGGTGCAGATACTCTACGTGTTTATGAAATGTTTATGGGACCATTAGAAGCTAGTAAACCATGGAGTGATAGTGGGGTAGATAGTGCAAGAAAATGGTTAGATCGTGTTTATCGTTTAGTTATTGAAACAGATAAATTAAGTGATGAAAATGATCACTCATTAGATTTTATTTATCATGCTACAGTTAAAAAAGTAACTAATGATTATGAAACATTAGGTTTCAATACAGCTATTTCACAAATGATGATTTTTGTTAATGAAGCATTTAAGGCAAAAACAGTTTATCGTCCTTATGCTGAAAATTTAGTGAAGATGTTAAGTTGTATTGCTCCACATGTTTGTGAAGAAATGTGGCACTTATTAGGACATGAAAATACAATTGCTTATGAATCATGGCCAACATATGATGAAAGCATGTTAGTAACTCAAACTATTGAAATGGGTGTTCAAGTAAATGGTAAATTAAGAGCTAAAATTCAAGTTGCTAAAGATGCTGATGAAGAGGCTGTAAAAACATTAGCTTTTGAACAAGAAAATGTTAAGGCTCATACAGATGGTAAAAATATTGTTAAAATTATTGTTGTTAAAAACAAAATTGTCAATATAGTTGTTCGTTAATTTAATAAAAATATTTAAGTAGAGACGTGTTATAATGTCTTGATAAAATAGGAACATTTTATCAGCACGCTCTACTTTTTTATTTGAAGATATTTACCAATTATTCGATTTTGGTGAAAAATTGGTACCAGAATTAACATATTCGTACCAATTGGCAAAACAACTTTTATGCAATATAGTTGTGAAAGTATTTTGTACATTTGTCATTTGTTTGTACCTACTGAAACTTAATAAACGTTATAAATGGATTGTCAACACTTTTTTGGACAATTTCTATGAGAACATCCTAAATTCAATTGGTGTTTTATAGTCAAGTGAGCCATGTATCCTCACATTGTTATACCAGTTTACATAATCAAATAATTCAAGTTCTAGTTCCTCAAAACTTTCAAATCTTTTATTAAACGCAAACTCTGTTTTGATGATTTTGTATGTCGCTTCTGCAACTTCATTATCATAGGGGCAGCCTTTATGACTTAATGATCTTCTGATATCAAATGTTTCGAGCGCTTCTTCAATGATCCTATTTTTGAATTCATTTCCACGATCCGAACTATACCGAATTCGGTATAGTGCCGATCGAGGGGTGCACTATACATCCAAAAAATATAAAAAGCTAACTAAAAAAATGAAGAGAAGCTATTCGCGAAAAGGGACACCATGGGATAATGCATGTATAGAATCATATCACGCATTAATAAAAAGAGAGTGGTTAAACAGATTTAAGATAACAAATTATGAACATGCATATAGATTAGTATTTGAATACATAGAAGGATTCTATAATACGATAAGGGTACATTCACATTGTGATTTCAAATCACCAAATGAATATGAATACAACTATCTAATCAGTAACAATTAATTAAATTTCTCATATTTATGTAGTCCGAAATCTTGACATAGTACCAGTTTGCCATGTGATGGTTGTGGCCATAATACATTAAGAAAATCATGTCAGAACTGTTCAATATATAAATGTGATAAAAAAAGCGATTTTGTTATGAATGTCACAGTTATCCTTGTTTAAGATTAAAAAATCTAGATAAAAGATATCGTCATAAATATCATATGAGCATGTTAGAAAATTTGGAATATATTCAAAAATATGGACTTGAAAAATTTGTGACTTGGCAAAAGGAAAAATACAGATGTCATCATTGCGGACATCTTAAAACAGTTCATCAAGGTGTTTGTCTTTATTGTGGAAAAGTAGATGAGGTGGAAAATTAATGAAATTTGATCGGCAATTATTTTTAGAATATAAAAATCTAATGAAGACGACTTCGATTCAAGCGGCCTATCAGCAAATTCTTGATTTACTCAAATATATCTTTACAACATTACAAAAAGAAATGAAAGACTATGATTTTCATCCACGGATTGTTGAAAATAAAATGGATTTTTCTTATTTTCAGATAACCAATCAAAAATTAAAAGATAAGGGTTTAAAAATCCAAATAGTTTTTATTCATTCAACATGTCGCTTTGAAATCTGGATGTCTGGATACAACCGAAAAATTCAAAGTAAATATGATAATCTTATTTCTTTGAATCGATGTCCTTTCATAACGTGTGAGGATCCTTATCGTAATGATTTTATTGCTAAAATCGCTGTTGATGATATGGAAGATCCTACGTCATTAAAAATGATTACACAAATGAAACATTATATTAAATTACTAGAAGAATATTTTTTATCTTTAGAAAAAACAAAGATATGATAAAGGAGAAAGAAAATGGTCTTTGATTATAAAAAGAGTATAAAGAATTATATTTATCTAAAAAAATGGCTATTGTTCATATACCAAAAATGAATTATATTGCGGTGCGGGGGAAAGGTAATCCTAATGATGAAAATGGTGTTTATCGTCAATCGATTCCTTTGTTATACGCAATAGCTTATACAATTAAAATGAGTAAAAATACTACTTACCATATAGCGGGATACTTTGATTTTGTGGTGCCTCCGCTAGAAGGATTATGGTGGCAAGAAGGAATCAAAGGTGTTGATTATTTGCATAAAGAAAAGTTTAGTTTTATTTCAATGATTAGATTACCGGATTTTGTTACTCAAGAAGATTTTAATTGGGCTATCGATCAGGCAACGAAAAAGAAAAAAATGGATTTTTCACAAGTTGAATTTTTTTCGTACGATGAAGGAACATGTGTACAATGTATGCATATAGGACCTTATGATGATGAACCGGCTACAGTTGCATCAATGCATCAGTTTATGGAACAAAAAGGATATCAATTGGATATCAACGATCAGCGAATGCATCATGAAATTTATATTAGTGATCCACGAAAAACTGATCAATCCAGATTGAAAACGATTATTCGTCATCCAGTTAAAAAAATATAATGATAAAACACAGGAACATTTACTGATCCTGTGTTTTTAAATAAAATGTGTATGTTTTGTTTTCCACTTTTTCACAGCGATACATACCCAAAAACCGTAAATACCAAAAGTAATAATAGTCAGCAGTAGCCATTTTATCCAGTGTGCATATAGATTAAGTACAGTGCCATCAAAATATAGTCTTTGACCATTAATGACAGTATGGTTAATTTCCCAGTTATAAATTAGCCATATGGCCCATGGAGCACCAATACCTAAGGTACAGACTGTAAGCAGAAAACCAAATAATTTATAACCGATTAACTGTAATAACCCACCATCAAAATATGAATCGATCATTATTGTTATCTCCTTATTAATGATATATAAATAATATAAGGAAAGTTCTTGGTTTATGCAAATATAATGTATCATTATTTTTTGATTTATTATGAACACATAGATTTTTGTCTTTAATAAATGTATAATAAGATTTACGTAAAAATATATAATTGTAAAGGAAAAAAGAAAATGAAGAAACCAGTATTAGTTATAATGGCAGCAGGAATGGGAAGTCGCTATGGAGGATTAAAACAAATTGATCCAATTGATGATCAAGGGCATGTGATTATCGATTTTTCCATCTATGATGCAATAAGAGCAGGATTTGACAAAGTCATTTTTGTCATTAAAAAAGAAAATGAAAAAGAATTTAAAGAAGTCATTGGTAAAAGAGTAGCAAAATTGATTGAAGTAGAATATGTCTGTCAAGATTTATATAACATACCTGATGATTACTATGTACCTTTGCAAAGAGTGAAACCGTGGGGAACAGCTCATGCTGTTTTGTGCTGTAAAGATGTTATTGATGGACCTTTTGCAGTGATCAATGCTGACGATTATTATGGTATGGATGCATTTATGAAAATTTATCGCTTTTTATCAGAAGAACATGAAAAAAATAATTATGCTATGGTGGGATACTACTTAAAGCATACATTGACTAAACATGGCCATGTTGCACGTGGTATTTGTTCTTGTGATGAAAATAACAATTTAACTGATGTGATAGAAAGAACACGTATCGAAAGACATGATGATCATATCGTTTACTTTGATAATGATGATCATTCGTGGCATGAATTATCAGGTGATTCATTGGTTTCAATGAATATATGGGGTTTTACACAATCATTTTTAAACGAACTCCAAATCGGTTTGAATGATTTTTTAAATCAAACATTAAAAAATGATCCTTTACAGGGAGAATATTTTTTGCCATCTGTGGTTAATGGAATGATTCATGAACAAAAGGCAAATGTATCGGTTCTCGTATCAAATAACCAGTGGTATGGAATGACTTATAAAGATGATAAAAAAGATGTAATGGCAGCCATTGCTGATTTAAAAAAACAGGGTATTTATCCTGAAAAATTGTGGTGTGGACAAAGTGAGGCACTATTTCACTTTGATTTAGATGGATATGTTATTAAAAGTATACCGTTTGGCAATGGGCATATCAATGATACATATTTAGTAACAATAAAAAAAGATAATGATGTAAACTATCATGTTATTTTACAGAAAATGAACAAAACTGTTTTTACAAAACCACAAGAATTAATGGAAAATATTGTTAATGTAACATCTTTTTTGCGTCAAAAGATTATTGAAAATAATGGAGATCCAGAGCGTGAAACACTTAATGTTGTTTTAACCAAGGATCAAAAACCATATTGTATCGATTCTTTTGGAGAATATTGGCGTTGTTTTTATTATATAGAAAATGCAACTAGTTATGATCTGGTGCAAGATCCACAAGATTTTTATCAAAGTGCGCTTGCGTTTGGTCATTTTCAGAATCTTTTGGCAGACTATCCTGCCACGACACTTCATGAAACAATTCCGGGATTTCATGATACGAAAGCACGTTTTGCTGTATTTAAAAAAGCGGTACAAGAGGATGTGTGTCATCGCGCGACCAAGGTTAAAAGAGAAATTGATTTTGTTTTAGCACACGAACATTTAGCACATATTTTTGGTGATTTGTTAGAAAAGGGCGAATTACCGCTTCGTGTGAGTCATAATGATACTAAATTAAATAATATCATGATTGATAATGAAACTCATCAGGGCATTTGTGTCATTGATCTTGATACGGTCATGCCAGGACTGGCAATGAATGATTTTGGTGATTCGATTCGTTTTGGTGCTAGTACAGCTTTAGAGGATGAGCAGAATCTTGATAAAGTTTGGTGTGACATGGAACTGTTTGATATCTATGCTAAAGGATTTATTGAAGGCTGCAATGGTAAGCTTACAAAAAAGGAAATTGAATTGTTGCCTATGGGGGCATTAGTTATGACTTATGAATGTGGAATGAGATTTTTGACAGATTATTTACAGGGTGACATTTATTTTAAAATACATCGTCCAGATCATAATTTAGATCGCTGTCGCACTCAGTTCAAACTGATTGAAGATATGGAAAATAAATGGCAGCAGATGAATGATATCATCAAAAAATATCAGCAATAAAAAAAGAGAAAATTCTCTTTTTTTTGCTTTTTATAAATAAATCGTAAAAACAGCAATTTCAGGTACAACACCCAATCTTGCAGAAATATGCGTTGTACCAATACCGGTGTTAACGTAAAGATTGGTTTTATCATTAAGTTTATACATACCTCCGGTATATTTACTGGCATATGAAGTAGAAGAAGCTGCTTTTTGACTTATAGCGGGAAGTAGAGGAATATCAATCTGACCACCATGGCTATGTCCGCTTAAGATAAGATCGTATCTATATTCACTAAATAAGTCAGTGGTATCAGGCTCATGGCTCAATAGAATTTGGTAATCATAGTTAGTGTGATGAACATCAGGCATTTTGGCGTTGCTAAAAATGCTATCATCTAATCCCGTTATTAATATTTGTTTATCGTTGTCAGTCGATATGTAATAATTTTGATTTTTTAAAATAGTCCATCCGGAATTTTCTATAATGTTTTCATATTCACGACTTGCTCTGCCACCATAATCGCGATTTCCCCAGATGGCTATTTTGGCATATTTAGCCTTAATTTTTTGCAATTGATTTATTATGTTTATATTATCATTGTACTTGGCATAATTATCGTATAGGTCACCTGTAAAAATAACAATATCGGGGTCTTGTTGATTGATATGATTGACGATATTGTCAAGATTTTGATAAGTGAAATCTTCTTTGATATGTGTATCAGAAAATTGAACAATTTTCAGCTGATTAGAACTAGTTTGATTAATTTCAAATTCATTAATAGTAAGACGGTATGGTTCAATTTGAAAAGCATAAAAGAGGCATCCACCAATAATTAAACATAATAATATCGTGATTTTAAATATATATTTGATGATTTTTATCATTTGATTAGTCCTTCTATGATATATTAAAAATGTATGTATAGTTTATATTAGCGTAATTGTTAGTAAATGCAAAGTTAATTTTTATTTTTTTATAATCATTAGGTATATCAAATGATTACAAAGATATGATAGTAATTTAGGAAAGGGATGTTATAATAAAAATAGGTGATAAAAAATGAATTGTTTAGTACAGATCAAAGAAGCACAAAATAGTTATACATCGACAGAAAAACTGATAGCAGATTATATTTTAGAGCACACTCAAGATGTTTTGAACTTTTCAGCTCAGCAGTTAGGAGATGAAAGCCGGACTTCGGCTGCTGCAGTAATTCGTTTTTCAAAGAAAATTGGATATAAAGGCTTTACGGAAATGAAGATGAGTCTGGCACAGTCGCAACAAACAAATCATGATGAAATAGATATTATTATTAATACTAATGATGATATTTCTACACTTGTTGATAAATGTTGTCGTATGAATATGAGTACTGTTTTAAAAACGTATCAGCTTATAAGCGAGCAGTATTTGGAAACTGCGGTTCAGTTGCTGATAGAAGCAGATGTCATTTATTTATTTGGAGTAGGTGGATCAGCAATCGTTGCAAATGATTTACAGCAGAAACTGATTCGTATCGGTAAAAAAGTGATTTATAATGATGATCTTCATGTTCAGATGACGTTTGCCGAAAGTATGACAAATCATGATGTCGCTATTTTTATTAGTTATTCAGGAACAACTAAAGGATTGGTTGACATGGCAAAACTGTTGAAATCAAAAAAAATTAATGTTATTTCTATTACTCAGTATACACAGAATCCAATTGGCAAAAGCAGCAGTGTTAATTTGGTAGTTCCTTGTGAAGAGAAAAGTTTACGTTTAGGAGCCATTTCTTCGCGTATTTCATCTTTGGTTATTACTGATTTATTGTATTATGGAGTTTTTAAAGATGATCTCGAAAGAAATAAACAAAAATTAATAGAATCAAGAAAAATTGTATCAGAAATATAAGTCAAGGAATTCCCTTGGCTTTTTATATTTCAAGAAAGAAAAACAATATATAAAATAATATTTCAAAAATAATGAAATATATATTGAAATATTATTTCAAGAGTGTTATACTTTTTTTGGAAGGAGGGAAGAGAAAGATGAAGATTAATAAACTGGATACAGAAAAAGTCAATCAGGAATCATTACATATTGATGAAATGGATACACTATCTATTTTACAAACAATCAATAATGAAGATCAAAAAGTTGCAATAGCGGTAAAAGACGTCTTGCCAGAAATTGCTAAAGCGGTTGACTGTATCTGCAAAAAAATAAGTTGTGGTGGCAGATTGATTTATATGGGTGCAGGTACATCTGGAAGACTGGGAATTTTGGATGCTTCTGAATGTCCTCCAACTTATGGAGTTGAACCTACCCTTGTTCAAGGATTAATTGCAGGGGGAAATCAGGCTTTGACAACAGCTATTGAGGGTGCTGAAGATTCACAAGAACTGGCCATTCTTGATTTGAAGTCAATTCAGTTAAATTCCAATGATGTTGTCTGTGGAATTGCTGCCTCAGGAAGAACGCCATATGTCATAGGTGGTTTAAACTACGCTAGAGATCTTGGATGTTCAACCATTTCGATTTGTTGTGTTCATCAAGGAATTATCTCGCAATATGCTAATTATCCTATTGAAGCTGTAGTGGGTCCAGAAGTCGTGACAGGCTCAACTAGGATGAAAGCAGGAACTGCACAAAAAATGATTCTTAATATGCTTTCAACTGCAACAATGATTAAAATGGGAAAAGTATATGGAAATCTGATGGTAGATGTTCAACCAACTAATGAAAAGTTAAAACAGAGAGCTGTTTCGATTGTATGTCAGGCAATTGAAGTATCAGAAGATATTGCTTTAAAATTATTGGACGAATGTCATTATAATGTTAAAGTTGCCATTTTAATGGGTTTAACAGGGAAAAATGAAACAGAGTGTTTAAATGCATTAAAAAGCCATCAGGAAAATATAAGTAAAACAATTAAAAGTTTTCAATAAGGAGTAAGAATAATGAGGAAATATGTAGTCAATGATGCAAAGAATAAAAAATATAAAAATGTATTTGGTGTAACTGATTATGATATACCTATGTTTGGGTTTAAAAGTGCACTATTTATCTGTTTTATGACTTTAACAACATTGCTTATTTGTGTCAATGTTTGCGCTTTGTTACATATCAACAGCTTTTTGCCTAATGCTATTATTACTGGAATTGTTAGTGGTTATAGTGTTGCTTTTGCACAGTTTTTTATCGAAAGTAAAAAGAAATTGTGTAAAGAATTCTATATAGTTGGCACTTTGATGAGCTGTATGGCGTTCTTCATTATTTTCATTTTTAAATAAATAGGAGGGAAAAGAATGTTTGAAAAGCTTTCTAATTTGATTGAAGGTCGTTTAGCTGGACCTTTAGAAAAATTATCAAATCAAAGACATTTACGAGCTATTCGTGACGGTATCATCGCAACATTGCCATTAATCATCGTTAGTTCTTTGTTAATGGTTATCGCATTCTCTTATAATCAGATGCCAGAATCTTGGGCGATTAGACAAGTAATTCAAAATAATGCGGTTGCAATTTTATTACCATATAGAATGTCAATGTATATCATGACATTATACGCTGTTTTTGGAATCGGATATTCACTTGCTAAATCATATGATTTAGATGGTTTAAGTGGAGCTATTATGGCAGAACTGACATTTTTATTGACAGTAGTGCCTGTATCTATTCCAGAAGTGACAGAATCAATTTCTGCATTAGCCAGCAAAAATGCTGAATTAAATACTTTCTTAAATAGTTTACCATCTGGCTATGTGATTCCGGCAGAAACACTAGGATCAGCAGGAATGTTTATCGGAATTCTTTCGGCGTTTATTGGTGTTGAAATTTATCGTTTTACACAAGTAAAAGGAATAAAAATTACGATGCCAGCTGCAGTACCACCTGCTGTTGCTCGTTCATTTGAATCATTAACACCAACAGTTATTATTATTTTAGGTGTTTCTACAATTACTATGTGGTTAGGTATTGATGTTCATTCAATCGTCGGTAATTTGATTAAACCATTGGTTAATGCTACTGATACGCTACCTTCAACTTTATTGATTATCTTCTTGATCATGTTTTTCTGGTCATTTGGTATTCATGGGGATTCAGTAGTAAGTTCTCTTGCTAGACCAATTTGGTTGATTTTGCTAGATCAAAATACAGCAGCAATTGCTTCTGGACAAGCAGCAACACATATTGGTGTTGAACCATTTTTGCAATGGTTTGTTCATATCGGTGGATCAGGTGCAACATTAGGATTAGCAATTTTATTCTGTGTAAAAGCAAAATCAAAATATGGTAAAACATTAGGTAGAACAACAATTTTACCTTCAGTATTTAATATTAATGAACCAATGATTTTCGGTGCACCAATTGTATTGAATCCAATGTTATTAATTCCATTTATTATTATTCCGTTAGTTTTAGCAACTATTGCTTGGATAGCAACAGCTATGCATTGGGTTAATTGCGCAGTCACTGTTGCACCATGGACTTTACCAGGTCCAATTGGAGCATATCTAGCTTGTGGTGGTGACTGGAGAGCAGCAGTATTAAATGTAATCTTAATTTTAATTTCAGTGATTATGTATTATCCTTTCTTTAAAATGTATGATGATAAAATGGTAGCTGAAGAAAAAGCACAAGAACAATAGAGAAGAAGGTTTTCCTTTTTCTCTTTATCTTTATAAAGTAGGTGAAGTGATGAAATATATCGGAATCGATGGTGGTGGTACAAAAACAAAATTTGTTCTTTTTAATGAAGATGGACAAAAAGAAAAGGAAGTACTTAAACCATCAGTACATATTTTAAATCAGTCAAAAGAAAATTGTATTCAGTATCTAAAAGAAGGCGTTGAAGAACTTGATCCGGATAAAGATGCATTTGTCATTGCTGGACTGGCAGGATATGGTCAACAAGAAGAAGTCAGACATCTGATTGATGATGTCTGTGTTCAGGCATTTGCACCTAGAAAATATAAAATTTACAGTGATGTTGAAATTGCGATGCAGGGAGCGTTAGATGGACACGATGGTATCGTTGTTATTGCTGGAACAGGATCAATTGCATTATCTTCAATTAATGGCCGACTAAAACGCTGTGGTGGCTGGGGCTATCAGCTTGGTGATGAAGGAAGTGCTTATTGGATTGCTAAAAAAATGTTGTCTATCTATTGTCAAGAAATTGATGGTAGACTAGAAAAAACGATATTATATGATTTAATTAAGAAAGAATGTCATTTACAAAATGATTACGATATTATTACTTATATGAATCAGTTGAATCATGATCGTCGTGCTATTGCCTCACTTGCTAAAATTAATGGATTAGCTGCACAAAAAGGTGATATTCAAGCTTTAGCTATTTATCGAGAAGCAGCTAATGAAATTAGTCAGCTTATTAAAACTCTCGCTCAAGATTTTACCGAATTTGTTTATGTTTCTTATATCGGTGGTGTTTTTCGCTCTGGTGAAATGATTTTACAGCCATTAAAAGAACAATTATCATCGTTATCGTGTCAGTTGATGGCTCCGATTCACACACCGGAGTATGGCGCTTTTATTTTAGGAAAGAAAGAGTACGATATAAAAGAAAAGAGGAAAGAAAATGAGTAAAAAAATACTTTGGGGTGGTGCAACAGCTTCAAGTCAGTATGAAGGAGCTTATGATATAGATGGTAAAGGCCTTGATACTCAAGATTGTCGACCATATATCCCTAGAACAGAAAATGCAACAACTAAAACACGTTTGTTAAGTTATGATACAATAGCCGAAGCAAAACAATGCCAGGGAGTGGGACATTATCCTTTCCGTCAAGGAAGTGATGGTTATCACCATTGTCAAGAAGATTTAGATCTAATCAAAGAATTAGGATTAGATGTCTATCGTTTTTCTATTTCATGGTCAAGAATATTTCCGCATGGTGATGAATTAGAACCTAATGAAGAAGGGTTGAAATATTACGATCATATCATTCATGATTTAAAAGCTGCGGGAATTAAAATTTTCTTGACAATGAATCATTATGCTGTACCACTTTATTTGGTAGAAAAATATGGTGGCTGGACAAATAGGAAAACAGTTGACTTCTATGTTCGTTTTGCAAAAACAATTTTGTCACGTTGGAAAGATGATATCGATTTTTGGTTACCGTTTAATGAAATCAATGCCGGTTATTTCAGCCCATATAACGGAGTTGGACTAGTCAAAGAAGAAAATGCTCCATATGATCAATCTTTAGTCTTCCAATCATTACATCATCAATTTATAGCTAGTGCTAAAACCATTGCTTATGGTCGAAAGATTGGCGTAAAAGGACAATTTGGTTGTATGATATCATGTTTTTGTTATTATCCATTAACAGCTAAGCCAGAGGATAATATGAAACTTGTTCATGATGAAAATGTTAATCAGTGGTTCTGTAGTGATGTATTAGCAAGAGGTTATTATCCTTCTTATATGCCTAGATTTTTCAAAGAAAGAAATATTCACGTGCATATGGAAGAAGAGGATGCAAAACTTTTAAAAGATAATACTTGTGATTTTGTTTCGTTTTCATATTATTCATCAAGTGTTGTAACAATCGATGAAGCACCACAGACAGCTGGTAATCTTGTTGTGACTACAAAAAACCCATATTTGAAAGCAACTGAATGGGGTTGGCAAATTGACCCAATTGGTATGCGGATTACTTTAAATAAAGTTTATGATCGCTATCAAAAACCAGTAATTGTTTCGGAAAATGGTTTAGGAACCAATGATATATTAGAACAAGATTATCAGATTCATGATAGTTATCGTGTAGAATATCTTCAGCAACATTTTGACCAAATTATGGAAGCTGTAGAAGATGGCGTTGATGTTTTGGCTTACTGTATGTGGGGAATCATTGATATTGTTTCAGCTGGAAGTTGCGAGATGAAAAAACGCTATGGTGTTATTTATGTCGATGCTGACAATGAAGGAAATGGAACCTATAATCGTTATAAAAAAGACAGTTTTTACTGGTATCAATCATATATAAAAAATCATTAAAAAGGAATCAAACAGATTCCTTTTTTTATAAATAAGAGCCAGTGATAATCATGATAGACAATTTGGAAATGAAAAAATTTGCTAGCTACCAATTTCTTTCCATGTTTTCTTAATATATGAGCAAGTGACAATAAAACGAAAATCTGTCTGGCTGTAAAAATCAACATCCTTGAATTCCAATTGAAAGCCAAGCAAAGTATGGCAGAATATAATTGATATACATACAATAATAAATATTAATGTATTATATAAGAAATCTTATACAAATTTTAATATTATTTTGAATTATTTGGATAATAACAAAATATGTGGATATTAAATTTAATAATATATAGCTAAAAACCTTAAAGAATTAAAAAACGAGAATAGATAATTTAGTGATTTTAGCTCAAAAATTTTTCTACTTTCACGATTAAAAAAAATCAATCTAAAATGTGATCTAACATGCGTATTTTTTGTTGATCAGTTACATGAAAATCTTCGTTTAACAACCCAATCATTGGGTGGATTTGATCAGTGAAATGATAATCTGATCCCATTGTAATGAATAAGTGTTTATTTTTTGCTATTTTCTTCCAGCGTTCAATTTCATTGATCTTATTAAAATGTTTATCAATATATATATAAATAGCTTCTAAACCATCAGCATTCATATCATCTAGTAATGACAATAATTCTGTTAATTGTACATTGTCTTCATATTGATAACAAACTGGATGAGCTAAAACAACTTTACCACCAGCCTTTTTGATTAATTCGCTTGCTTTTATCGGGGTGATAGATTTTTTTTCTATAAAAGCAGGACAACCTTCGTTCATCATTTCTTCAATAAATTCTCCATAAGATGGGATATGTTGAAAATAATGAAAAAGTAATTTGTTATTTTTTTCATTATTTATTACATCTTTGGCGATATGTGCTTTTGTTACAATATCAATTTTTTTTAGTTTATCTAGGCTTATATGAAAACCTAATGATTCTAATTTATAACTTACGTCATATAGATAGTCGATTCTTGCATTCTTAATAGATTTTAAAATATTATTGAGTTCATTGTTTTTGATGTCAATATTATATCCTAAGACATGAAATGTTTTATGATTGATCTTTGTTGATATTTCTATTCCTGTAATGATTTGAATATTATATTTTTTTGCATATGAATAGAATTCTTTTGTATAGGCATCAATTGAATCATGATCAGTAATTGAGATTGCATTTATTTTATTTTGTTTTGCTAGATCTAAGATTTGGTTTGGAGTTAATTTTCCATCAGAACAAGTTGTATGAATATGTAAATCAATATTGAACATAGTATAGCCTCCTTAAAATATTTAAATAAAAGTGAGAAATCATAGATTAAACTAATTCATTTAATTTTAAAATAAAGTTTTTCGCACTTTAAAATTGGTTGTAAAAAATATATTTAATTAAATATATTATAGCATTCACTAAAATGGAGTGAAGTAAATTATTAGATGATGAGATTTATATTTAAAAGAAGTTTCAAAATTAATTAACCGAATTTTCATAATACTAATGAAAATAGATAAAAATTTATAAAAATCTATTGACTTAGAGTTCACTATAAATACTAGAATATGATTAAAGTCAGACATAAATAGGAGGAATAAAAATGAAAACATGGTTAATTACAGGATGTTCAAGTGGTATTGGAGCAGGTATTGCTAAGGCAGTATTAAAAAGTGGTGATCAAGCAGTTGTAACTGCTAGAAATAAAGATAAAGTTATGGATATTGTTAAAGATTATCCTGATACAGCTTTAGCGGTATCATTAGATGTTTGTGATAATGAAAGTATTAAAAATGCAGTAAAAGAAGCAAATGAAAAATTTGGAGCAATTGATGTATTAGTAAATAATGCGGGATATGGTTATCGTTCAGCAATTGAAGAAGGAGAAGTTGAAGCAGTTCAAACATTATTTAATACTAATGTATTTGGTCCAGTTGAATTAATGAAAGCTGTATTACCTGGAATGAGAGCTCAAAAATCAGGTTTTATCATTAATGTAACATCAATTGCTGCTGCTAGATCAGCAATTGGTTCAGGATATTATGCTTCATCAAAAGCAGCATTGGAATTACTTACAAATGGTTTAATGAAAGAAGTTGCTCCATTAGGAATTAAAGCAATGGTTGTTCAACCTGGTGCTTTTAGAACAAGATTTTATGATGGTGAATCATTAAAAGGATCAGCTACTGAAATTGGTGATTATGCTCAAACTGCAGGTAAAACAAGAGTAGGACGATTTGAAAATAAACATGCCCAACCTGGTGATCCTGACAAAGCTGGTGAAGTTATTGTTAAAGTGGTAAATGGTGATGAACAACCTGAAATTTTATCATTAGGTAGTGATGCTGTAAAAGCGGTAAAAGCAACTTTAGAAGCAAAATTAGCTGAATTAGATAAGTGGGCTGATGTATCAGCTTTAAGTGATTATGATAAATAATATAGTTTAAATAGTTGAGGTGGAGGAAATTATGAGAAAAGTACAATTAGGAAAAACTGATATGTATGTTAATGTAATTGGTTTAGGGTGTATGGGGTTATCACACGCAAGTGGAACACCAACACCAAAAGATGAAGCAGTAGAAATTTTGAAAAAAGCTCATGAAATTGGATATGATTTTTATGATACTGCTGAATGTTATACAGGTGTATATCCTGATGGATCTATTAGTTATAATGAAGAAATTGTTGGTGAAGCAATTAAAGATTTTAGAAAAGATGTCATTTTATGTACAAAATTTGGAGTAACTCATAAAGGTGACCACTTAGAATTAGATAGTTCTCCAGAAAAAATTAGAGCATCATTAGAAGGTTCTTTAAAAAGATTACAAACAGATTATGTTGACATTTATTATCAACATCGTATCGATCCTAAAGTTGAACCAGAAGTTGTTGCTGGGGTTATGAAAGAATTAATTGAAGAAGGAAAGATTCGTGCCTGGGGAATTTCTGAAGTTAACGAAGAGTATTTAAGAAGAGCTCATACTATTTGTCCAGTAACTGTTATTGAAAATAGATATTCAATGATGGCTAGATGGCATGAAAATTTAATGCCAGTATGTAAAGAATTAGGAATTACTTATGTTGCTTTTTCACCAATGGCTAATGGAGCATTAACAGGTGCTTATCAATCAAAGAAAGATTTTGGAAATGGTGATCAGGATTTTAGACCTGATATGCCTCAATATAGTGATGAAGGAATTAAAAAGACTAATGAATTATTAGAAGTAGTTGATAAAATTGGTGCTAAACATAACGCTAATAGTGCGCAAATGTCACTTGCATGGATGATCAATAAATATGATTTTATTATCCCAATTCCTGGCTCTAGAAAAATAGAAAGATTAAAATCTAATTTTGAAGCCGGAAATGTTGAATTAAGCGAAGAAGAAATTAAAGTTATTGATGATAAATTAAATTCAATGGAATTTAAAGTATTTGGTGGACATTAATATCATTAGTAAAACCGCTGTAACAAGTTGTTGCAGCGGTTATTTTAATATTATTCAAAAATACTATTTCCTACAAACTCAGCTAATATTGAAACTTGAGGGACTTCTACTTTAGCGCTGACAAAATAATCTAATAGTTTATTTAATCGATTTGCTTCAAGATATTCTTTTTCACCAGTGCCAATTTGTGATAACAATTTTTGGGCGATTGGTTTTAATATCGCTAATTCATAAACCATCGAAGTATTAAATATGTAGTCAGCTTCTTCTTGATATGGATAAATATACTTATCTTCACCATTTTTGACATTTTGCCAACGGCTAATAGTTTCTTTAGCACTAGAATTTCTAAATTGAAAATCACGAACAATACGTCGAATTAAGCGATAATCAGAGGTTGCAATTCGATTATGATCATCATAATTTAAATGGGTCAAAGCATTAATATAAATTTTAATTTTGGCAGTATTTGGAATATAGAAAGATGTTCGAGGATTTAGACCATGAATACCTTCAATTATTAAAATCTGACCTTCTTTTAATAAAATTTCTTGATCATTATATTCTCTTAACCCGGTTTTAAAATTATAATGAGGCAAGCATACTGGTTCATGATAGATTAATTTTAACATGGTTTCATTGAATAATTTTAAATCAACTGCCTCAATATTTTCATAATCATAGCTACCATTAGGTAATTTGGGAGTATCTTTGCGATTTAAATAAAAATCGTCCATCGATAATGTAACAGGTTGCATACCTAATATTTTTAAATGAATACCTAGACGTTTAGAAAACGTCGTTTTCCCAGCCGAACTTGGTCCCGCTATTAATATTATTTTGACAGTATCTTTTCTTTGAACAATATTATAGGCAAGTTCAGCTAATTTTTTTTCAATCATTGCTTCAGACATTAACATTAATTCATTTATATTACCTTGAACAATTTTTTCATTTAGTTTAGCGACAGTAGGAACACCAATTAATTGACCCCAATCTTCATACTCTTTCATTATTGTAAAAAGTTTAGAATATTCTAGTTGAACATCATATTGACCTAAACGAATGCCGGGAGCAAAAAATTGTAAAGAAAAATGATTTAAATAAGAAGTATCAGGAAGCATAAAACCATAAAAATAATCACTAAATCCTTCTAATGTATAGACACTACAGTTTTCTTTTTTTCGATAGTGTAATAATTCAGCTTTATCTTCTAATCCATGTTGTTTAAAAAAATTAATAGCTTCTTCTTTTGGTAAACTGCAATGAGTAATTTTAGATTTTTTTGTAACTAGTTTTTGCATTTGCAGTTTAATTTTCTCAACATCTTTAGGGGTTAAATGATTTTCTTTTTCAATTGTACAATAAAGTCCATCTTGAAAAGTAAATTCAACAGTAATTTTAGCGTCATTAAATAACTGCTTAGTAGCAACAATAAATAAAAAAGTTAAAGTGCGTTCATAGATTTGTTTACCCGTTATACTAGAAGCTAATATCCATTCTATAGTAGTATCCTTATCAATTATTTCTTGTAGTGGCTTTAATTTACCATTAACAATTCCTGCATATATTTTTTGATTTATAAAATATTCTTTTGCAATTTGCTCTAATGTTGTTGTCTGGTTAATGTTTATAATTTGTTTATCGACAATGAGTTTCATTTTATCACTCCTTGATTTTAATGTACCACATTTAAGGAAAATTTTTAATGAAAAAGTAAGATATTTATATTGTCATAGTTATTTTGTGATAATTTTTATTAAAATAGATTTTAAAATAAAAATCGATTTTTTAGATCGATTTTTAGACTTTATTTATATGTTGTCCTTTTAACCAGGCATAAAGATTATCAAAAACTATATCAGCTCTTTGAATCATTGATTCTTCTGAAGCAAAAGCAATATGAGGAGTAACAATAATATTAGGACAGTTTAGTAAAGGATGTTCTTTAGTCAATGGTGGTTCATTTTCAAAAACATCACAAGCTGCTCCAGCGATAGTTTTATTTTTTAAAGCTTCAGCTAGCGCAAGACTATCGATTACACCACCACGAGCTGTATTGATTAAAATAGCTTGTTTTTTCATTAATTTTAATTCATTTTCACCAATCATTCCTGTAGTTTCTGGTGTTAAAGGGCAGTGTAAAGAAACAATATCTGATTGTTGTAACAAGGTTTGTAAAGATACTTGTTTATCAATGTATGGATCGTTAACTTGACTGCGACTATAAGCTATTACATGACAGCCAAAAGCTTTACAAAGCTGGGCTGTTTTTTTACCAATCGCACCAGCACCAATAATACCTACAGTTTTATTGTTTAAAAGATTACCAATAAGACCGTCTTTAGTACCAGCTTGACGACATCTTTGTTCAACTTCACGAACATGTCTTAATAGTTGAATCATAAAACTAATACATAATTCACTGACAGCTTGAGTAGCATACCCGGAAGCATTGCTTACAGCAATATTTTTATTTTTTATAACATCCATTGGTAAATGATCAACGCCGGTAAAGGCAACATCAATATATTTTAATTTAGGAGCACTTTCAATTACTTGTTTATCTAATGGCATATTTGCAAGCATTAATATATCAGCGTCTTGACAGCGCTCAATTAAAATATTTATATCATTACTTTTTTGATAAGCTATAAAGGTGTGACCCATTGATTTTAGTTTTTCACTATGTTGATCAATAATTTGTTTTGAAACACCTAAGTCTTCTAATAATACAATTTTCATATTTATCATATCTCCTTTATTTATTGGTTTAATTGTATCACAAAAATCAGTTGATAATAAATTGAATAGAAAAAAATTGAAGTGAACTTCAAAAGTTGAAAACACTTCAATTCCTTGTTTTATAATATTATTATACCAATAGTATATACTAAAAATGCAGCAACCCAGGCAATTAAACACTGACCAAAGACAACTAATATAGCCCATTTACCGCCAAGCTCTCTTTTAATTGAAGCAATAGCAGCTACACATGGTGTATAAAGCAGACAGAAAATTAATAAACTTAGTGCTGCAAGCGGTGATAGTGCACTTACTAAATTAGCTGTAGATTTAAATAAAATAGAAATAGTTGAAACAACACTTTCTTTAGCCATAAAACCAGTAATTAAAGCTGTAGAAATACGCCAATCACCAAAGCCAAGTGGGGCAAAGATAGGGGTAATCCAGCTAGCAACCATTGCTAAGATACTATCTTGTGAATTAGTGACAAGATTTAATTTAGTGTCAAATGTTTGTAAGAACCAGATTACAATTGTAGCGATAAAGATAATTGTAAAAGCCCTTTGTAAAAAATCTTTAGCTTTTTCCCATAATAACTGTGCTACGTTTTTAGCACTAGGTAAGCGATAGTTTGGTAATTCCATTACAAATGGGACCGCTTCACCTTTAAATAAAGTTTCTCGCATTAAAAGAGCTACTAAAATACCAACCAGTATTCCGATAAAATAAAGACCAATCATAAATATAGCTCCATGTTTTGGGAAAAATGCCGCCGTGAAAAAAGCATATATTGGCAGTTTTGCAGAACAGCTCATAAATGGTGTTAATAAAATTGTCATTTTACGATCTCTTTTAGAAGGAAGAGTTCTACTTGCCATAACCCCAGGAACAGTACAGCCAAAACCAATCAACATAGGAACGATACTTCGTCCAGATAATCCTAACTTTCTTAACAATTTATCCATGACAAAGGCAATTCTAGCCATATAGCCACTATCTTCTAGTAATGATAAGAAAAAGAATAGGGTAACAATTGTTGGTAAAAAGCTAAGAACACTACCGACACCATTAAAGATACCGTCGATAATTAGTGAATGTAAAACTTCATTTACATTGGCGTTGATTAAAGCAGTGCTAGTTAGCTCTGTTAAATAACCAATTCCCATTTCTAACAAGGTTGATAGACCAGCTCCAATAACGTTAAAAGTTAACCAGAAAACTAAAGCCATTATGACAATAAAAGCTGGAATTGCAGTATATTTACCAGTTAGAATTTGATCGATTTTCATACTGCGTAGATGTTCTTTGCTTTCTTTTGGCTTGATAACTGTATTATCGCAAACATTAAAAATATAATGGAAACGCATATCGGCAATAGCTGCTAAACGATCTAAACCACGTTCAGATTCCATTTGGGTAACGATATGTTCAAGCATTTCTTTTTCATTTTGGTCTAGTTTTAATTGTTCTAAAACTAGTGGATCTCCTTCAGCTAATTTACTAGCAGCAAAACGAACAGGAATATTTGCTTTTTTTGCATGGTCTTCAATTAAATGCATGATTGCATGTAAACAACGGTGAACGGCACCACCGTGGTCATCAACATCACAAAAATCTTGACGACAAGGACGTTCTTGATATTTTGCAATATGAATTGCATGATCGATTAATTCTTGAATCCCTTCATTTTTTGCCGCCGAAATTGGAACTACAGGTATTCCAAGCATCTCTTCCATTTCATTAACAAGAATGGAACCACCGTTTTCATGAACTTCATCCATCATATTTAATGCTAAAACCATAGGAATATCTAATTCCATTAATTGCATTGTAAGATAAAGATTTCGCTCAATATTAGTAGCATCTACAATATTAATGATACATTTAGGATGTTCTTCTAAAATAAAACGTCTAGTAACAATTTCTTCACTTGAATAAGGTGATAGAGAATAAATACCTGGCAAATCAGTTACTAAAGTATTTTTATAACCTTTTATTTTACCATCTTTACGATCAACCGTTACTCCAGGAAAGTTACCAACATGTTGTGAAGAACCAGTTAATTGATTAAAAAGAGTAGTTTTCCCACAGTTTTGATTTCCAGCTAATGCAAAAGTTAATAATTCATTTTCATCTAAAGGATTTTCTTCACTTTTAAGATGATATTTGCCATCTTCTCCAAGTCCAGGATGAAAGATTTGTTTTATATTTTTAGGCTGTTTAGGCCTTGATTGTTTATCATGGATATTTTCAATAGTAATTTTATTAGCATCGTCGTTTCGTAATGTTAATTCATAACTATGGATTCTAACTTCGATTGGATCACCCATTGGAGCATGTTTAACCATTGTTATTTCACTATCAGGAATTAATCCCATATCTAATAAATGTTGACGTAAATCTTGATTACCATCAACGGAAACAATTGTTGCTGTTTTGCCGATTGGTAAATCTTTTAATGTTTTCATATTAACCTCCTTAATATAATGACTATATTAAATGTTATTTTTCGATTTCTTTAATAAAAGTAGTATAAAATTATCAATTTATTTAGTCAAGACTTAGTGATAGAAGATATTTGTTTGTTAGTACTTTTAAGTAATAAAATTAGCTATCAAATTAAAAAAATATTTAATTTGTGCTATGATATAGTAGGATGCGGTCAATTTTGGATACATGATGGCTTATTAATTTAATAGGAGTGTAAAATAATGAAAAAAACTTTATATTTAATGCGACATGGACAGACTTTGTTTAATATGCAACATAAGATTCAAGGATGGTGTGATGCACCGTTAACACAATTAGGTATTGAACAAGCAAAAATTGCTGGTAAATATTTTAAAGATAATAATATCACTTTTGATCATGCTTATTCTTCAACTTCAGAAAGGGCAAGTGATACTTTAGAAATTGTTACTGATGGTAAAATGCCTTATACTAGATCAAAAAAATTAAAAGAATGGAATTTTGGTTCATTTGAAGGGAAAGACGAGTTTTTAAATCCTAAATTCCCATACGGTGATTTCTTTGTTCAATTTGGTGGTGAAGGTGAACAAGAATTCCAAGATCGAATTTCTCAAGCGTTATTAGAAATAATGCAAAAAGAAGATCATCATGTTGTCTTAGTTGCAAGTCATGGAGCAGTATGTGGAAGCTTTATGCGCAAGTGGTTAGCAACTAGCAAAGTTGAATATAAAGCTGGAATCGGTAATTGCGCTATCTATAAGTATGAATTTGAAGATGACGTTTTTACTTGTGTTGATATTATTAAACATGACTTCAGTCATTTATTTAATGATGTAATTGGGAAGTAAACAGCTTTTACTATGCGGCTAATTAATAGTACAATGTCAAATCGATATTGTACTTTTTTTATTGGCTTTTATAAAATTAAAGTAACAAAAGTGATATTAATCTATTAGGTTAAATATTTAATAATTAGGAGGAAAAAGAATGTTATTTTATTTTACAGCGACGGGAAATAGTTTATATGTTGCTAAGCAATTTGATCAAGAGCCAATTAGTATCCCCCAGGTAATTAATCAAGACAATTTAGTATTTGAAGATGAGACAATAGGTGTCGTTTGGCCAGTTTATGCTGGAGAACCACCAAAAATGGTTTTAAACTTTTTGAAAAAAGCACTATTTAAAACAGATTATTTTTATATGATCTTAACTTATGGTAAAGATGATAGCGATGCTCCAGAGTATATAAATAATTTATGTAAAGAATTTGGTTTACATGTTGATTATATTAACTCAATTTTAATGGTTGATAATTATCTACCTTCATTTGATATGAATGATCAAATGGCAATGGACAAACAAGTAGATAAACAAATTGAAAAAGTATTGGCAGACTTAAAAGTTAGAAAGAAAGAAATTCCAGTTGCCAGTCAAGAAAGCCGTGATTTTCATCAAAGAGCAGCTAAAATTTTTGCTGAAAATCCAAGTTTAATTAATGGAGAACAAATTAAAGTAACTGACAAATGCGTTGGTTGTGGAATTTGTGTGCGGGTTTGTCCAATTGCTAATTTTTATGTTGAAAATGGAAAAGCTAAAAGACATAGTGAAGTTTGTGAATTTTGTTTAGCATGTGCTCATAACTGTCCACAAAAAGCAATTATTACAAGTATCTCTGATAAAAATCCTAATGCAAGATATCGCAATGAACATATTAGTTTGCAAGAAATAATCAAAGCTAATCAACAAAGCTAGAAAAGGAGGATAAAAATATGGAGTTTGTAACATTAAATAATGGTGTAAAAATGCCTAAAGTTGGATTTGGAGTATACCGGATCAAAGATCACAAGCAATGTAAACAAGCAGTATTAGATGCAATTGATGCTGGTTATCGTTTGATTGATACTGCACAATCTTATGGAAACGAAGAAGCCGTAGGCAAAGCAATTCAAGAAACATCAGTTCCAAGAAATGAATTGTTTATTACAACTAAAGTATGGGTCACTAATTATGGATATGAAAAAACAAAAGCTTCAGTAGAAGAATCTTTAAAGAAAATGCAATTAGATTATATTGATTTAGTATTATTGCATCAACCATTCAATGATTACTATGGAGCATATAAAGCATTAGAAGATTTATATAAAGAAGGAAAAATCAAAGCAATCGGTGTATCAAATTTCTATCCTGATCGTTTAGTTGATTTAGTTTTATATAGTGAAGTAAAACCAGCTGTAAACCAAGTAGAAGTAAATGTATTCCATCAACAGATTGAAGCTCAAACATATAATGAAAAATATGGTGTTCAAATGGAAGCATGGGCGCCATTTGCTGAAGGAAGAAATAATATGTTTACAAATCCAGAATTAAAAGCAATTGGTGATAGATATGGCAAAACAGTTGCCCAAGTAATTTTAAGATGGTTAGTACAAAGAGGAATTGTACCACTAGCAAAATCAGTTAAAAAAGAAAGAATGCAAGAAAATATTGATATCTTTGATTTTGAATTGAATTATGAAGATATGGAAATAATTGAAAGTATGAATCGTAATAAAAGCTGTTTCTTTGATCATTATAATGCAGCAACAGTAGAAATGATTGCTGGACTAGATCGTTAATTATAAAAGGAGAATTTTAATGAGAAAACAAAAATTAGGTAAAGATTTAGAAGTGTCTGCAGTTGGTTTAGGATGTATGGGAATGACTCATGCATATGGTAAACCAGCCAACAAAGAGGAAATGAAAAAATTAATTGTTCAAGCAGTTGAACAAGGATGTAATTTCTTTGATACTGCTGAATGTTATGTGGCAGAAAATGAAGATGGTACTATTGAATATAATGAAGAATTAGTTGGTGAAGCATTAGCACCTTATCGTGATCAAGTTATTATTGCAACAAAATGTGGGGTTCATCATCAAGGTACAAATCTTGTAATGGATGCTCGTCCAGAAATAATAAAAAAAGCAATTGAAGGAAGTTTGAAACGATTAAAAACTGATTACATTGATTTATATTATTTACATCGTATTGATCCTAATGTACCAATTGAAACAGTAGCTGAAACAATGAAAGAACTAATGGAAGCTGGAAAAATTAGATATTGGGGTATTTCTGAAGCTGATGAAGATACAATTAGAAGAGCTCATGCAATTTGTCCATTAACAGCAATTCAAAACCGTTATTCTATGATGTATCGTGATTATGAAACATTATTCCCAGTTCTTGAAGAATTAAATATTTCTTTAGTTGCTTTTTCACCACTAGCCAATGGTTTATTATCTGATGCTTATAATAAAGATGTTAAATTTACTGATAAAGATGACTTTAGAACAAGAATGCCTCAATTTACACCTGAAGCATATGATGCTAATCAAGAATTAATGGAAATGATTAGAACAATTTCTAAAGAAAAAAATTGTACCCCAGCTCAACTTTCATTAGCATGGATGATCAATAAAAAACCATATATTATTCCAATTCCAGGGACTCGTAAAAGTAACCGTTTAAAAGAAAACTTAGAATCAGCTAATGTTTATTTAACTGAAGAAGAAGTTGCCAAAATTGATTCTTTATTAGATAAAGTGCCAATGTCTGATTTATATGGACGTTAAAAAAAGCCAAAATAATTTTGGCTTTTTTGTTAATTAGTTTGTTTCATACCAGTAAATTCTAAATATTCTTTTTTAACATTTTCTAAAAGCTGTTTAAAAGTCCAGTCTATATTAGTTTTTGTAACAATCGCCTTTAAAGGAATAAATGGAATATTTGCTTCTTTGAAGATTTGTAATAAAATATCAACTTGTCCGTCTTCAAAACCGGCTAAAACCATCATATCATCATGAGGAATAGACGTTAAAGCTTCTGTTCCTCGCTGGTAATCTTCAATACCTAAAATATAACCAATAGGACTCATTAAATCACTAGTTTTAACAATTATTACTTCAACATTTAATTTTTCTAATATTGAAATAATGGCTTTTCCCGCTTCAGTTTTATCAATATTATATAATAATACAGTTTCTTGCATAATTATTGCCTCTCTTTCGTAAATAAGGTTATCATATTTTATTTATAGATTCAACTAAGATGATTTATTTGCAAAATAGTGCTAATAAAAGTAATGATTTCAATGCAAAAAATCTGAAAATATCTTTTATTTTTGTAAAAAATTATGTTATTTTATATTGTAATATAATTGTGCTATAATTATAATGATATTGTTGTAAATTAAAGTAGCTTGGAGGTATAAGATGCTAAAAAGTATAAAATATGTTCTAAAAGAGAATTTTAGTAATTTATTTAGAATATATTCTATTTCTAAATATGAACTACTATCAGATATGCGAGATTCAAAACTTGGAATCTTTTGGAATTTTGCAAATCCTTTTATTCAAATTTTAACTTATTATTTTGTTTTTGGATTTGTAATGAATCGAAATGCTGTTGATGGCTTTCCATTTATTCAATGGATGTTAGCTGGGATGGTAGTCTGGTTTTTTATTAATCCATGCATAACTCATGGAGCTAATGCGATTTTTTCAAAAATTGGAGTTATTACTAAAATGAAATTTCCAGTTAGCGTTTTGCCGGCTACTGTTGTCTTAAAAGAATTATTTAATCATGCTTGTATCATGATTTTATTAGTACTGTTTTATTTTACACAAGGTATATATCCTTCTATACACTGGTTGGGTTTAATATATTATTGTTTTGCAGCATGTTGTTTTGCAATCAGTCTAGCAATGGTAACATCGGTTTTAAATATGATTGCTCGTGATACTAGAAAGTTAATTCTTGCTTGTATGCGTTTGATTTTATATTTAACACCAATCTTGTGGCCAATTTCTCGTTTTAGTGGACAAACACCTTTATTTAATTTTATTCGTTTTATAATGAATATTAATCCAATCTATTATATTGTTTGTGGATATCGTGATTGCTTTTTATATCATTATGGATTTATGCATTATTGGAAACAAATGAGTGTGTTCTGGTTGATTACAATTGTTTTATTTGTAATTGGATGCATGATGATGTATAAATTTAAACATAAGATTATTGATTTGATTTAGGTGATAAAATGGAAAATTATGCTATTAAATTTGAACATGTTTCAAAAATATATAAATTAAAAAAGAAAAATACTGGTAAAGGGAAAAGTAATGAAGCAAAACGCTTCTATGCTTTAAAAGATATTAGTTTTGAAATTCCTAAGGGTGAGGTTGTTGGGATTTTAGGAACTAATGGTTCTGGAAAGTCAACTTTATCACTTATTTTAGCTGGTATTAGTGAGATAGATGAGGGTGTTATGCATATAAATGGTGAACAGTCTTTAGTTGCAATCAATACTGGTTTAAATAAGCAGCTTACTGGTTTGGAAAATATTAATGTTAAAGGTGCTTTATTAGGACTTTCGAAAAAGAAAATTCAAGAAATCATCGATGGTGTTATTGAATTTGCAGAACTTGGTGATTTTTTGTATCAGCCTGTAAAGAAATATTCTAGTGGTATGAAATCCCGACTTGGATTTTCGATTTCAATTTATTTGGATCCTGATATTATTATTGTTGATGAGGCTTTATCAGTAGGTGATAAAGGTTTTGCTCAAAAATGTTTGAATAAAATGAATGAGCTAAAAGATAAGGGAAAAACAATTATATTTATTTCCCATTCATTACCTCAAGTAAGAAAGTTTTGCCAAAGTGCCATGTGGATAGAAGGTGGCATGCTTAAAGAATATGGGGAAGTTAACGAAGTATGTGATCATTATGGTGAATATGTAGACTATTACAATAGTCTTTCTAATAAAGAAAAAGCAAAAATCAGAGATAAAAAATTTGAAAAAAGAATTGTCCAAAACCCACAGATTAGTTTTTGGGAAAAAGTTATAGATCGCATAAAAGGATAGGTGAATTAAAATGAAGAAGGTAATTACATATGGAACATTTGATCTATTTCATGTAGGTCATTTGAATATTTTAAAAAGAGCTAAAGAGTTAGGTGATTATTTAATTGTTGCTGTAAGCAGTGATGCATTTAACGCTCAAAAAGGAAAAAAAGCATATCATAGTGAACAAGATCGTAAATTAATTTTAGAGGCTATTAGATATGTTGATGAAGTCATTCTTGAAGAATCTTGGGATCAAAAGATAAGAGATATTCAAGAACATGATGTTGATGTATTTGTTATGGGTGACGATTGGAAAGGAAAATTTGATTTCTTAAAAGATTATTGTGAAGTTGTTTATTTACCACGTACAGAAGGTATTTCTACAACTAAAATAAAAGATGATTTACATAAGTAGGTAAAAAGATGAAGTTAAGTATAATTATTCCTTACGATCGTTATGAACAATATTTATATGATTGTTTAGAAAGTATTAGTGAACAAAATCTAGATGATTTTGAAACATTATTAATAGCTAGTAAAAGCGCTAAAATTGATCAACAAATTCAAGAATATCCTGTTAATTTAAAAATTATTACGGTAGAAGATGGCTTAAATGTCGCTAAAAAACGTAATATTGGATTAGAAAATGCTTGTGGTGAATATATTTATTTTATTGATTGGGATGATTATTTAATGCCAGGATCATTAAATGCTTTATTAACACGAGCTAGTCAGGATAATTTAGATTTAGTTACTGGAATTCGAAAAGTTACCTGGTTTAAAAAGAAAGTTTTTGAAACTATGGGTGATGAAAAGAACAACGAGTTGAATCTAAAAGATAAAGATCATGATCTTGATAATAAATTTCTTGAAAAGGAATATAATGAAGATAATTATAGTGAATATGCTACTGATATTTTAATAAGAACTAGACATGCAATTAGAAATATATCAGTTTTGAATATTTTAATTAAAGCACAATTAATCAAAGAACATCAATTGCGATTCAATGAAGATTTTAATTATTATTGTGATGCACCATTTGTAGTGCAGTTATTAAATTTTGCTCGCAGTTTTGATCGTGTTGATCAAGCTATTTATGTAAAAAGAAAGCACAATGATCCAATTAATAATCCAGCATTATCTCAGATAAAAGATTCAGAAAATAAATTTGATGAATTTATAGCTGCTTATCGTTATTGTGCGGCTATTATTCCACCAGAAAGCTATATTCGTTATTATCTGGATTCAAAAATGTTGCGTTATTATACTAAATTTTTTGCTCGAAAGATTCGTCGTAGTAAAAATGATTTATGGCGCACAGAGCGCTTTGAAGTAATGTCTGAAGTTTTAAAAAATATTCAGCCTCGATTATTATCTAAATGTTCTCGTTACAGTAAAAAGATCGTTAACGCTTGTATCAATAAAGATTTAGCGACTGTAAAAAGAGCGGTGAATCGTCATCTTGCAAAAATCAAATTTAAGAAAATTCTTAAAAATAAAAACGAGATGAACAAATATCTTTATCAACATAAATATATTAATAAACCAATTAAAGAAAATTTAATTATGTTTGAAACATTTATGGGAAAAAGTTATGCTGATTCACCTAAATATATCTATGAATATCTAGGGAAAAATTATCCAGGTAAATATGAATTTGTTTGGGTTTTAAATGATCCTCATGAAAAGTTACCATACGGTGGTAAAATTGTAAAAAGATTTACACGTGAATATGCTTATTATTTAGGGGTTAGTAAATACTTTGTTTTTAATATTCGTCAGCCATTATGGTTTAGAAAACGTGAAGAACAAGTATTTTTAGAAACCTGGCATGGAACACCGCTAAAACGATTAGCATTTGATCAAGAAGAAGTAACTGCTGCTTCACCAACTTATAAAGCACAGTTTTATCGTCAAAAGAAAGAATGGGATTATTTGATTGCCCCAAATAAATTTTCTAGTGATATTTTTAAAAGCTGTTTTATGTACGATGGTAATATGTTAGAAACTGGATATCCTCGTAATGATTTATTATCTGCTAGTAATCGTGATGAAATAGCATTAAATTTAAAGAAAAAACTTGGAATTCCTTTAGATAAGAAAACTATTTTATATGCACCAACCTGGCGTGACGATGAATATTATGGAAATGGTAGATATAAGTTTAAATTGAAGTTAGATTTAGATTTATTGAAAAAAGAATTAGGAGATCAATATGTTGTGTTGTTAAGAACACATCATTACATTGCTGATAATTTAGATGTAACAGGTTTAGAAGATTTTGCATTTAATTTAAGTAAATATGATGATATTACTGAAATATATTTAATTAGTGATATTTGTATTACTGATTATTCTAGTGTTTTCTTTGATTATGCTAATTTAAAAAGACCGTTATTATTTTATACCTATGATTTAGATAAATATCGTGATGTATTACGAGGTTTTTATATTGATATGGAAACTGAATTACCAGGTCCGTTAGTATTTTCTAGTGAAGAAGTGGTTGACAAAATTAAAAATATTGATCAGTTAAATGCTGATTATCAAGAAAAATATCAACAATTTTATCAACGCTTTTGTTCATGGGAAGATGGCAATGCTAGTAAACGTGTTGTTGAAGAAGTGTTTAAATAAGGGGCAATACCCCTTATTTTTATAGGAGGAAAAAATGAAGCTGATAAAAAAATTTTTAGGAAAAATGATACGTATAATTTATCGCTTAGGATATCGTTTTATTCCTTGTGATAAAAACACGATTTTGTTTATTTCTTTTCATGGTCGTGGTTATTCTGATAATCCGATGGCCTTACATCAATATATGACGGCACATCAAGAATATCAAAAATATCGTTGCATTTTTGCAATAAAACATCATCGAAAAAAGAATATCCAGATACCAAATGCTAAGATTATTGAATATTTTAGTATACCATATTTCTTTTATTTAGCCCGCAGTAAATATTGGATTTCTAATTGTAAATTACCAAAGTATGTCTTAAAGAAAAAAAATCAAATATATTTACAAACTTGGCATGGTACACCGCTAAAAAAATTAGCTCATGATATTGAAGTTCCTGAAGGAACAACTTTTTATCGTAGTGAAATGTCAGTTGAAGAAATGCGTTCAACTTATGATAATGATGTAAGTAAATATAATTATATGATTAGCCCTAGTAGTTTTACTACTGAAGTATTTCAAAGTGCGTTTGCTATTAATAAAGAAAGATTAATTGAAACAGGCTATCCTCGTAATGATATTTTATCTAATTATACTGAGGATGATGTTATAAAAATTAAAGCTAAATTGAACTTGCCTAAAGATAAAAAAATTATTTTATATGCGCCAACCTGGCGTGATAATTCATATAATTTAAAAGGTTATACTTTTAAGCTTGAAGTTGATTTTAAAAAATGGCAGCAAGTTTTACAAGATGAATATATTGTATTATTTAAGCCGCATTATTTAATTGTAAATGATTTTGATTTAGAAGCCGTTAAGGATTTTGTTTATTTTATCGATCCTCAATCAGATATTAGTTCATTATATCTAATTGCTGATGTTTTAATAACTGATTATTCAAGTGTTTTCTTTGATTATGCAATTTTAAAAAGACCAATTTATTTCTATATGTATGATTTAGATAGTTATCGTGATGAATTAAGAGGTTTTTATTTAGATATTTATAATGATCTTCCTGGTGAAGTTATTGAAAATGAAGATGATCTTTTATATAAAGTTGCCAATCATTGTTATGATTATTCAAAACTAGAAGTATTTAACCAGCGGTTTAATAATCATGAAGATGGAAATGCAAGTAAACGTGTTGTTGAAATATTATTTAAGTAGGTGAGAAAATGGGAATAAAAAAGATTATAATTTATATTATTCTTAAAATAAGTAATATTTTTGTAAGTCGTTTTTCTATTAAGCAAAATCAAATTGCATTTGTTTCGCTAGAATCTAATCATTTAGAAAGTGATTTAAAGATTATTTATGATGGTCTTAAAAATAAAAAAGATTATGATTTAAAAACAGTATTAATAAATTATAATAAGAAATCATTGATAAATAATTTTTTGTACATGTTAAATTGTATCAAACAAATATATGTTATAAACACTTCAAAATTAGTTTTAATTACTGATAATAACTATGTTATAAGTAATTTTAAACGAGAAGGGGTAACTGTTATTCAAGTCTGGCATGCAACTGGAGCAATTAAAAAATTTGGAAATGCGATTAAGCGTGAATATCCAATTAGAAATTATGATTATGTCATAAGTAATAGTGATTATTGGAAAGAACCATATTATGAAGCTTTTGCGGTAAGCAAAGATCATGTAATTACTACGGGGATGCCACGTGTTGATCATTTAAATGATGATAATTATTTAAATACTACTAAACAAAAACTGATTAGTAAGTACCCTGTTTTAGAAAATAAAAAGATAATTTTATATGCACCAACATTTAGAGGAAATATTTATCAAGGTTTTAAAGCAGTAGATTTTGATGCTACAAAAGTTTTAAATGCTTTAGGTGATGATTATGTTTTAATTTATAAATTCCACCCTTTATTGTTAAAAGCAAAATTACAAGATGATAAACGGATCATAAATTTAAATCATGAAGATACTCATGATTTATTTACAGTTAGTGATATGCTGATCTCTGATTTTTCTTCGATAATCTTTGATTATTCTTTATTAAATAAACCGATGTATTTTTATGTTCCGGATTTAGATGAATATTTGAAGACATTAGGATGTTTTGTTGATTATAGTCAAGTGATGCCAGGGGCAATTTGTAAAAATGAAACTGAATTAATTGATGCTATTAAGGAAAATAAAAGCTATGATATTAAAGAATTTAGTCAAATGTTTTTTAAATATCAAGATGGAAAAAATAGTGAACGAGTTATTCAATTAATTGATCAGATAATGAATGATGTAGTAAAATAATTTAAGATTATTAATTTATAAGTGTTGATAAAAAGATTAGGATTTGTAGACATACAGTATGCTAATCTTTTTTGTTTAAATTTGCATCAAAAATAATAAGAAGGAATCGATTATGAAATGAACCTCCATTATTTGGGGATCCAAATAACGGGGCTCATTTCAATTAATTCCTTCTTATTTATTGTTTTCTTCTAAAAAATCTTTTACCTGGAATAAGTTATCCATAATTTTGTAAGTCATTTTAACATATTTTTCTTCAGGATATTTCATATCAGGAATCCCGATTACTTTTATCTCAGCATTATAAGCGGCATTGATACCTGATTCAGAGTCTTCTAAAACTAAGGCATCTTGTGGTGATACTTGTAGTTTTTGACAAGCTTTTAAGAATACTTCAGGATTTGGTTTTCCTTTTGTTACTTCATCACCGCAAATAGAATCATCAAAATATTGATCGATTTGGGCTTGTTTAACAATTAAATCAACTCGATTACGATGAGAACTTGTTGCAATAATTGTTTTATAATTATTTTCTTTTAAATATTTTAATAATTCAACTAGTCCTGGTTTTAAAGGTACGCCCTCAGTTTCAAAACGTTTAGCAATATAAGCATGAACATCTTTAATAATTTGGTCAACATCATATTGTGGACCATAATCTTCTTTAAATAAATCATGAACAGCTTTTACTGGTTTTCCTAAAAGCGTTTTGTATTTTTCTTCACTCATTGTTAGGTTTTCTTTAGCTAAAACATGTTGATACCCCTCAAAGGTTACACGTTCGCTGTCAATCATTAAACCATCCATATCAAAAATTACTGCTTTTATCATTTTTGTTTACCTCCATATTGATAAGATAATCATACCATATAACTCTTTTATTGGGTATAAAATTTATCTTTAATCATATATTGCAATAAAGGAGTTGTTGTTATGATACATAGAGGGGAAATCTATTATGCTGATTTATCACCAGTTGTAGGAAGTGAACAAGGTGGATATCGACCAGTAATAATATTACAAAACAATAAAGGCAATCGTTATTCAACAACAGTTATTATTGCACCGATATCATCAAGGTTAACTAAAAATCCTTTGCCAACCCATGTTATGTTAGAGACGGGGTCATTAGAAAAAAAGAGTGTTGTATTATTAGAACAGATTAGAACGATTGATAAAAAGCGAATTAAAGAAAAGGTTGGAAAAATTGATAATCGAATTATGAAACAGATTAATCAAGCTATAAAAACTAGTTTAGACATCAAATAATTCCCTTTAATGCTATTATTTGATATAATAATAACATGGAGGGATTAGTATGAATGTTCGTGATATAAAGACCAAGGCTAGAAGTATGATTGCTACTAATCGTAGTAGTATTGTAATGATATTTTTATTTATTGGTATCATGATGGTTGCTATAAATTATTTAATTCAATTAATTGGAAGTAGTATTCCGTTTTTGATAACTATATTGGGCTTTTTGATTTTACCGTTTTCACATGGAAAAGTAGTAACTGCTTTAAAAACAGTTAATGAACGAAGTGATGAATTATCAATAGAACAAGATGGTTTAGTTGGGATAAAAAGGTATAAAGATTTATTTTTTACTTATTTTATTAAAGAATTATTGCTGTTATTTTTATTGATGTTAGTTCTTTTAATTATTGCTCTGGTTTCAAAGTTAATAATTGGCGATGCTGCCTTTAATAGTATTATATCGTTTATTATGCAATCAGGATTTGAAACAACAGATATTAGTACTATTTTAAATGATCCAAAAATGGTTACAGTGATAGAAAATATTGGTAATATCTTTTTTTGGGGTAGTATTGTGTTGATAGTTGTTTTAATAATGTATTCATTATATTTTGCTTTAACACCATATTTATTAGAAAAATACAATATAAAGGGTGCTAAGGCGATGAGTGAATCAGCTCGATTAATGAAAGGGCATAAATCAACTTTAGTAGTACTATATCTTTCTTATATTGGCTGGTATTTTTTAGCGGTACTTATTATGACTGTTGTTACAATGATTATTCCAGTACCAATTATTGTAGATGTACTTACGACAATTGTAGGTGTTTATTTATTTACAGCTGAACTAGAAGTATGTAAAGCAGTATTTTTTGAAGAAATTGATTTAGAAGATAAAAACCAGATTTAGCGGGGTGTTAATTTGAATTTGATTGAAACAGTGAAGTTAAATAATCGGCAAAAAGCAATTGGGGTAATTCTTCTTTTTCCCTGGTATTTGTATTTTGCACCGACAATTTTGAATTTTTTAATAAATCTTTATTTAATGTATATTAGCAATGCTTATTCAGCTGATTTTGTAAATATTATTTATAATATGTTAATAGGGATTGCTTCGGCTATACCGATAATATTTGTTTTAAAAGATTTCTTAATTGAAAATTGGAAAATCTTTAAAGATAAATTTTTAGAAAATATTATTTGGGTACTTACAATCGGTTTAGTTGTATCTTATGGGTTAGCTTTCGTTGGTACAGCTATTGAAACTTTGATTTTAGGATCTCAGGCTTCTGATGCTACTAATCAAGTATTTGTAGAATCATTAGTGAAATCTAATCTGCCATTAATGTTTATCCAAAGTGTTATTTTAGCTCCTTTTGTTGAAGAAATGTTATTTAGAGGGGTTATTTTCAATACATTAAGGCAAAAAAATAAAGTTTTAGCGCATATACTTTCAGCATTTTTGTTTGGTTTATTACATGTTTATACTTACATTCTTGCAGGGGACATGACTGAATGGATTAAGCTGATTCCATATATGGCAACAGGGTTATCACTTTCTTATGTATATGAAAAAAGACAGACGATTTTTGCGTCTATCTTGTTACATATGGCAAAGAACTTGATTGCGGTTTTAAGTATTGGATTATTAATTTAGTGCCAGTTTTTGGCACTTTTTTTTATATTAACATAACAATTACTCCTACTAAAATACCTAAAATCATTCCAAAAGTAACATCACTTAAATAATGGACAAACAGATATAATCTAGAAAATGCCATTATAAAAGCGAAGATCATAAAAATTACTCCTGCTTTAGGAAATAAAAAACATACTGTCGTTGCACAAGCAAAGCTTGAAGTAGTATGTCCAGATGGAAATGAATAGTCATTAGGAATAGCTATTAACATGTTTACATCTGTAAATGTATGACAAGGACGTTTTCTTTTTACAAGTGATTTAATAGTTACTTGACCAATGATTGTTGAAGCGAGTAGGGCTGTTAACATTCTTTGGGCAAGAAAACGAGTTTGACTATGAAGACTCAATATTAAAATTAAGCCAAGCCAAATCATTCCAAAATCACCAATTCCAGTGATCAGTATCAAGATCTTATTTAGAAAATGGTGATGATAGTATTTTAAAAAATAGTGTGATGTTTTTACATCTATTTCTTTAATTTTATTAATTATCTTCATTTTCGACTCCGATGTTTTTAATTAATCGATAAACTAATTTACATATATAAATAATGATAATATTAAATATAATGGCAAAAAGAAGTTCTATCGCTAAAGTTGATAAAAACTGATTTCCAGCAGTTATTGTTGAATAATCAGGAACTAGGCTAATTAAGCTATTTAAACCGTTAAAAATCAATTTAAATGGTGCTAAAGCAATAGTAATATATAATTCAATGATTTTACTTACAATACTAGCACCAATACCAGGACCATTAATAAAATCTTCAAAACCAACATAAAGTAATAATGCTATAAATGATACTAAGGCATCAATAATTAAAGTATAGCCAAAATCAGCAAGTTTTGATCCGATAGTTTTTTCTTTTTCTATTTGTAGTTTTTCTTGTTTGTTTTCTTCAATATTTTCGTTAGAAACATTTCCATTGATCTGGTCAATTAAATTATTGACTTCATTTAAATCAGTACTAATAGAAGTTTTTGTATTTTTTTGATTTTTTAATAATGATGATAAATCATTGTTTTTTTTATTTATAGAAGAATCTTTGTTGGATTCGTTATTTGAATATTCTTTAAAAAAACTAGGTTCTATTATTGGATAATCATCTTCACTTACAATTTGTCCTAAAAAATAATGATATGTATCGCGTACTAATTCAATTAATTGTTCATCATTTTTATATTCTTCTAATAAATGATGATAGGTTTGATTTAAGGTTTCTAAATCCATATCTTTAGACATGCCAAGTAATGGTGAATAAATTTCCATAGTATCATATGGTGAAAACAAAAAGACATTAATAACGTCAAAGTTGTTTTTAGCAATTTTAAAAACACGAGGAATTACTGTCTCATTGGCACTGCATAAATCATTAAGATAGATTACATTCATTAATATTTGATTTCCGGCTGATAATAAACTTGGAAAATTGGCAACTAACATTGCTTCGCTAGGTTGACAATCTAATTGTTCTAAAGTGGTTGTTAAGACAGCTGGATCAGGTAAGCCAGGTAATTCACTATCGCCACCAATGATAAAATCAATTTGATTATATAATTTTGTTAATTGTAAATATCTAATAGCACTTTTTATTTTATGGGTTGATAAAACAGCAACTTTTATTTTTCTTTGATTAAAGAAATGTAATAATTCTTCAGTACCTTCCTTTTTTATAGCATCAGGTTTTAATTTTGCGTATTCAAATAAATCACGTTCAATAACGTTATTAATTTCTTCACTGCTATAATTTTTACTAATAGGGAATTGTTGATACATTGTTTTCATATTACCTAAAGAATCTTCAAATTCTTTTTTAGTAATATTATAATTATGTTTTTTACATATTCTTTTGAAATAGTTAAAACGAAGCCGATTTAAATCTAATAAACCGCCATCTAGTGGAATTATAACTACTTTTATATTATTAACCGTTTGTTTGTAAAACATTGCCAAGTCACCCCATTCATTGATTAATTATATCATAGCTATTTAGTTTTTTCATTATTTTTCACTTGCTTTTCTTATAAGGTTGATGTATTATAATATTTGTCATCTCTCCTTAGCTCAGCTGGCAGAGCAACTGACTCTTAATCAGTGGGTCTAGGGTTCGAATCCCTAAGGGGAGACCATTATAAATACTATGAGATTATCAAAATCTCTTGAAACCCTCATTCTAGAGCTGATTCTAGTTGAGGGCTTTTTGTTTATCTTGTGTTTTTGCCACATTTTTTGTCAAAAATACTGTTTACAGTGTCTAATTTATGCTTTTCCTGGATATGAGTGTAAATGCTCATAGTAGTATTGATATTACTATGTCTCATTAGATCATGCGAAGTTTCTAAATCAATATTATTGATTGTCGGTATTGTGATACAGGTGTGTCTTATTATATGAAAATTAAATGGAGTAATGATATGTTTCACTAAATTAGACAATTTTGGGTCATATGCATCGATAATAGCCTATGCCAGTGCAACTTTTTTAGGATTACGTTTTATTCTTGCCATATTCATATATCTCTTCTTTTTTTATTATAACATAGATATAAATAAAAACTGTGAAGCTGAGCCGTACGCTCTCAACTTATACAGTTTATTTTACACTCTCAAAATAACAGATACAATTTTCTTACAGAAATGACATTATAAATCTTTTATATGTTTCTCTTCTCATACTCTTTTGTCCCAGAATGGGGAACTTGGATAGGTTACACTAAATTGTAACAGTTCTCTTAGAAACTGTCCAATTTAGTGTGGATTGTCAACACTTTTTTGGACAATTTCTATGAGAACATTCTAAATTCAACAGGTGTTTTATAGTCAAGTGAACCATGTATCCTGATATTATTATACCAGTTTACATAATCAAATAATTCCAGTTCTAACTCTTCTAAACTATCAAACCTTTTATTAAATGCAAATTCTGTTTTTATAATTTTATATGTTGCTTCAGCTACCGCTTTATCATACGGACATCCTTTTGTGCTTAGTGATCTGGTTATATTAAATGTTTTTAATGCTTTTTCAATTTCTTCATTTTTAAATTCACTTCTACGATCACTACTATACCGAATTCGGCATAGTTAGTATGAAACAAATCTATCTTACTTAAATCATATTTTATTGAATAAAGTGCCTTTTCAACTGGTTTGGCATTTTTATTTTTTTCAGCTGCATATCCTACAATCTCTGTTATACAATTCTAACATCAGACATACATAATTCCATTTGCTATCTGTATTTACTAATATTGGCTCGTTGTTATTAGATCTAGGTTTTTAATTGTTATTTATCACAATTAATATTGTTAAATCATGGGAAAAATATAGAAAAATATCGATAAAATATATAAAATTTGTGATATGAGTGTTATAATATTTATATGCAATAGTTGTGATATATATATTATTTTAATAGTTGGGTTTATACATTGTATAGTACAATTGTTGTTCAAAAAATATTTTTGAGAAGGGAGGAAAATGCAAGGTTATACTTGCGAACAGATGAAAAAGATTAAATTTTTATTATCATTACTGGTTTCTTTTACTGTATTAGCGTATATGACACCATTATCAGTTAAGGCGCAAAATACAGATAGTACAGAATTATATATAGAAGCCAATTACAATCAGTCTGAAGCACGAAGAATGCTAGGTATGATT
This sequence comes from Erysipelatoclostridium sp. An173, assembly GCF_963931465.1. GTDB lineage: Bacteria > Bacillota_I > Bacilli_A > Erysipelotrichales > Coprobacillaceae > Thomasclavelia > Thomasclavelia merdavium. The sequence continues at coordinate 1,606,148 of NZ_OZ007017.1, read as the reverse complement.
AATGACTGGAGGACAGGTGATGATGCTTGGATATGGGATGAAAAAAACGAGAATAAAATTTACTATAATACAAGCTCAAATAACACTTTACAGCCACTTGCATATGATTATGCTTTAGAACAGATTGCTATGCAACGTGCCGCAGAAATTGCTTTAAACTATGATCATATTAGGCCAGATGGAACAATTTGTTTTACTGCAGAATATGAAGGAGTAAATTCATATGGTGAAAATATAGCAATTGGAACATATGGAAATGCGGAAGTTTATTTTGAACAATGGCAAGAAACTAACGAGTTATATGATGGTCAGGGACACCGAAGAAACATGTTGAATCAAGGATTCAATGCAATAGGTATAGGGTATGCCGAAGTAAATGGTGTTAAATGCTGGGTTCAAGAATTTGGAATGTATAAATCTAATATTCCAGAAATACCAGTATATGACGGTTTGCGACATGTGCCTGTTGTAATTGCCGATATGTATCACCCTGAATCTATTGTTAAAAGTTTGAATCAAAAAATTGATGTAGAAATTGGGAAAACAGTCGATATTCCTGCTGTTAAGTTAGGCATAGAAACAGATGTATCAATTGGATGGTTTGGACCTGATGGAATTCCTATTACAGTAGTACCTGATTTAAGTACTAATAGTGATATTATAACTATATCAAACGGTAAGATAACAGGATTGAAAGTTGGAGTTACAACATTTAGTGCAAATGTTTATGGATGCACAATTAACTATACTATTAATGTATTAGCATGTAGCGAACATACCTGGGATGATGGTCAAGTTACAAAAGAACCATCTTGTAGTGAACAAGGTATTATGACATATACTTGTACTGCATGTGGTACAACAAAAACTGAATTTATACCTAAAACTGAACATACCATAGTAGTAGATGAAGCTAAAGCCCCAACCTGTACTACTTCAGGTTTAACAGAAGGTTCCCACTGTTCTGTTTGCAAAGAAGTTATCAAGAAACAGGAAATAGTGCCTGCAACAGGACATGAGTATGAAGTAATTAATCGTGTTGAATCGGAATTTCCTTGTGGAGGAGATTTGGTTACATATAAATGTAAATATTGTGAGGATTCATTTAAACAAACAGAAGGTTCAGGACATATTTGGGAAAATGAATATACAATTGATAAAGAACCTACTTGTACAGAACCGGGTTCTAAGTCTAAACATTGTATTTATGGATGTTCAGAAGTAACAGATGTTGTTGAAATTGATCCATTAGGTCATAGTTTTACAAATTATGTATCAGATAATAATGCGACTTGTACAAGTGATGGAACTAAGACAGCTAAATGCGATCGTTGCGATAAAACTGATACTATCGTAGATAAAGGTTCTATGTTGTCACATCACGGTGGGGAAGCAACCTGTACAAAACGAGCAATCTGTGAAGGCTGTGATCAGGAGTATGGTGAAGTCAATCCGAATAATCATGTTAAAACGCAGTTAATTAATCAAAAAGAAGCCACATGTACCGAAGAAGGCTATACTGGTGATACTATATGTAATGAATGCAAAGAAATTGTTGTAGAAGGAATGGTAATAGAAGCTACTGGTCATGATTACAAAATAGTAAATAGAGTAGAATCTGAATTGCCTTGTGGTGGAGAAATAGTTACATATACATGCAACAATTGTAATGATACATACACAGAAACAATTAACGGTAAACATCTATGGTCTGATGATTATAGTGTAGATAGACCAGCAACATGTACAGAAGATGGATTAAAATCAAGACATTGTTTATACGATGGATGCACTGCTGTTACTGATAGGATAACTATAGAAAAACTAGGACATGATTTTGTAAATTATATACCAAATAATGATGCAACCTGTGAACATGATGGTACTATGATAGGAAAATGCAGTCGCTGCGATGAAACTGATACAATTGTAGATGAAGGTTCAAAATTACCACATCAAGGTGGAGTAGCTACTTGTACAACACTTGCTGTTTGCGAAAAATGTGGGAATCAATACGGCGAAGTTGATCCAAATAATCATATTAAAACACAGTTAATTAATCAAAAAGAAGCAACATGTACAGAAAATGGATATACTGGTGATACGGTATGTACAGGATGCAACGAAGTTTTAAAGAAAGGTACAGTTATTGAAAGTGCAGGACATCAATATAAAGATGGTATTTGTACAGTATGTGGTGCAAAAAAACCTAGCACAGTAATACCTATAGATCCTAATAATCCAACTGACTCTGATAAAAGTGAAAATTCACAAAATGTTACTAATACTGATATTAAAAAAGCTAATTCAGTAGCTACAGGTGATGATAGTGAATTAGTTGCATATGGAATGTTAGCTATTGCAATGTTAGGATGTATTTGTTTAGCTATTCGTAATATAAAAAAAGAATATTAAAATAGTTATATAAAATGCCGGTATGTATTATCATATCGGTATTTTTATAAGAAAGTAATCGACATCTTCTTAAAATAATTAATAGGAGATTTATGTAAGAGTTGTAAAAACGTAAGAATATGAAATACGGATTTGTTAAGAAAAAATATGTAAATTAATTTAAATGTAAATAGTTTATATATGGTGTTATTTATTTTATTAATATTTATAGATAACATATTGTATATAAATTGATAATTTTTGTTTAGTTTTCTACTTAAGTGATTATTATCTTATTTAATATAAAATAGAGTTGAACTAGTCAATATTATATTTTTAATACAATCATGAAAAGGTACATTATAGAATTATTTATGAAGATATCAAATTAGAAGATAAAAGCCACATATTTTTTGTACCGGGAAATTTAAAAGCTGATGATAGATAATACTATAGAGTATTTTAAAAAAGTTATTAAGCTAGAAGTTGGTAATTTGAATAAGTCTAAATATCATTAATAATGTATTTGAATGTTATAATCAGGAAGAATAATGTAAATATTAAAATAATATTTTAAAATAAAATATAGATTTATTGTTAAAGTTTGATAAAAATGTAAAAAAAGTTTTTTTATAAAAAACAGTGAAATAATCGAATAAAAATATAATCACTTATATTTTAGAGATAAAAAAATTCAAAAAAGGTATTGCAAAGAAAATATATATATGCTATTATAAACAAGCAGACGACGGAGACATACTCAAGAGGCTGAAGAGGCGCCCCTGCTAAGGGTGTAGGTCGGGAAACTGGCGCGAGGGTTCAAATCCCTCTGTCTCCGCCATTAAAATATTGGTCTGGTAGTTCAGTTGGTTAGAATGCCGCCCTGTCACGGCGGAGGTCGCGGGTTCGAGTCCCGTCCAGACCGCCATTATTAGATTCTGTTTAACAGAATTTTTTTATTTTATACTTAGATTTAAAAACGATTTTAAGATGACTTAAAATCGTTTTTTACTTATGATGTTTATTAATATATGCGTGCATAATAGCAATCATTGTTTTAGAATCAAAAATTTCACCACTTACCACTTTTTGATATGCTGTATCGATATCTAAACGTATTAATTCAATAACCTCATCTTCATCGCAGTCTAAAGGATTTTCAACTTTAAATACATCTTTAGCTTCATATACATAAAGCCATTCATCGCTATAACCAGGTGTTGGTAAGAATTTTGCGATTAATTCAATTCCTTTAGCGCTATAACCTGTTTCTTCTTCTAATTCTCTTAATGCACAAATACCAGTATCTTCATTTAATTCAAGTTTTCCTGCTGGTATTTCTAACGTATCAGTAGCATTAGGATAACGGTATTGTTTTACAAGTAGGATTTGATCATCAACTATTGCTAAAACACCAACACCACCATGATGTCTAACAACTTCTCTTGTTGCAATATTCCCGTTTTCACATTCAACTTTATCTTTATATACGTTGATTATCTTACCTTGATAAATTAGCTCGCTAGAAAGCTTTTTTTCCATATAAATCACCTCATTTAGATTATAACAAAAAAAGTATGCGGGGGTGCATACTTTTTTCTATTATTTCACGTAAGGGTGATAATAGGGGGTATGTAAAGCGAATGTCTTCACTTAACAATTAAATTATAGCACTAGTTCAATTAAATGTAAAGGGTTACATTTTAAAAGTATTAGGTAAATGGATAAGGTTTTGTTATAATGGATATTGGTGATGGAATTGAAAAAATTAGTAATAACAAAAAATGATGCTAATCAGCGTATTGATAAATATTTAAAGAAGCTATTAGTTAATGCGCCAAGTAATTTTATTTATAAAATGTTTAGAAAAAAAGACATTAAAGTAAATGGCAAACGAGTAAATGAAAAGTATATATTAGCTGATGGTGATATTCTAGAAATGTTTTTATATGAAGATAAGTTTAAAGAATTCACGGCTGAAAAAAGCATTTATGAAGTTGAAAAGACTTTCAAAGTGTTATATGAGGATAAAAACATTTTAATAGTTGATAAGCCAGCTGGATTATTAGTACATGAAGATGCTAATGAAAGTATTAATACCCTAACAAATCAAGTATTAAGTTATTTAGCTTCTAAAAACGAACTTGATTTAAGTCGTGAAAATACTTTTATGCCTGGACCGGTTCATCGTTTAGATCGTAATACAAGCGGGATTGTAATTTTTGGAAAAACTCTTGCAGCACTTCAAGATCTAAATGAAATGATCAAACTACGGCATTGTATTGAAAAAAGCTATTTAACTATCTGTAAGGGAAATTTATCAACGCCAAGACATTTAAAAGGGTATATGGTAAAACTTGAAGATAAATCACAAGTTAAGTTAGTAAATAAAGATTATCCAGGTGCTTTAACAATGGAAACCCTTGTTAAACCAATTAAAAGTAAAAATGATTTTAGTTTAGTTGAAGTTACATTGGTTACAGGGCGAATGCATCAAATCAGAGTACATTTAGCTAGTATTGATCATCCAATAATTGGTGATCGCAAATACGGTGATTTTAAATTAAATAAAACAATAAAAAATACATTTGGTTTAAATAACCAGCTATTACATGCATATAAAATAAAATTTGTTAAAACAATCGGAACATTAAAATATCTTCAAGATAAAGAAATAGTTTGTAACGTACCAAAACAGTTTGAAAAAATAGTTAAAACTTTGTTCTAGATATCTTTAAAATATCTAACCTTTATTGTATAATTATTTGTAGTACATTAGGAGGATAGATATGAAATATTACATTGGAATTGATTTAGGTGGAACAAACGTACGTACTTTACTAGTTGATGAAAAAGGTGCAACATATAGTGAAGTAAAAGATAATACAGAAAGAGAAAATGGACCAGATTACGTTTGTGCTAAAATTATTCGCCAAATTGAAAGCTTAGATACTTCAGTTTGTGGTGGTCTTGAAGGTGTTAGCGGTATTGGAATCGGTGTTCCAGGACCAGTTGATACAGTTAATGGGACAATGATCATGGCTACAAATTTACCAGGATTTGAAAATTATCCTATTTGTGATAAATTAGCAGATCGTTTTAATTTACCAGTATTTATTGATAATGATGCTAACGTTGCTGGATTAGCTGAAGCACTTTTAGGAGCTGGTAAAAATTATCCAACATGTTATTATGTTACAATCTCAACAGGAATTGGTGGAGCGTTTATTGTTGATGGTAAATTAGTTTCTGGTGGTCGTGGACATGCTGGTGAAATCGGAAATATCATCGTAAAAAATAATGGTTATAAATTTGGTGGTTTAAATCCAGGTGCTGTTGAAGGTGAAGCAAGCGGTACTGCAATTACTAGAAAAGGTAAAGAAATATTAGGTGATGATGTTGTAAATCATGCTGGTGATGTTTTTAGATTAGCTGCTGAAGGTAATTTAAAAGCTAAAAGTATTGTTGATGAATGCGTTTCTCAACTTGCAACAATGTTTGCTAATATTGCTCATACAGTTGATCCACATTGCTTTGTAATTGGTGGTGGAGTTATGAAATCACGTGAATATTTCTTAGATAGCTTAGAAGAACAATTTAACTCTAAGATCCATGTTGGTATGCGTGGACATATCCCACTATTAAAAACAGAATTAGAAGATTGTGGTGCTATTGGAGCAGCCATGTTACCAATGTCAAGATTAGGATAAAAAGAAAGGAAATCATCCTTTCTTTTTTTAAATTATATGGTTTTTTATATTAAATAATGTTATTATAGTCGGGTGAGGTGACGAAAATGTCAAAGAGAGTAGTATTAGGATTAAGTGGCGGTGTTGATTCGGCAGTTGCTGCTTATTTATTAAAAAAACAAGGATATGAAGTTATTGCGGTTTTTATGCGTAACTGGGATAGTCAATTAAATAACGATATTTTAGGTAATCCAACTAATGATGATGATATTTGTCCTCAGGAAAAAGATTATAATGATGCAAAAGCAGTAGCTAAGTGTTTAGATATTCCAATCAAACGAGTTGATTTTATTAAGGAATATTGGGATCATGTTTTTACATATTTTTTAGATGAATATCGAAAAGGAAGAACTCCAAATCCAGATATTTTATGTAATAAGCATATTAAATTTAAAGCTTTTTTAGATTATGCAAAAACATTATCAGCAGATTATATTGCTACTGGTCATTATGCAAGAGTAGTTCATCAAGAAGGACAAGATTCAATCATGTTAAAAGGTGTTGATCATAATAAAGATCAAACATATTTTTTATGTCAATTAAATCAAAAACAATTACAAAATTCATTATTTCCATTAGGTGATATTGATAAAAGTGAAGTTCGTAAAATTGCTCATGAATTGAACTTGCCAGTAGCTGATAAAAAAGATAGTACTGGTATCTGTTTTATCGGTGAACGTGATTTTAAAGAATTTTTACAAAATTATATTCCGGCACAACCAGGGAATATGGTAGATATTGAAACTAATAAAGTAATTGGACAACATTCAGGAATTATGTACTATACAATTGGTCAACGTAAAGGATTAGGAATTGGTGGACCAGGTGCTGCCTGGTTTGTTGTTGGTAAAGATTATGACAAAAATGTTTTATATGTTTGTCAAGGTGATCAAAAAGAATGGTTATATTCAACCGGTGCTTTAATTAGTGATGTCAACTGGATTGCTTCTAAAAAGCCAGCTGGTAAAATATCATGTAATGCAAAATTTAGATATCGACAAAAAGATAACCCAATTAGTTTGGAATTCGTTGACGAAAATACAGTTTATTTAACTTTTGACCAGCCAGTCAAAGCAGTAACTCCTGGACAGGCAGCAGTATTTTATGATGGTGATGTTTGTTTAGGTGGTGGAACCATCGAAACGGTTTATAAAGATGGTAAACCAATCGAATATTTATAATGATTATTTATACTGGATATATTAAGAAGATTCGCTTTTATAGCGAATCTTCTAATTATCTTGTTGTTTTAATTGAAGTTGAGCAAGAAGATAAACTAATTACTATGACTGGCTATATGAATAATTTTAATGACTATGATAAATATGAATTTACTGGTGATTATGTTATTCATCCTAAATATGGAAAACAGTTTAAACTAGAGCAATATCGAATTATTTATGCTAAAGAAGATGATGAATTAATTAAATATCTTTCCAGTCCTTTATTTAAAGGAATTGGAAAAACTCTAGCAACAGAAATTGTTAATACCTTAGGTGAAGATTGTATTGATAAAATTAAAACCGATAAACATAGTTTAGATATTGTAAGAGGAATGACTGAAAAACGGCGAGAAACAATATATGAGACTTTAACTAGTGGAGATTATGATCAGGAAGTAATGCGCTTTTTTATGGGTCATGGCATTAGTTTGAAAAATCTTGGTTTAATTCAAGCTTTTTATCAAGATAAAACGTTAGATGTCTTACAAAATAATCCTTATCAGTTAATTGAAGATATTGATGGAATTGGGTTTAAAACAGCTGATGAATTAGCTATTAAAACTGGAGGCAGTTTAGATGCTCCTAATCGAATCAAAGCAGGAATCATCTATAGTATAAAACAATATGGTTTTAATACTGGTAGTACCTATTGTTTATTAGATGAAATTAAAACAATGTTTACAAAAATTATTTATAACATTGAAGAAACTGTTTTTGATGAGTATTTAAATGAATTAATTGATGAAGGTCTAGTTGTTTTAGAAGAAGAACGCTATTATTATTATGAAATGTATGAAGCAGAAAAAAATATTGCCTCTTTTTTAAAAAACTTAATTAATCAGCCCGAAGAAATAGTAGATGAAGCTGAAGTAGCACGCTTACTAAAAAATTATGAACAAAAACAAGGAATTGAATATGCTAGTAAGCAAAAAGAAGCAATTAATTATTTCTTAAAATCTTCATGTATGATTTTAACTGGGGGACCAGGAACTGGTAAAACTACAATTGTTCAAGCGTTATTAAAAATTTATAAAACATTATTTCCTGAAGATAAAATAGGTTTAGTTGCGCCAACTGGAAGAGCAGCAAAACGTTTAAATGAATTAACTGGAATAAGTGCTTGTACGATTCATCGTTTATTGAAATGGGATCTTCATAGCAATACATTTGCAATGAATGAAAAAAATCCTTTAGATATTGAAGTTTTAGTTATTGACGAGTTTTCAATGGTTGATTGTTTATTGCTGCACCGTATTTTTTTAGCCGGAAAAAGAATTCGTAAAATTCTTTTTATTGGCGACTATCATCAGTTGCCATCTGTTGCTCCTGGTAATGTTTTACATGATTTAATTGCAGCAGGAATTAAAACGATCGAACTTGATGAAATTTTTAGACAAACAAAAGAATCGGGAATTATTCAATTAGCTCATCATATTATTAATGAACAAATTGATGATACTGCTTCATTATTTGAACAATATCCGGATATAAATTTCTTTTCTTGTCCAAACTATGATGTCGTAAAAAACGTAAAGAAAATTGTTCAAAAAGCCATTGATGAAGGTTATGATTATAACGATATTCAAGTATTAGTTCCAATGTATCAAGGTGTCGCAGGAATTGATGCTTTAAATGATGCATTGCAGGATGTTTTTAATCCATGTGATGATGAAACTTTGATTTATCGTGTTGGTCGTAAAGAGTTTAGAATTGGTGATAAAATATTACAATTAAAAAATCGGCCTGATGATGAAGTATTTAATGGTGATATTGGAACATTAATTGATATTTGTTTAAAAGACAATTTTGAATATCTACAAGATACACTTGTTGTTGATTTTGATGGTAATATTATTGAATATACTAGTAATGATTTTAATACTATTACACATGCTTATTGTATGTCGATTCATAAATCACAAGGGAATGAATTTAAAATTGTCATTATGGCAGTATTATCAGATTATTATGTGATGTTAAAGCGAAATTTATTATATACTGCAATAACCCGTAGTAAACAATCTCTTTTTATTTTGGGTAGTTTTAAAGCGTTTATGTATGGTTTAAATAATTACCAGGATTTTCGCCGTAAAACGAGTTTGATTCAACGTTTTGAAAAAGAAGAAACAATAAGTGTGTATGATTTTCTTGAATAAAGACAAACTAGATTGAGGTGAGTTTTTATGATAGCAAGAAATAAACTGTTGTTAGGAATGTCGGTGGCATCATTAATGATTTTGCTTAGTGAATGTGACTGTGTTGAAAATATGATGTGTAACTTAAAAGAAAAGATGTAAATTTATAGTCTTGAAAAATAAATATAGATAGTTTATAATTTGGTAAATCGTTGAAAAAGAAGAGTACTATATTTGATAGCTTTTTAGAGAGAGTATGGCTGGTGAAAATACTTAGTATCGTATAGGAAAGCTACTTTGGAGAGTAATTAAAATTTACCGTGTAAGCTACGTTATCAGCTAATTAAGGGCATGAGTTTTCATGAACTAGGATGGTACCGCGATTTAGTCGTTCCTAGATAGGGACGACTTTTTATTTTGTAGAAGTAAAGGAGAATAGGATGAAACAATTAACTGGAAATGAAGTAAGAAAAATGTTTTTGGATTTTTTTGAAAGTAAAGGCCATAAAGTTGAGCCAAGTCATTCATTAATTCCTAATGATGATCCAACTTTATTATGGATTAATGCTGGTGTTGCGGCTATTAAAAAATACTTTGATGGAACAATCAAACCAGAAAATCCAAGAATTACAAACGCTCAAAAATCAATTAGAACTAATGATATTGAAAATGTAGGGAAAACTGCTAGACATCATACATTTTTTGAAATGTTAGGTAACTTTTCAATCGGTGATTATTTTAAAAAAGAAGCTATTGAATATGCTTGGGAATTACTGACTGATGAAAAATGGTTTGCTTTTGATAAAGAAAAACTTTATATTACTGTTCATGATCATGATGATGAAGCTTATGATTATTGGGTTAATGAAATTGGAGTTGCTAAAGACCACATTTTAAAAACACCTGGAAACTTCTGGGAAATCGGTGAAGGGCCATGTGGACCAGATTCAGAAATCTTTTATGATCGTGGTGAAAAATATGATCCTGAAGGTTTAGGAACAAAATTATTTTTTGAAGAGTTAGAAAATGATCGTTATGTCGAAATCTGGAATCTAGTATTTTCACAATATAATTCTCAAGAAGGATTAAAACGTGAAGAATATAAAGAATTACCACAAAAAAATATTGATACTGGAATGGGATTAGAAAGAATTACAAGTATCTTCCAAAATGGAGAAACTAATTTTGATACTGATTTCTTCTTACCGATTATCCATCAAGTAGAAAAAATTGCATCAGTAAGTTATCAAGAAAACAAAATGGCATACCGTGTTATTGCCGATCATATTAGAACAGTAACATTTGCTTTAGCTGATGGAGCATTATTTGATAACGCTGGTCGTGGTTATGTTTTAAGAAGAATTTTAAGACGTGCGGTTAGATATGGTAAACAAATCGGTATTGAACAAGCATTTATGTACAATTTAGTAAGCACTGTTAGTGATATTATGAAAGAATTCTATGATTATTTACCAGAAAAAGTAGATTATATTAGTGATCTAGTTCGTAAAGAAGAAGAAGCTTTCCATAAAACATTATCTAATGGTGAAAAATTATTAAATAGTATTATCACTAAAAATACAACAGGTGTAATTAGTGGTAAAGAAGCATTTAAGTTATATGATACTTATGGATTCCCATTTGAATTAACTTTAGAAATTGCTAGTGAATCAAATTTAAAAGTTGATGAAGAAGGATTTAAAGAAGAATTAAAGATCCAGCAAGAAAGATCTCGTGGAGCTCGTAGTGAAGGTGAAAGTATGACTAGCCAAAAACCTGATTTAATGTCTTTTGATTTACCTTCAACATTTGAATATAATCCAGCTAATATTAACAGCGTAGTTATTGGATTGTTTAAAGACGGAGTCAAAGTAGATCGAATTGATGATTATGGTGAAATTGTTTTTGATACAACAACTTTCTATGCTGAAATGGGTGGTCAATGTGCTGATACCGGAACTATCTATAATGAAAATTGCTTAGCAGAAGTAGAAAATGTTTTAAAAGCACCAAATCAACAACATTTACATTTTGTGAAATTGAAAAAAGGATCTATTACTTTAGGAGATATTTTAACTTTAGATGTTGATAAAGAAAAACGTAATAAAATTATTGCCAACCATAGTGCAACCCATTTATTACAAGCTGCTTTAAAACAAGTTCTTGGTAGTCATATTAACCAGGCTGGTTCTTATGTTGATGATCAACGTTTAAGATTTGACTTTACTCATTTTGAAAAAATTACAAATGATCAAATTAAAGAAATTGAAGCAACTGTAAACGATGTTATCTTTGATGGTATTGATGTAAGCATTGATTTCATGAGTAAAGAAAAAGCATTAGAAAATGGTGCAATGGCTCTATTTGATGAAAAATATGGTGATACAGTACGTGTCGTAACAATTGGTGATTTTTCAAAAGAGTTATGTGGTGGCTGCCATGTAAGCAATAGTGCTAAAATCGGTCTATTTAAAATCGAAGCTGAAGAAAGTGTTGGTAGTGGTGTTCGTCGTATTGAAGCAGTTACTGGTAAAAAAGCATATCAAGCTCTTGTTCATGAAAAAGAAGTTGTTGATACAATTAGTGATGTTTTAAAAATCAAAAATCGTAAAGAAGTTGTCAACAAAGTAACAGCTTTATCAAAAGAATTAGCTGCTGATAAAAAAGAAATTGAAAATTTAAATAGTAAATTGAATGCTTTAAATGCTGCTAATAAAGTTAACGATGTTCAAGATATTAATGGTGTTAAAGTATTATTAGTAGAAGAAAAAATTGATAGTGCTAAAGCTAAACAATTAACATTTGATTTTAGAGATAAATTAGATGAAGGAATTGTAATTTTAGTTTCTCAATTTGAGGGTAAATGTTCATATTTTGTTGGGGTAACTAAAGATTATGTTGCTAAAGGATTTAAAGCAGGAGATATCGTTAAGAAAATAAATGCTGTCGTTGATGGACGCGGTGGTGGAAAACCTGATTTTGCTCAAGGTGGTTGTCCAGTAAATGATAAAATCGCTATGATTAAGACTGAGCTTAAAAACTTCTTTTAATTTACTAATATTTGGTGTAAAATGATGTTATAGGCTAAGCCTTAAGGGGGGCAATATTATGCAAGATTTAACAAAAACAAAAGTATTCAGTTCTGAAGATATGCGACGTGAAATGATTCGTCAAAATCTAAAAACAGTAATAGAAGCGTTAAATGAAAGAGGTTATAACGCAGTACATCAAATTGCTGGGTATTTAATCTCTAATGATCCTGCTTATATTTCTAGTCATAAGAATGCTCGAAATATTATCCAACAAATTGAACGTGATGAAATTATTGAAGAATTAGTCAAATCATATTTGGAGAAATAGAATGAAAAGAATTTTAGGTTTAGATTTAGGTTCTAAAACCTGCGGTATTGCCATGAGTGATCTATTAGGAATGATTGCTCATGGTGTAGAAACGTATCGTTTTAAAGAAAACGATTATCATGCTGCTTGTAAATATGTTGCTAAGATCATTAAGGAAAATGATATTGAAACAGTTGTTCTTGGGCTTCCTAAACATATGAATGGTGATCTAGGAATAAGAGCTCAGATTTCTATTAAATTTAAAGAAATGTTAGAAAAAGAAGTTCCAGGAATAAATGTTGTTTTAGTAGATGAACGATTAACTACTAAAGCAGCTGAAAATCAATTGATTTTTGCTGATGTTTCACGCAAGAAAAGAAAAAAAGTAATTGATAAAATGGCAGCAGTAGCAATATTACAAGGATACTTAGACAGTAAATAGAAAGGAATATTAATGGAAGCAAATAAAATCCAGGTTATTGATGACCAAGGAAATGAAAAAGAATTTGAAGTCTTATTTACTTTTAATAACGATGAATTAAATAAGCAATATGTTTTATACTATGATGCATCATTAGATGAACCTAGTGTTTATGCATCAATTTATGATGAAACTGGACAATTGTTCCCAATTGAAACCCCTGAAGAATGGGAATTAGTAGAAGAAGTATTCCAAAGTTTTATGGGAGAGCAACAAAACAATCATGAATGTTGTCATGGCGGTAATGGTTGTCATCATCATGATGAAAAAGATCATGAGTGCTGTCATGGTCAAGGCCATGGTAATCATGAATGTTGTCATAACCATGAAAATGAAGAAGAATGCTGTCATAACAGTAAAAATAATTAATAAAAGCTAATTAAATTAGCTTTTTTATCTTTAAAAATAGAAAAGGTGGTATTATTAAATGGCTTTATTTGGTTTATTTGGGAAAAAGAGAATAACAGAATCATTCTTTGTTAATTCTTATGGTAATGATCAAACTAGAGGGCTTTATACATTTCAAGTTGATGTTGAAAATGGGGAAATATTATATAAAAAATTTTTTAAGACACCATCAGATCCGATTTATAGTTTTAATTATGGTCGTTTTGTTTGTGTGACTTATAAAAATCGTTCCGGTACACAAGGGGATGGCGGAATTTGTTCATATGCTGCAACGTCAGATATTTTAGCATTAGTTTCACATATTAGTGATAATGGTAAAACTTATGTTCATGCTTGTACTAATGGAGATCACGAAACAGCTGATAGACTATATGCAGTAGATTATTATAATAGTGAAATTTTAGTAGCTCGTATTGAAAAGAAAAAACTAATTGCACCATGTTCTAGATATCAATTAGAAGGTCATAGTATTGACCCTAAAAGACAAAATCAACCACACCCATGCTATGTTGATTTTACACCAGATAAACAACGTTTAATTGTAGTTGATTTAGGTTTAGATAAAGTTTTATTATTTAAAATGATTGATCGTGAAATTGCTTTGGATGAAGAACATTCATTTGATTTACAACCAGGTTCTGGTCCTAATAAAATTTTATTTAACAAAGCTGGAACAATCGCTTATGTATTAAATGAGCTATCTTGTACTATAAACGTTTATAAATATAATGATTTAAATTTTGAGTTGATTCAAACTATTGATACGTATCCAAAAGAAGGTTATGAAGATATACCAAGTACTGCTAGTCAAATGATTTTTAGCGAAAAAGAAGAAAGATTATATGTTACCAACTGTGGACATGATAGTTTATCTTTATTTATTATTGATAAAGAAACTGGTATGTTAACTTATAAAGATTTCGTTGATACTTCACCAAATCCACGTGATTTAAAAATCTTTAAAGATCGCTGGATCGTTGTAGTATGTCAAAAAGGTGGCGTAGTAGAAAGCTATGAATACCGCAAAGAACGTGGTGGTATGTTATTTGAAACTAAATACAGTTATATGGTAAATGAGCCAGTATGTATTACTAAATTTGAAACAATTTATTAAAATTTCGATAGAGATGTTTTCATCTCTATTTTTTCTTGTCATACTAGTAGTAGTGAAATAAGTTGAAACAGCATAAAAAATATCATATAATGTAAAAAATGGAGGCGTTTATGAAAAAAATACATAAAATCATTATTGGAATAATTGCTAGTGTTTTAATTTTGGTGCTAGTTTTAACATTTGTTTATTTTGATGGACAAGGTGCTGTTTCTTCAAAAGATGAGGAAGTAATTGTAGAAATATCAGGTTCAAATGCATCTGTTTTAGATCAGTTAGATAAAGCTGGTTTGATAAAAAATAAGACAGTAGCTAATATTTATTTAAAACTAAATAGTTATGATTTTATTGCAAATACATATGTTTTAAATA